>CAMCYN010000025.1 GCA_945883955.1 Akkermansia muciniphila
TTCCGTGGCTATTTCTATGCCACCACCAAGCGGTACGCGGGACCGATTGGTGCCGTTTTTTGGACCAGTGTCTTGTTTGCCCTCTCCCATGGAAATGTGACGGTGATGGCTGGGTTGTTTGCACTGTCGGTGTGCTTAACAGTCGCTTATGAGCGCTATGGCTCGCTGTGGGTGTCCATCGGGATGCACGCCTGTTTTAATGCCATCAGTCTGACTCTCCTGTATCTTCAGGGCCGGGGGTGGCTGCCTTCATGACGACGCTCAGGCAGTTGGGCGAAGATCGGGTTGTGGAGAGGCTTGTGGGGCTTCTCCCGCGTTTTTCGGAGGCGGTGATGCAGGGGCCGGGTGACGATTGTGCCGTGTTGAAGGTGGCTGGTACGGCTAAGCTTCAGCTTTTGAAAACCGATGCGGTGGTGGAGGGGGTGCATTTTCTGGGAACGGAAGATATGGAGCGGGTCGGCTGGAAAGCGCTCTGTCGGGCTGTGAGCGATATTGCGGCAATGGGGGGCCGTCCGGAGTCGGCTTTAATCACGGTGTTGGCGCGCGCGGATACGCCCTGGGAACGTCTGGAGGGGTTGTATCGGGGGATTGCCCGGGCAGCGTCACGGTTCGGTGTTTCGATTGTGGGCGGTGAGACTGGCCAGATTCACGGGCCGTTGGCGTGTAATGTGTGTCTGACTGGATGGGTGGATCCGGAAAGAGTTGTGCTGCGCTCGGGAGGCCGCCCCGGAGACGTGCTGTTGGTGACGGGTACGCTGGGGGGATCTTTGCATACGGGGCGACATCTCGACTTTCAGCCGCGGTTGGAGGAGGCGGCCTGGTTGGTGGAGCATTTCCGGCCCAGCGCAATGATGGATCTCTCCGATGGTTTGGCCAAAGACGGCCCACGATTGGCGGCGGCCAGCGGGTGTGCGTTCGGTCTCGAACCGGAGCGTGTGCCGTGTACGGCCGGGTACGGCCTCGAGCAGGCCCTGGGGGACGGAGAAGACTTTGAATTACTGATGGCGGTTGCGCCGGAAGAGGTGGCCCGGATCGAGCTGGCTTGGAGGGAGACTTTCCCTGAATTGTTATTAAGTCGAATTGGCGCTTTGTTACCCAAATCCGATAGTCTGCCGCCCGCCGATGCCCCTAAAACACGTGGATACGATCATTTCCAAGAGTCCTGAAGAGACCATTCAGGCCGGTGTGGCACTTGCCCTCCGGCTTCGGTCAGGAGATGTGGTTGCTCTTTGCGGCGACCTTGGGGCCGGAAAGACGCATTTTACCAAGGGGGTAGTCCAAGGGCTTGGCGGCGACGCAGCCGAGGTGTGCAGCCCGACTTTTACTCTGGTGCACGAGTATCGGGGTGGCCGGGTGCCGGTTTTCCATTTTGACCTGTATCGCTTGGAATCCGAGCGGGAACTGAGCGGGGTGGGGTGGGAAGACTATCTGGACGAAGACGGAGTAATGCTCGTGGAATGGGCACACAAGTTTGAGTCCAGGCTTCCGGTCGGAACGGTGTTTGTTCGATTTGAAATTGGGGAAGGCGATGAGCGCAAACTGGAGATAGGCGTATGAATATTTTGGCAATAGACACTTCCACCGATGTGGCCTCTCTGGCTGTTTGGCGGGATGGTGAAATTCTGTGGAAAAGGGAAATATCTTCCAAGAAGACCCATTCTTCCGCGCTTTTCCCGGCATTGGAGGAGGCTCGCGATGTCGCCGCACGAATAGACCGGATCGCTGTCGGGTTGGGGCCGGGCTCGTATGCGGGGGTCCGGATTGCAATCGCCGGGGCCTTTGGCCTGCAGTTTGTCTGGAATTGTGATTTGGTCGGGATTCCCAGTGTGCTTGCAGTGGCGCCGGTGGGCGCTCACTTTCGAGTTATCGGAGATGCGCGTCGGGGCGCCTGGTATTATTCACGGATTAAAAATGGCGAATGTATTGATGGTCCTCGTTTGATTGAGAGTGCGGCGGCCCTGGCCGAGGTTCTAGCCGGGAGCGACGAGGCCATATTTTCCGCGGAGGTTTTGCCGGAACTATGGAACGCGCAATGCCGCCTCCCTGATGCGGCCATTCTGGCGGAACTCGCGGCCGCAGAATCCGGAATTCTCCAGCGGGATGATCTGGAGCCGTTATACCTGCGTGAGCCGCACATCACTTTGACCGCCCCGAAAAAAACGGCGCTTTCGAAATAAAAGCCCAGCCGCCCGCCCGTACGGTCCACAACGAACGACTGGAGGTGGGTGCGCTGGTGTGATGCCTGTGCGCTGTCTCTCTCCTTTTGGTGGCGAGCAGGCGGTTAGTTTTTTGGTTATGGCAAGTAGAGCTGAAGACGTCCTGTGAGTCCGTTGATTTGAATGGCGGCGTGTAACCCTAAAGTGCCGGGGGTCGTTAATGGGGCATCCTCGTCGCTATCGTCCGGGGGCGGCGGCGGAGTTCCCCAGGGCACCAGGCCCACCTCCAGAGCGTGTACGAGATCCGCGGCCGTACTCTGATGCACCACACGGCTTGCACCGTTTGGATGGAGATGAATGACCCGACGTATTTCAACCGTCCGGCTCTGACTCATGAGGGCGTAGACAGGGGTTTCGGAATCGGCGGCGGGATGTCCGAGCCGTTGGTAACGGCTTACGGGGGGTCTGGCCATGGCGCCCCAGGCCGGAGGAGGCAAAGACGCGGCGAGACGAAGCGTGGGATAATGCTGAGGGGAGCGGAACAGTTTTAAACTTTCCGTTTTTATGGTGTCGCGAAGCCACGAATCGCGCGGGTTTCGGTTATCAAAACCTCTCATGCCATCTGCCCGGACGTACGCAGCGACAAATAGCCCTCTTTCGCTGGGATTATCCGCATTTATGGCCATCTCCACAAACCCCACAAAACAGTGTTGCCGCGAGTGGCGTGCGGCCTGTTGGACTTCGCGCAGAAAATACTCCAGCGCCCAGCATTCCCGCTGAAACCGGGCCCCGGGCGCAAACACACCCGCTGAAACCGTACACACTAAACCGCCCAGCAGGCCGACAATCGCCATACAAAATAGAAGTTCGATGAGAGTGAACCCACCCCCAACCCGCCCTCTCTGTTCGTTATCCCAATTCACCCTTTTGTCATGTTCGCCGCCTCGCTTCGTGTCCCCCGTCTTGGCCTGCTTCCGACTCCATTCACCGATTGAACCGAGGCTGGTAAGCAGACGAGACAGACTCGCCCGTCCAGCTTGAGCCGCGTATGGATCATTCGCTTTTGCGCCCGGTTTCGGTGGGACGCGAAGGGCGCTCATGCCCTGTCCCCCCCCGTGGATGCCCCCCCGTGGTACTTGTAGGCACCTCCGGCACGCGATGCGCGTTTGGGCGGCGTTCTCTGGCCCGGCCACAGAGCTCCACGGTCAACAATGCCCGCTGACCTGGCCGGCGTTACTCGGGAAACAGGGTGCGGATTTCGGGGGGCAGGATTCCCGCTATTTTGGTTAGTTCCCCCGCGCCGAGAAAATGGTTCATGACCGTGAACACGTCCTCGGCCACGGTCCGCGGATCGAGGATGCGGCTACTGGAGATACCGTCCGCTATGCGGCTCAGGAACTCTTCCCGGTTGAGGCGCATCGGGGCGGCCGACGGGTTCCAGCCCTCGTAGAAAATTCCACGCACCAACATGGGCAACTGCGCTCCGAGATGAGCCACTTCGGGGGCAGGAAGACGGTCGCGCAAAGTGTGGAGCACCGACCGCAAGGCCTGGTAGGCGGTGTGCGGATCCATGTGCGCCTCCTCCGAAAGGGCATCAATCCACTGGTGGGTCTTCTGGAGGGTGGTTTCTAGGACTTCGAGATGTTGGGCGCTCATACCCAAAGCTACGGATGGAAAAGTGGATTGGTTTGCTCGGGGTTGGGGAAAATGCGTGGAAAATCAGCGCCTCATTCCAAATTTGGCGTTTTGCTTTTGCGCCAAACCCCCGGGCGTCGCAACCTCCCCCGGTGATCGACCGATATACCCTTCCTGAAATGAGCTCGATTTGGACCGAGCAGCGCAAGTACGAGATCTGGCTCGAGATTGAAGTCCTGGCATGTGAATCCATGGCTAGGCTCGGGGTGATCCCGCTCGAGGACGCCCAGACCATTCGCGAAAAGGCGCGTTTTGAAGTCGCTGAGATCGAAGAAATCGAACGCCGCACGCACCACGACGTGATCGCATTTCTGGAAAATGTCGCCTCGTATGTCGGGCCGGCGGCCCGCTGGATGCATCAGGGCATGACTTCTTCCGACGTGCTGGACACCACCCTGGCCGTGCAAATGGGTCAGGCTTCCGACCTGCTCATTAAGGATTTAAAGGATTTGCTGGTGGTTCTGGGCAGGCGCGCAAACGAGTTCAAGTTTACGCCCATGATTGGGCGTAGTCATGGCATTCACGCCGAGCCAATCACTTTTGGATTAAAGCTGGCGCTCATGTATGACGAATTCCGGCGTGGACTGGAGCGGTTGGAGGGGATCCAGTCGCGAATCCGGGTTGGAAAGCTCAGCGGAGCGGTTGGCACCCATGCGCATCTCGATCCGGTGGTGGAAGAGGAAGTGTGTGCGAAACTCGGACTAAAGGCGGCGCTGCTGAGCACCCAGGTGATTCAACGCGACCGCCATGCGGAATTTCAAACGACGCTGGCCATCATTGGCTCCAGTGTGGATCGGTGGGCGACGGAGTTTCGCCACCTGCAGCGCACTGAAGTTCTCGAGGTGGAGGAGTTTTTCAGCGCCGGACAGAAGGGTTCCTCGGCGATGCCGCACAAGCGCAATCCGATTACCGGCGAGAAGCTGAGCGGGTTGGCGCGTTTGTTGAGGTCCAATGCGATGGCGGCTTTGGAAAATGTGCCGCTGTGGCATGAGCGGGACATTTCTCATTCCTCGGTGGAACGGGTGATTATGCCCGACTCGACGATCTTGCTCAATTATATGCTCGTAACGCTGCGCAAACTGGTCGACCGGTTGCTGGTGTATCCGGAGAACATGGAGCGGAATATGAAGATCACCAAAGGGCTCTACTTCAGCCAGAGTGTCCTGCTGGAACTGACTCGTCGGGGCCTTGAGAGAAAGGCGGCGTATGAAGCGGTGCAGCGTGCGGCGATGAAGACGTGGCAGGGAGAGGTTTCTCTGCAGGATAACCTTGCAGCCGAGCCGGATGTGGCCTCGGTGCTGAGCTGGGAGGAAATCGAGCGGCTGTGTTCTTTATCCGTTCATTTCCAACATGTGGACGGAACCTTTGCGAAGCTGGGACTGCAATAAGGCGCTCGGGATCGGCAGCGGGTTTAGCTGGGAAGAGAGTGTGATAAAAAATGAGGCCGGTCCCTTTGCGAACCTCGCCAGGTTACTGTATGTTTCCAGAATTACTGTCTCCACAACTATGAACTGCCGATTTTCCCTGTTGCTGCTTGTTTCGTGCATGCCATTTGCCGCGTGTAAGAAACCGACCTTACCAGCACTGCATCCAGAGACTCCGGCACCCAAGGTGGAGCCTGTGGCGCAGGAACCCGAGCCGACGCCGCCGCCGAAAGTAAAGTCGGTGGACACCAAAGGGTCAGTGGTGGTGTTGTGTTATCACCGGTTTGAGGAAAAGCCCAAGGACGGAATGGCAATCACGCCGGCGGCCTTCGAAACGCAGATGCAGGCGCTCAAGGAGCATGGTTTCACCGTGATCCCAATGCAGGACTTTTTGGCGTGGCGCCGTGCAGAGAAGGCTATCCCCGAGAAAAGCTGCGTGATCACTATCGATGACGGCTACCGCTCTGGATATGACGTGGCGTGGCCGATTCTTAAAAAGCATGAATATCCGTTTACGATGTTCATTTACACAGCGTTTGTGAAAGGCGGAGCTCTTTCCGGAGGCGGTTCGCTGTCGTGGGCGGAGTTGCGCGAGATGCGGGACGCAGGCGTGGACATCCAGAGCCACACTGTCAATCACCAGAATCTCCGGATCAAGAAGGGGAAATTCCAGACCCAGTTCCCGACGTACGAGGAATGGCTCAGGAATGAAATCGCCGATTCGAGACGTTTGCTCGAACAGCATTTGGGGATTTCGGTGAAGGCGCTGGCGTATCCTTACGGCAACCACAACGAGGAGATTCGCGCGATTGCAATGCAGTCGGGGTATGAGGCGGCATTTACCGTTTATGGTCAGCGGCTTACTTATCATAGCCCAGCGGATCAGCTCGGTCGTTATGCGATGGACAGCACCAAACCCAAGATTTTTTCCGACGCTTTGGCAATGGTCGGGGGCGGGGGAGGCGGGGAGTCATCAGGTGGGGGCAACGGTGGAGTGGCGCCGGTGGGGCAGCTCGCGGCGGCGTCGATGGTGACTGTGCCGATGGAAGGCGAGACGGTTCGCGAGGCGCGTCCGACCATCAAGGCGAATCTGGCGACGATGGGAGACGTGGAGGCGGGTACGGTGGAGATTCGCGTGAGCGGAATTGGTCCGGTGCCGGTAAAGTATAATGCCACCACCAAGCTGGCCGAGGCGACATTGCTTCAACCATTGAAGGACAAGCAGGTTACAGTGATTTTATCGGCCCTGGTCGCGGGACGTAAGGTGGAGACACGCTGGAGTTTCAATTACGAACCAGCGGTGGCGGCGGCGTCTCCGCGCTAGAGACTCGACACGTAAGCTTTGCGGCTTAGTCTGCGCACCTGCTTTATCATGTTTTCTTTGCTCTCCAACAAACTTCAGGACGTCTTCAAAAATCTGCGAGGGCAGGGGACGATCAGTGAGGCAAATATTCAGGAAGCCATGCGGGAGGTGCGGATGGCGCTTTTGGAGGCTGACGTGGAGTTCAGCGTGGCAAAGTCCTTTATCGCAAGAGTAAAGGATAAGGCCTTGGGTGAGGGTGTGTTGCGTTCTGTGACGCCGGGGCAGCAGATCGTGAAGATTTTTCATGATGAGCTCACTGCTTTACTGGGCGGAGACGAGGCACCTTTAAATTTGCAGGCACCCGCCCGGATTCTGGTGGTCGGGTTGAATGGAGCCGGGAAAACGACCTCGTCGGGTAAGTTGGCGCTCTGGCTAAAAAAGCAGGGCTACCATCCTCTGTTGATAGCGTGCGATTTACACCGGCCTGCAGCGATTGAGCAGTTGGCGACCTTGGGACGGCAGATCGGTGTGCCTGTGTACACGCCTGCGGCGGACCAAAAGGATGTACTCAAAGTGGGGGGGGCAGCTCTGGAGTGGGCCAAGGGGCAGGTTGGGAACGTGCAGATTTTTGATACGGCTGGTCGTCAGGAAGTAGACGAGGCGCTTTTGGAAGAGGTGCGTGAGCTTAAGGAGATGTTAAATCCGCAGGAGGTTTTGTTAGTGGCGGATTCTGCGACGGGCCAGCAAGCGGTGTCGGTCGCAAAGCGTTTTCATGAGGTACTTGGAATTAGCGGGTTGATTTTGACCAAGTTGGATGGGGATGCTCGCGGTGGCGCAGCGCTTTCCATGCGTGAAGTCACTCAGCGTCCCATCAAGTTTGCGGGACTTGGAGAAAAACTCGAGCAGTTCGAGCCGTTCCATCCCGACCGGCTCGCAGGGCGGATTTTAGGGATGGGGGACATCGTCAGCCTGGTGGAGAAAGCGTCTGAAGCGATTGATGAAGCCGATGCAAAGCGGATGGAAGAGCGGTTTCGGAAGGCGGAATTCGACTTTAACGACTTCCTAGCGCAATTTAAGATGCTTAAAAGGTTGGGACCTCTGGAGAATATTCTTGCGATGCTTCCCGGGATGGGCAATCTGAAAGACTTTTCCGTTGATGAAAAACAGCTCCGGCGAATTGAAGCCATTGTGCTTTCAATGACACCGAAGGAGAGGAGTAATCCAGATATCTTCAATGCGCGCCGCCGCCAGCGGATTGCGCGTGGGAGCGGGGTTTCAGTAACGGAAGTAAATGACCTGATGCAGCGTTTCGGGATGATGCGGAAGGTGATGAAAAACATGGGCAATTTTAAAAAAATGATGGCACGAGCCCAGCGTGCCGGAGTTCGCTAGTTAAATACTTTAGATATGTCAGTTTCGATCCGTCTCCGTCGCGAAGGTACGACCAATAGTCCGTACTACAAAATTGTTGTGGCCGATTGCCGCAGTCCTCGTGATGGGAAATTTCTTGAAATCATTGGGAATTACGATCCCAAGAAAGCTGGCGTGAATGCCAATCTCGATCTTAGCCGTGTAGATTACTGGATCAGTAAAGGCGCTCAGCCTTCTGACACAGTGCGTACCATCATTCGCAAGACGCGTAAGGCAGCCGCCATAACTGTTCCTGTCGCAGCCTAGTTTCGGTTCTGCTTTCGCTGGATGATCAATTCGTCCGGCGAAGAGTGGGATTGTGAGCACGGAATTCTTGTGTGCCTAATTTATGCAGGCCTTCCTTGAGTACGTGGTTACAACGCTGGTAGACTTCCCCAACGAGGTAGAAGTTCTCAGGATTCCACGTGAAAACGGGATCCTTTTCGAGTTGCGGCTGCGCTCCTCGGATATCGGTAAGGTCGTCGGAAAACAGGGGCAAACGATTGCTGCTATTCGCACCATTGCAAACGCGGCTGCCGGGCAGCCGGGTGTCCGCATAGACGTTGAGATCGTCGAGTAGCCGCCCATTTGACGCTAGCCTCCTAAATCGGAGCTTCCTAGCAGGGTTGCCTCTGCACCAAAAACCTCCCCGGGTCTCCTTGGGAGGTTTTAGTGTTTATAACCTCGATTCAGATTAGCTTCCGTGAGGAAGTATCTGTGCCTTCAGGCGTTGAATGGCTTCTTCGGCAATGTCGCTCTTGGGATATAACCGCTGCGCCTTGAGGAACCATGCGAGGCTGGTGGCCGCTTGGGCGCGCCGTTCATGTTCCTGTGCGTTTTGAATGGTTCGAACAAAATCAGCTGCCCTGGTGGTGTAAAGCGCTCTGGACTGGGCAAGTTGAAGATCGTCCGGGAACTTCTGGCCGAGTTTTTCTACCATTTCCCAAGCTCCAGACGGGTTACCTTGGCGATCCATTTCTTTGGCACCCATCAGGGCGGCTTCAATGGACTTAAATTCCTCAAGGATCGACTTGAGTTGATTCTGTTTTTCCACCGGAGCCAAATGAGTGGCGGCAAGAAATCGTCCGGCTTCCTCGGCAATTCGGCGGAAATTTTTCTGTGCGATCAACTGCTCGAGTTCCACCAAAGCCTGAGCTTGAACGTCTCCCTGGTTAAAGGCCTTGGTGGCCACTTCGATTAACTCGGGGTTGTTTGGCCAAATTTTTCCCGCCTCAGCAAGTGCCACCTCGAACGCTGGTTTGTCGCCCGAGATCGCCGCATTACGCGCTTTGGCCAGGTGCAGGCGAGCCATGTTACGCGAGGTCTCGATCAATGCGTTTGGCTTTGTCGGATCAAAGTCTCTGGCCATCACTTTCAGTCCATTTGCTCCGTTGATGAGCTCGGAGGCGAGGCTGTAATCCTTGGTTTCAATGGCCGCCAGAAGCTGGTTAGCCTTCTGGGAATAGGTGAGGATCTTGCGTTTTCTGTCTTTAGGGAGCGTCCGGATCTCCGGCATGAATTCCCCGATCATATACGCTTCAGCGAGGCGTTTACTGGCCGAATTCAGTTCGCCGCTATCCACCAGGGAGTGAAAGGCTTGAACCCCCAGCTGGACATCGCGCATGGCTTCATTAGCCAGGGCCTCGAGTGTTGAAATGGTGGGAGGCGATCCGCCGCTGCCAAATACCTGGGTGGTTTTGTCCGGCAGGTTAAGCTTGGAATCTCCGTCGTTGAAAATCGCCCGGTAAAAACGGGTGCCGATCACGAGGTGATGGAAACGTCTTTGGAGAAAAAGCTGAATGAGGAACCCCTGGTATTCGAGTTTAGCCTGGAGTTCGGAGAGCTCGGATTTTGCCTCGTTGGTTTTAATTTTGACAGCATTCCCGACCACCGTTTCCGCGTAGCCGCTCATTGCGGTTGCTGAAGCGATTGCGCTTGAAGCCCTTGCCGCATCCGTATTCGGAAAGGGGGAGCCCTGTGTCTGTCGGCCGGTTCCTGTCTGCTGAGTGGCGGAAACTGTGCCCCCATTTTGCATGGTGACATTGTTTGTCGCGTTTATCGGTGGTGGCGGGGTGCCTCCGGGAGGGGGCGGGAGACCGGGGGCGGCAGCGCCTCCTGCCGAGCCGCCTGAGGGGCGCAAACTACTTTGGTCTCCGGAGACTGTCATGTTCCGACGCGCCTGCTTGCGTTCCTCTTCCATGATCCGGTTTGCCTCGGCCAGACGCCCCTGATTTCGTTTGGACTGCCAAACGGCGTAGATCGCGTTGGAAAGTGTGTCGCAAAGGCGCGTATCCCCCGGATAAGTGGCAGCCCTGTTTAACAGCCGGTAGGCGTCGCTGAGGGTCTGGGCGTTCATCATCGAGGGATCCAGCAGGGCGATGATCTTGTTGAGGATCGCGCGGTGGTTCTGCTCGGATTCGCCCAATTCCTCGGGGTAATTGAGGTATTTCTCAAAGCGTCCGGCGAATATCCGGTTGTTCGCGGGATCCCAAGTCTGTCCGTTGAACCGAATCATTCCGCTGGCCGGATCCACTCCAGGCAACCGGTTATCGAACATGGACCCCGGCCCGGCATTGGCCGGGTCACCGCCGGCGACGCCATTACTGGGAGCCCCAGCGGAACCGGACGCCGGCGTACTGGAAGGTGGGGCGCCGGCTGCAGGTGCCTGAGCGTGGATCGGGGCAGTGAACAAAAGGGGAAGCAGCGCGGTGGCTAGTCCCGGAAGCGAGGGGGAGCGGAACATATTGAGGGGCTATGGTTTGCGAACGTCAGAGGCGGTAACAAGCCCCGTTTCAGACACCTGAACATGGAATAACAGTTTTTGTCCGCGCTCAATATTGGTGCCACTCAGCGATTGCGGAACCAGAAGAGGGAGCAAGTCGCCCCCGGAAACTTCTACCGCGAAGAGGCGCCCGGAATCGCGTGAAAATTCAAGGGTTTTGTCAACCGTGGCTTCGAGCCGGTAGCTGTTGCCTCGAAGACTGTTGGCGTTCTCCAGATAGTCTTTGACCGGGAACGCTGAGAACGTGCGATAGGGGTCGGCCTTTCCAAAAATGAGAAACCCACCCAGCATGAGGGCCAAAACGGCTCCGATGCCGCCGAAGATTTTACCCGGAGGTACCGACGAACTTGCGCGACGAGCCATAGAAGAGGTGGGGGAAGCTAAAGGGGGGAATCGGAAGCGAGGGGTTAGTTCACAAATCCCCAATGCCGATTAAAAGGCCAGTACACCATCCATCCGCGGCCCATTACATTGCGTTCTGGAACGATCCCCCAGTCGCGGGAATCCGAGGAGTGATAGGAGTTGTCGCCCATCGCGAAATAGGATCTTGGCAGTACGTCAAAGGTATTCTTCGGACTCGAGAGATTACGGAATGTGCTATGTTCAGGCCCATTCGAGTAGCCTCGGTAACCGTTTTTGGGATGATCCAGAGTGCCTGACATGACACGCTGAAGGGACGGATGGGTGGCGAGGGATCCGTTAATATACAGGTTGGGCGGATCAATCCGCAGCTGATCGCCGGGACTGCCCGTAAGCCGCTTGATGTAGAATTGGGAGGGGCTTCCGGGGTTATAGAGATTTTCGCGGGTGGGAATGTCGCGCGTATTGAATACAAAGACGTTTCCTTTTTCGGGATGCGCAAAGTGGTAGCTGAATTTATCCACCAAAACGTGATCGCCCGTATTCGAATAGCCGCGGGCAATGATGTCGCCGGGCTTAACCTGCCTGCCGGGTGTACAGCGTGAATCCTTGGCCAGTGACGCTAAGGGTACCCCAACGGAGTAACTGCCAGCCGTGGTCTTAATGGCAGTGTACGTAAACAAACCCAGAGGAATGCCGAAACGATGCTTTTCATCCACGGACTGAATCGTCTCGGCCCGTTCCGCTAGCACGTCAAAATAGCTGCGTCCGAGTGTGGCAAACTGCAAAATGCGAACCAGCGGATTGGGAGGCGGCTCGTTAGTTACCTCCGTGTTAATCCCGTTCAGTGTCGGTTGCATCGAACCGGTCGGGATGGTGAAGGGTTGGACGAAGTACGTGCGCACTCCCAGCGCTATGCTGATGGCCACAATAAAGACCTCCACATTTTCCTTCCAGCTTCCGTCCCGGAGCGGGGGTTGGAGTTTGCCGCAGACCTGGTCGAGTGCTGTCATTTTGGCCTGCACAACTTCGCGATCCCCAGTTATCAGCGACTCTTTGAGGTTCCGGATCGATTCCTCGACTTCATGGATGATTTGCGGAGCCACAATGTCCTTGCGGTAGGCCAGGAGTTTGGAGGCTTCGCGCAAATAGAGACGAGCCTGACTTACGTGCCTCGGAGTGAATGGGAACATACGGTTTTTTCACTATCCTAGCCCCGGCCTGATTGCAATCTGCGGCCGTGGAATCCTTCTTTGCATCACCGTGTTAGACGCGCTCCCAACAACCAGCAGAGGTGCTAGCGGTAGGACATGCCGACCTTTTTTTTAGCCCTCCGCCAGCAATCGGATCTGAGGAAGCTTGGTGCTGTATGCGGGTGTGCTAAAATCCCTCCAACAGATTAACAGCTTATGAGAAGGCACATTTTTTCGGGGAGTATTGCAATTTTGGCCCTCGCTACAGCGGCTTCCGCTTCGGAAACCGCCTATAATGCGCTCAAAACAGCGTGTGCTCCCTTCGGCAAAGACGCCTTGGGGCGGGTTGTTGAGGTTACGGGAAACGCTGGACGTCCCCAACCTCCTATCTGGAAGGTCACCCTGGAAGATGCCACGGCTCGTGGAGGCGTCCAGGAGGTGGAAGTCCAGCGGGGCCGGATCGTCGGAAAACGCTCCCCGATGGCGCGTCCGATCGGGGCGCGCTTAAACCTGAGTTCCATCCAGCTCGATTCGGATGGAGTGTTTTCGATCGTCAATACCGAAGCTGTCCGTTCCGGGATTAGCTTTGATCGAGTCAATTACACGCTGGGCTCGGCCAATCAGGCCGGTCTGCCCACGTGGACCGCTGAACTCTTTGACGGCCCCAACGTCCGCGTCGGCACCCTCAAAATTGCTGCCGACAACGGTCTGGTTCTCGAGAGAAGTCCGGAACTTTCCGCCTCGGAGGAGGAAAAGCGCGCCAGCCGCTGGTCCAAGCCAGGGGAGGAGCTGCGTTCGGTGCCGGATGCGTTTCACCGGTTTGGCCTATTCTCCAAGCGCACCGGCTATCAGTTGAAGAATTGGGCAAACGGGTACGGTTGGACGGACGAGAAGAATCCGCCCATTCCCTCTCGCTAACGCCCTTCCCCGCTGTGGATGCTCCACGGTGGGTTCCGGGGGAACTCCCCCCCCAGCCCCAGAACTCCCCCGGTGTACCGTCGTTACCTGAGCGCCTTTTGAAGGATAAACTCCACGATTGGCGCCGGATCTTTGAGGCTGTGGGGATGATGGCCCACGCCCGGCTTGCTGATCAGAGTCATACTGCCGCCTAATTTCTCGTAACGCTCTTTGAGCAGTAGCGTGTTTTCGGCCATGGGCACCACCTCGTCGGCGTCACCGCACACGTGGAGCAGAGGAATATGCGCTTTGGCCAGCGGTTCGAGGTTATCCACCGGATTGAGTTTGTAGGCGCGTGCCTCTTCTTCGCTCAGACCGTAAACCTTTTTGCAACGTTCCCAATCCGCAGCCGAGCCTTTGCCTTTGCCCAAACCGGCGGGCCAACTCTTAAAGTCGCACACCGGAGCATCGGCATAAATGGCAGCCACGCGTTCGGGATGCCGCGCCGCCCAGTTGTAGGCGAATAGTCCCCCCCGGCTGAATCCTTCGAGAACCGTTCGGGCCGAGAGCTGGAAGGTTTTGCGGACGTAATCGTAATAGGCGTCCATTTTATCGAGGGCAACCGGAGCGCCGTAGAGGTTACTCACGTTGGTGTAGGCCACGTGGTAGCCATTTTTGAGCAACTCGATATCGCCCTGTGGTTCATGCCCAAAAAACTCGGTGCGCCATATCCACGGATTTCCCTCGGCGGCTTTGTTTGGAATCACCAGGAGCGATTTGTTGCCGTTGACTTCAAAGGAGCGCTGTTCAAATCCGTGCCAAAGAGTGGGTTTACTGTCCGCTGCCGGAACGTCGGCCGCGTGGCCCGCAGGGAGGGCAAACCCCAAGATGGCCGAGGTCAAACAAAGGGCAGAGAGGGATCGAGGGAAGAGCATACGAAGCTATGGGGTAAAGGGTTGCCGCAGCGAAGACAATCCGGCCTCGAGACGGCTTCTTAGCAAAACCTCAGGGGGCCAGCGGATGCGTGCGGGTTTTAAGCGGGAAATGGATGCGCTTTTCCTGAAGCGTCGACTGGTAAACGGCCATGACCATTTCCAGGGCTTTCACCCCGTCAGTTCCCGAAACAACCGGTTCCCGGCTTTCCTGAATGGCCGCCACAACATCGACTACGACCGGAGCGGCTGAGTCCACCAGGAGGTTCGGCGTGGACTCCACCACCGGAGCGCCGGGCGTCAAAGCCCATTCATCGGAACGGCCCGTGGATTTCCACTCGCCATTTTTGAGGATGAACAGTTCACAGGGCAGATCGGTATTGATCCGGAAAACCTCGTTCATGAACCGAATGTTCATACTCCAGCGATCCACCGGTTTTTTGACCGTCCTTGCCGCCGTGGACCGAGTCACAAAAGTGCCTCGAATGCCGCGCTCAAAATAAAACTCCGAGGTCAGGGCCGTGCCAGCCACTGGTCCGATGTTGTCGGCCGGAATCCGGGCATCGGCCACTACCATGTCGCGATCGTCGGTCATGACTGTGGCACTGCAGAACAGGACGTCGCCGGCGAAAGCGCGCATAATGTCAAACTGGCTGATCGCAAATATCGCAAGATCCTCACCACCAGCACGCTGTCCACCTTTTCCAAACGCTTGCATTTCCACCAGACGACCGAAGGCTCCCGCCTTGGCCTGTTTGAGAAGCCACTGAACGGAAGGTTGCAGGCGTAACTGATAATTGACGGCTACTCTACGTTTGGCCGCCTGCGCCACGGCCAAGATTTCGTCGGCCTCGACAAGGGTGGTGGTAAAAGGACGTTCCACGCAAATGTGGGCCCCGGCGCGCAGAGCGGCCAGCGCCATGGCGTGGTGCTGGCCGGTATGCCGGGGACAAATCACCACGAGGTCGGGTTTCTCCTTTTCGAGCATCAATCGGTAATCCTCGTAGGCGTTTGGTACGTTCAATCGCACTTTGGCCCGCTGAAGTCCGGCCGGATCGGCGTCGGCCACGGCTACCAACTGGATTGCGGGATGCTGCGCCGCAGCCTGGTCCAGCCCGTTGCCGTAATCCCCAAAGCCTGTGTGTCCGATCACGGCCGCGCGGAGTTTAACGGGGGCCTGCCCGAAAGCGGGAACTGCTGTCGATACGGCCAATGCTCCAAGCGAGGTCTGCAGGAAATCCCGGCGCGAATAAGGCTGATGCGGAATCATAAATTAAAGGCAGCCGATGGAAACCTTGGGAGCCGCCTCCCTGAAGGTAAACCGTAATGGAAGATTCCTGACCCCGCCAGAGACAATCCGAAGGGGAATATCTCGTAGGCTAACTCCGCCGCCTCCATTTGTGCGTCGTCCTCGGAGGGCCTAATTTCTGGGTTTTTGGTTGTTTCTAAGCTTGGACACTGTTGGGGATACTCTTCCGTTGTTTTAGCCCTCCAATTATGAGTTCCAGATACCTCCCTTCTACTTCACGCACTTGTTTGCTCCTGGCTCCAATCTGCCTTCTGGGCGGAGCCGCCTTTTTGACGGCTCAGCAACCCCCAGCCAATCCGACCACCTTCGTGCCGCCGTCGCTCTTTACTTTGCCAGACGGCCTCGAAATCACCGTCTGGGCCACCACTCCCCAGCTTCATAACCCGACCAATATCGATTTCGACCGCTTCGGACGTCTTTTTGTCGCCGAAGGCGTCAACTACCGCAGCCACGCCAAACGCCGTCCCGAAGGAGACCGTATCGTGGTGCTCGAAGACACTACCGGAGCGGGCAAGGCGGATAAGAGTTCGGTGTTTGTTCAGGAAGAAGGCCTGGCCGCTCCTTTGGGCGTGGCCGTACTCGACGATAAGGTGGTCGTCTCCCAGCCGCCGGATCTAATCGTTTACACAGACGTTAATGGCGACGCGAAATTCGATCCTTCCGTGGATAAACGCGAAGTCCTTCTGACCGGCTTCGGTGGCCGTCAACATGACCATAGTTTACATTCCACTACCGCCGGTCCGGACGGACTCTGGTATTTTAATCAGGGGAATACCGGGGCTCAATTTACGGATAAATCCGGGAAGACCTTCCGTATGGGTAGTCCCTATATGATGAAGGAGATCGCCGGGCAGAAAAGTGACGACGGTCACGTGTGGATTGGCGGGTTTACTGTGCGTATGAATCCCGACGGCACCCATGTCCGGATTATCGGTCATAATTATCGCAATAGTTATGAGCAGACCGTCAATTCTTTCGGTGAACTTTATCAGAGTGATAATGATGATCCACCCGCCTGCCGTGTGACCGCTATTCTCGAAGGCGGCAACATCGGGTTTGCTTCCAAGGATGGCAAACGTTCCTGGCAGGCCGATAAACGTCCCGGACAGGAAACCGAGGTCGCCGAATGGCGTCAGGAAGATCCGGGCATTATGCCGGCCGGGGATGTGTACGGTGGCGGCTCGCCGACTGGCGTAGCTTTTTATGAAAACGGCGCCTTGGGCGACCAGTGGCAGGGACTGCTGCTCGCGTGTGAGGCGGGGAAGAATGTGGTTTTCGGCTACAAACCCCAGCCTCAGGGGGCCGGATTTAAACTCGATCGCACCGATTTCCTGACTTCCAACAAGGAAAGGAAATTTGCCGGCTCCGACTTCCTCGGAAAAAACGGCCCGCCGATGGGAGAACTCGCAACCTTGTTCCGTCCTTCCGACGTGGTGGTTGGGCCCGATGGCGCGCTTTATGTGGCGGACTGGTTTGATCCGCGCGTAGGGGGACATGGCGACAAGGATGAGCTGACTTGTGGAACCATCTACCGGATCGCTCCTAAGGGGTTTGTTTCCAAGGTGCCTAAGTTCGACCTGGCCACCACCGAAGGACAGATCGCAGCGCTCAAGAGCCCGGCGGTGAATGTGCGTTACAGCGGTTTTATTCGCCTCAAAGCTCAGGGGGAAAAGGCCGTGCCTGCGGTGATGGAACTGCTTAAGGAAGCCAATCCTTACGTGGCCGCCCGAGGGATCTGGCTTTTGGCTCAAATGGGCCCAACCGGGGAAGCCAAGGTGCGCGAACTTTTCGCCGCCAAGGACGACAACGTGCGTCTGGTAGCCCTGCGCGCCTTGCGTCGTGCCGGCATGGATGCCCTGGAGTTGGCCAAACAAATGCAGCACGATCCTTCGGCGGCGGTTCGCCGGGAAGTGGCTGTGAGCCTGCGCGAGGTGCCATTTGCCCAGAGCGGTCCCATTTTACAACAGCTCGCCAAGGGGTATGACGGCACAGATGCCACTTACCTCGAAGCGTTCGGCCTGGGATCGGAAGGTAAGGAGAAGGAAGTCTATGCCGCTTTGCGTCCCCAACAGCCTCAGTCCTCCGAGGATTGGTCGCCGGCATTTGCCCGAATCGCGTGGCGCCTCGGTTCGCCTGATTCCGTAGGGGATCTGCGGGCCCGTGGTATGTCGCAGAAAGTCGCCGTCGAAGAGCGCAAGCTCATGATGACGGCTATCGGATTTATCAACGATCCTGCGGCGGTCGAAGCGATGGCGGACTTTATGGCCGACAAAACCTCGCCGCTCGTCGAAGACGCCAAATGGTGGCTCACCAGCCGGCGTTCGAACGACTGGCAGGATCTGGGCGTGGATGTGGCCCTGGAGAAACGCGGCATTTCGCTACCCAAGCCGGCCAAACTCGTGAGTGTGGAAACTCCCGAGCCGCTCAAAACACCGTCCACCTTACCATCGGTCGCCGAGATCGTGGCAATGCCGGGGGATGTGGCGCGTGGCCAGGCCAACATGGCGCTCTGCTTCAGTTGCCACAAGATTGGCGGGCAGGGAGTCGAGTTTGCGCCCGACCTGACTGCGTTCGGGAAGACACAGCCCCGTGAGGTGATTATCAACGCTCTGGTGAATCCCTCGGCCGAAATCTCGCACGGGTTCGAAGGCACCCGCGTGGAGACCAAGGAAGGGGGCATCAAGATAGACGGGATACTGGTTTCGGATGCGGATCCGCTCGTGATCAAGTCCGTTGGAGCGATCGTTCAGCGTGTGCCTCGGAGTGCCGTCAAATCGATCACCAAAATGACCCGCTCGCTGATGCCGCAGCCCGAAATGCTCGGACTGGATGCACAGAAGATCTCGGACATTGCCGCCTACCTGAAGTCGGACCAGGTCCGCTAAAGCCACTATTCAAGGGGCCCATCGCCGGATGGGTCCCGGAAGGGCCTAAAAAGAAACCCCCGTCCCGGAGTGTATCCGGAACGGGGGTTTTGTTTTTTGAAGAGCTCTAGCTTGTTTAGAAAGCCCGGAGGACGAGCGAAGCGTTGTGTCCGCCGAAGCCGAAGCTGTTGTTTACGGCTATTTTGACGGGACGTTGCTTGGCCGTATGCGCCGTAAAGTCCAGGTCACATTCGTCGTCGGGATCATCGAGGTTGATGGTCGGTGGCACGACGCCGTCGCGAATGGCGAGGGTACAAACGACGCTCTCGACTGCACCAGCCGCACCGAGGAGATGGCCGGTCATCGATTTGGAGGACGAAATGGAGAGTTTTTTGGCGTGTTCGCCGAACACGGCTTTGACCGCACGGGTCTCGCAGATATCGCCCACTGGGGTCGAAGTACCGTGTGCATTGATGTAGTCGACCTCGTCCGGGGCGATCCCGGCCTTGGCCAGAGCCATCCGCATACAACGCTGGGCGCCTTCGCCATTAGGCAAGGGCGAGGTCATGTGATAGGCGTCCGCCGTGAGGCCGTAACCGACCACTTCGCCGTAAATCTGGGCTCCGCGCTGTTTGGCGTGTTCGAGTTCTTCGAGCACGAGGACTCCGGCTCCTTCGCCCATAACAAAGCCGTCTCGGGCTTTATCAAAGGGACGTGAGGCTTTCTCCGGTTCGCTGTTCCGGGTGGAGAGGGCGCGCATGGCGCCGAATCCGCCGATACCGAGCGGGACGATGGCGGCTTCGGATCCGCCAGCCAGAAACAGATCGGCGTCTCCTTCGCGAATCATCCGCCAGGCTTCTCCGATGGCGTGTGCGGAGGTGGCGCAGGCGGACACTGGAGCATAATTGGGGCCCTGAAGCCCGAATTCCATGGAAACAAGGCCGCTGGCCATGTTGGAAATCATCATCGGGATCATGAAAGGGGAGATCCGGCGGGGTCCCTTGGTCATGAGGACCGTGTGCTGGTCGGCGAGGGATTTCAGACCCCCGATGCCTGATCCGATCACGACGCCAAAGCGTTCGGGATTGCCCGGAGCCCCGGTAAGGCCCGCATCTGCCATAGCGAGTTTGGAGGCGGCCATGGCCAGTTGGGTGTAACGGTCGGCGCGCCGGGCGTCTTTGGGAACGTTAAACCATTTTGGGGGATCGAATTCGGGCACCTCGCCCCCGATTTGGCACTCGTAATCGGTGATGTCAAAAAGGGTGATTCGTTTGATGCCGCTCACCCCCTGGGTGAGATTGCTCCAGAAAGATTCCAAGGCGTCTCCTAGAGGCGTTTGGATGCCCATCCCGGTAATAACAACTCTACGCGTAGTGCTCATAAGCGGTTCTTAAAGAAAGCAAAGTCCCAGTGGGCGAGGGTGGATGCAAATGCAAAGTGACGGGAGAAACCCCAAAATCGGTTAAACGGACTGTTTAACGGGGGGATTTACCAGCGACTTAGTTCTTTGCCTTTCTCCGTTTTAGTGGCCTCTCGGGATTCGACTCGTCCGGCTCTTGCTGCCAGACTCTCACTTCGCCCCATGCCAAAAGTCTTTCTTAAAACCTACGGCTGCCAGATGAATGAACGCGATTCCGAACAGGTTACGCGCGATCTCATTGCTCGCGGCTACGAAATGGTAGAGGACGAATCCCACGCGGATGTCGTTCTCCTCAATACCTGCAGCGTCCGCGATATGGCCGAACAAAAAGCCATCGGCAAAATGGGCATGCTTTCACGCCTGCGCACCCACAAACCTGAGATCGTTTTTGGGTTTCTGGGCTGTATGGCGCAGAGCCGCGGCGAAGAGCTCGTCCGGGATATTCCGGGAGTGGATCTCGTAGTAGGCACCCAGAAGTTTCACCGCGTCGCCGAATACGTCCACCAGATCGTAGAGCACAAAGCCCGGCTTCGGGATCAGTTGATGGATGACGCCCGGTTTTCCATCGTGGACGTCGACGAAGAGCCCGGGTCGCAGGAAACCATCCGCGAACACGTGCTCGATGCCGGCCAGGCCAGCGCTTTTGTCTCAATCATGCAGGGCTGCAATATGCACTGCACCTTCTGTATTGTGCCGAGCACTCGTGGCGCGGAACGTTCCCGGGCCATCGCCGAGATTGTCGCCGAAGTCGAAGGCCTCGTCGCTCGCGGCGTCAAAGAGGTCACTCTGCTCGGACAAATCGTCAACCTTTTCGGCCGTCACGAATTTCCAAAGGTGGACGGGAAAAGTCCCTTCGTTCAACTGCTCGACGCTGTGCACGCCGTCGAAGGACTCCGGCGGTTGCGGTTTACTTCGCCCCACCCGATCGGGTTTCGCGAAGACCTCGTTGAGGCATTTGCTCGGCTGCCTAAGCTGATGCCCCACGTACATCTGCCCTTGCAGTCCGGATCCGACCGGCTTCTCAAAGCCATGCACCGTGGGTACACGGCGGCCAAGTATTTTGCTCTCACCGAAGCGCTCCGGCGGGCGCGGCCCGATCTGGCGATTACTACCGACATCATCGTCGGGTTTCCCGGAGAGACGGAGGAGGACTACGCGGCGACCCGCGAGCTAGTGGAACGGGTCGGCTTTGATAATGCATTCGTCTTCCGTTATTCGCCACGCCGGGACACTCCGGCAGCCACGATGCCCGATCAGCTTTCGGAGGAGGTGAAGGAAGCCCGCAACCAGGATCTCCTGAAGGTGGTAGACGCACTAGCCAAGGCCAAGAGCGCCGAGCTGGTCGGAAAACGCGTCGAAATCTTGTGTGAAGGGGCCAGCAAGCGGAACACCGAGCGGCTCACCGGACGCACGCCGGGCAACAAAGTGGTCATTATCGAAGGCGGTGACCGGCATGTGGGCCAGGTATTTGAGGTGGAAATTACCCGTTCGACGGGATTCACCCTGTACGGCGATCCGGCCATTCTCGGATAGCGGCTTTAGTGGCGCGGCTGTAACACAAACCACAAGTGCTTGTGGTTTGTGTTGGGCTTCGGCCCCATATCTGGGGCTTGCATCAGGGGCCGGGAATGGCAAAGTTGCTGGGTTGTTCCCTCAATTCCGGCGCCCATGTATCTCCAATCTCTCGAGCTCTTCGGCTTTAAGTCCTTCGCTCCCCGTACCGTCCTCACCTTTCACCGAGGGGTGACTTGTGTGGTCGGTCCCAACGGGTGCGGAAAATCCAACGTCCTCGACGCCATTCGCTGGGTTTTGGGAGAACAGTCCGCCAAAGCTCTGCGCGGAGGTGAGATGGCGGACGTTATTTTCTCCGGCACCGATTCCCGGGCCGGACTGGGCATGGCCGAGGTGACCATGAACTTCTCCGAATGTGAGAAGGAACTCGGGGTGGACTGGGCCGAGGTAAGTATTACCCGCCGGGTCTTTCGCGATGGCGGCTCGGAGTATTTGCTCAACAAGACGCCTTGCCGTCTTAAGGACATCCATCACCTGTTTATGGATACCGGCATAGGCCGGTCGGCTTATTCCATCATGGAACAGGGCAAGATCGACCAGATCCTGTCTTCGCGCCCAGAGGACCGGCGTTCCATTTTCGAGGAAGCTGCCGGGATCACCAAATTTAAGAGTCAGAAGAAAGAGGCGCTCCGTAAACTCGAGGCCACCGAAGCCAACCTGATCCGGCTCGACGATATTGTAAAAGAAGTGCGCCGTCAGATCGGCTCCCTGCAACGCCAGGCGGGCAAGGCGCGCCGTTACCAGACGTTGCTCGCCGAACTGCGCACTCTCGAAACTCATTCGGCAAAACGGCAGTGGGATATTCTGGATGAACAGTTGCAGTCCGGGAAATCGGAACTGGATTCGTTTCAGGCGCGTCAGACCGAACTCGAAGAAGATATTGAGGCGGGTGAATCGGAATTATCGGTGCGCCGGAGCGCTCTGGCGGAGATGGAACAGACGCTCGAAGGAGCTCGCCGCGAGGTGAACGACCTACGCACCCGCATCACAAACCACGAGAACCGCATCGTCTTTAATCGGGAAAAGGCCGAGGAATTCGCCGGACTCATGGCCCGGTATCGGGAAGATGTGGCCGGTTCGGAAGAGAAATTGCGCACGGCAGAGGGCGCCATCCGGTCCGCTGATGCCGAACTATTGCAGATCAGCGAAATGCTGAAGGCCGAGCAGTCCCGGATGGAGGAAAAGCAGGCCCAGGTAGGGGCTCTTTGTTCCCAGCGCGCCGAAGCCGAACGCGCTCTTCAGGAGATCACCCAGCAAGTGCAGCGTCTCGAACACCGGGTTTCCACCTTGCGCGGCCAGTTGGCGAGTGTCACCCAGGCTCGCGACGGTGCCGAAGCGCGGCTGGGTATTTTGGGGGCCGAGACCGAACAGTTACGCGCTGCCGGAATCCAGCTCGACGAACAGCTGCTGGGAATTCGTTCGGAGGTGCAGTCGACTCAGCGTCTTCTGGAAGAAAGAACTGCAGAAGTCGCTGATCTCGAGGGGCAACTCCAGTTTTCCCAGATGGCTATCGCCACCGTCGAAGGCGATTTGCGCGGATTGCAGCGGACTCTTGCCGAACGCGAAAGCCGCCTCGAAGTGCTTCAGGCGCTTGTGGACAGCGGTGAAGGATTTTCCTCCGGCACCCAGGCGGTGCTCAAGGGATTGGATAACCCCGAGTTTTTCAAGGCGTCCATTTCCGGAGCCCTGGCCCAGTTTATCGAGGTCGAACCCGAGTATGTGGCGGCCGTGGAAGCGGCTTTGGGAGCGAATCTCCAGGCTATTGTCATGAAGGACACCATGGTGGCTGAGCACATCATGAAAACCCTCGGCGGTCAGAAGTTGGGCAAAGCCGTATTGGCGCTTAAGGAATTGGATCGGGTCTTTGAGCATGTGGAGAATGAGAGCCTAGAGCTGCCTCCCGGGGCCTTGGGTTGGCTCATCCATAAGATTAAGGCGCAGCCCGAGGTGCAGCGTCTCATTGAACGTCTGGTGAATTTTGCGGTGCTGGTGCCCGACGTGGAGACGGCTTTAGGACTCTTTCCCAAGAAGGGTTGGATGCTGGTCACCCTGCGCGGCGAGGTGCTCACAGGCGACGGCATGCTTCATGGCGGCGTGGATTCGAGCGCAAGTGTGGCTTCGGTGTTGGAGCGCAAAAATCAGATTCTCGCCCTGCGCTCCGAGGTGGAGGCCCTACGTGGAAGTGTGGAGGGTAAGCAGTTGCGCCGCGAGGAATTGCTCATCGAATACACCACACTACAGAGTCGTATGGGCGAGGTGCGTGAGGAGAAACAGAACGCGACTGTGACCTTGTCGACGTTGCGCGGCCAGTTGGCGCTCTTTGAGCGCGAAGCCAGTGAAACGCGGCGCAAACTCCAGAGTATGGAGGGTGAACAGGGGGCGGCGCAGGCTCGTTTCCACGAAGCGGTTCAGAAAACCGAAGACCTCGAGAGCGAAGTATACGGGGCGCTGGGCGAGATCGAATCGCAGCAGGCGCAACGTCAGGGACTTCAGTCCGAACTGGAAGTGGCCCGCGCTCAGGAGGCTGAGGTTGGCTCGGAATTAAACGAAATTAAGGTTCGGGTTGCCACCGAGCGTCAGCGGCATTCTTCCCTTCATAATCAGCGCCAGCCGATGGAGGCGCGCCTCGCGGAATTACACGAGCTGATCGTGCAGCGTGAACGCGATATCGAGGGGTATGAGAACCGGTCTGCCGCGACACTTTCCGAAAACGTCGAACTCGAATCCAATCTGGAGTCCTTACGTGGCCGTATCGGGCAATCCGAAGGCCGGGTCAGCGAATTGATGGCGCAACGTGCGGCGATTGCATTCGAAGTGGAGGAGGGGGCCAATGTACTCCGGGCGCGTCGTTCGCAGCTTTCGGGTATTCACGAGCAGCGTTCGCGTCTGGAAGTGAAGCTCAACCAGCTTGAGATGCGTGCGAGTGCCCTCCTTGATCACATCCGCAAACGTTACCAGCTCGATCTCGGAGCCTTTGAACGTGATCCCTATCTGCTGAAGGTGGCGTTTCGGGACGCCGTCAAACGCCAACGGGGCGGGGGATCTGACAGTGAAACCGACTCCGGGCAGTCTGGGGCGAATGCTGATTCGACCGAGGGCGAATCCCTTGGGGCGGAAGCCTATGAATTGGATTGGGCGAAGATTGACGCCATGGTCCGGGAACTCGATCAACGGATTGATTCCATGGGACCGGTGAATCTGGACGCGATTCAGGAGTACGAGGAGCTCGAACAGCGCTACGCTTTCCTGGAAAAACAGCAACAGGATCTGCTCAATTCCAAGGAGGAACTCGTCGGAGTCATCGCCAAGATTAACAGCACCACGGGTAAGCTCTTTGCCGAGACGTTTGAGAAAATCCGGATCAACTTTCAGGAGATGTTCACAGAACTGTTCGGGGGCGGGAAAGCCAACCTCGTACTCACCGACGAGAGCGATCCGCTCGAAAGCGGAATCGAGATCATCGCCAAGCCGCCCGGCAAACAGCTCCAGAGCATCTCCCTGCTCTCGGGGGGCGAAAAGACCATGACCGCCGTGTCGCTCCTGTTCTCCATCTACATGGTTAAACCCAGTCCGTTCTGTGTGCTGGATGAAATGGATGCGCCGCTGGATGAATCCAACATCAACCGCTTCATCAAAATCTTGGACCGTTTCGTGGGACAGAGTCAGTTCGTGGTGATTTCACATAACAAAAAGACCATTGCCCGCGCCGACGCGTTATACGGCGTAACCATGGAAGAACATGGTGTGTCACGTCTGGTGGGTGTCAAATTTACCAAGCGGGATGAAAGCCATGCCGGGTCCGATGTCACCGGGTCGTCCAATCCGGATGCCGTCCCGAGTGTGGCTGAGACCTTCGGAAAGAGCCCGAATCTGCACAGTGAGAGTAAGTCGGCGGAAAGCGCCTAGCCCGGTCCTCGACTGTTTGGAGGATGCCCGACTACCGCCCGTAATCCAAAAAGCCCTCAGACTGGGATCTTCCACGACCCGGCCTTTGTGCGTACTTAGGTTCTTTTGAAACCCATGGTACCCTTTTGAGGGGAAAAAAGGGCGCCGCGGAAGATCCGGGGCGCCTTTATCGTCTGTGTAAAAAAACAGAAGTTTTGACCAAGTTTGCCTCACTGGGCCCGTTCGGGAACCAGTCGCAGAGCGGCGGCTTCGGTAAGGTCGATCCGTTCCTTAATGGTGGGCTCCAAGGTGCGCATCTTGCCGTAAAGGGTCCGAAGATAGGCGCGGGTGAGCCGGGCCACTTCTGCATCCTTAATTGCGGCGTCGGCCTTGGAGCGAAGCTCGATCACCTTGGGATCTTCGGAAGCGGTTTTTCGGGCGAAAATAAACCGTTCGTCCTCAGTCTTGGGCGCCTCAGGGGGGGCGGGCGCAGGTTTATCCTTAGGCGCAACGGGACGTTTAGAGGTCCTTGGTTCCTGTTTTGCGTCCGTTTTGGTTGCCTCTGCCTTGGTTCCAGAGGCGAGCGCCGTCTTTGTGGTGTCGGTCGGAGAGTCGGGAGATTTGCCAAACATTCTGCCCAAAAAAGTGCCGGACTTGGCGTCGGCTTCGTCGGAGTCTCCTGAGGTCGTCCGGGTAGACTTGGTCGATTTTGGGGCGTTGGCAGAAGGCTCGGCAGCCTGAACGAGTGAAGCGGAAAGTAGAAGGGCGAGGGCCCAGGGTAGCGGTGGACGCATACAGAAAAAAATCAGACCGTAATTTGCTCTGCTCGCAGGCCCCTGTCGAGTTGCAAGGGAACGGTTTTATTGAGTTTCCCGTCTCTTTTCTCTGTTGCATGTCGCCTGTTACGCGCTTTCCGTTCACAAAATCTCTTATGGCATCCCCGCAAAACTACCGTTCCTGGGTAGAAATTGACTCCCCGGCACTCTTGCACAACCTCCAGGCTCTGCGCGCCCAGATAGGCACCGGCACCGGAGTCATGGCCGTAGTGAAGGCAAATGCCTACGGACATGGCCTGAAGCTGGTGGTCAAAACCCTGGCTCCGTACATTGACTGGTTTGGCGTGGCCAACCTTACCGAA
Organism: Akkermansia muciniphila; assembly: GCA_945883955.1. Classification (GTDB taxonomy): domain Bacteria; phylum Verrucomicrobiota; class Verrucomicrobiia; order Chthoniobacterales; family Chthoniobacteraceae; genus Chth-196. Next base: position 26,341 of record CAMCYN010000025.1, read on the forward strand.
GCTCAGGAAGTCGCTACCCTGGCTCCGGCAAGCCCTATTCTAATTCTCGGCTCAGCCTTGGCCGAGGAGCGCGAAGGGATCGTCGCCGGGGGATTTACTCCGGTCATTTCCTGTCTTGGCGAGGCCCAGGCTTACGCCGCGCTCGGGAACGGCCGCCCTGTGGACGTTCATCTGGCCGTGGATTCCGGCATGGGCCGAATCGGGGTTTGGGAAACTGAAGCCGTTGAGTTAGCCAAAGCCTGCCACGCTCTGAGCGGACTGCGTATTTCGGGAGTCGCCTCCCATCTGCCGGTGGCCGATGAAGACGACCTTTATACTCTCCAGCAACTGACCCGTTTCCGCTCGCTCGTTCAGGAACTGCGTTCCATGCACCTGTTTGACGGACCTGTTCACGTCGAAAATAGCGCCGGGGTCATCGGATTTCCTTCTGATGCTGGTGACTTGGTACGTGCCGGCCTTATGCTCTACGGCTGTGCGCCACGTCCGGAATTTCAGCCAAATCTGCGTGCTGTCCTGACGTGGAAGACCCGGATCTCGCTCATCCGCAATATTTCAACCGGTCGGACGATTTCCTACGGGCGCACTTATGTCGTGGCTCAGCCGGCCCGGATAGCCACGTTAGGGGTCGGATATGCTGACGGCTATCAGCGACACCTTTCCAACCGTGGCGCGGAGGTTCTGGTGGGCGGCAAACGTTGTCCGGTACTGGGCCGGGTGACCATGGATCAGATCATGGTCGATGTTTCTTCTGTGCCTGAGGCGGTCGAGGGCGATGAGATCGTCTTAATCGGCACCCAGGCCGGCGCTGAAATTTCGGTAGGGGAACTGGCCGACAAGGCTGGCACTATTCCGTGGGAAATCTTCACCGGGATCGGGCCACGAGTCGGGCGCCTCGCCGCAGGTTAGGACGCGGCACGAGGCTTTTTAGGGATTGCCACGGGCGCGTTAATAC
>CAMCYN010000026.1 GCA_945883955.1 Akkermansia muciniphila
AATGGCGGCATGAACGACCAGCTCGCCGGCGGTTTCCACCGCTATTCCGTGGACCGGGTCTGGCATGTTCCCCATTACGAAAAAATGCTCTACGACCAGGCTCAGCTCGTCTGCGCGCACCTCGAAGCCTTTCAACTCTCCGGGGATTCTTTCTTTGCTCAAATCGCCGGGCAGACTCTGGACTATGTTCAGCGCGATATGACTGCCCCCGAGGGCGGCTTTTACTCTGCCGAAGACGCCGACTCGCTCCTCAGTCATGGCTCAAAGGAACATGCCGAGGGTGCCTTTTACGTGTGGACTCAAAGCGAAATTGAGTCGGTTCTCGGTCCGGAGGCCCCGTTTTTCTGCGCCGTTTACGGAGTTCTCCCCGAGGGAAACTCTCCCAAAGGCAGCGATCCTCACGGAGAATTAACCGGCAAGAACACCCTCATCCGCAAACTCCCCCCCACCGAAGCCGCTCGTCTGGCCAACGCCGCCGAGTCTGAAACCGAAACCCGGCTGGCGGGTTGTCGGGCGCTTCTGCTAACCCAACGCCACGGTCGCCCCCGCCCCCATCGCGACGACAAAATCCTGACAGCCTGGAACGGTCTGATGATCTCGGCTTTTGCCCAGGGCTACGCAGTGCTCGAAAATCCGGCGTATCTGGCAACGGCCCAGAAAGCGGCTCTCTTCTTGAAGCAAAACCTTTGGAAGGACAGGCGCCTGCTGCGGTCTTTCCGTGGCGAACCCAGTAATGTCCACGGGTTTGCCGAAGATTACGCCTTTCTTATTCAGGCTTTGCTGGATCTGTACGAAGCGGATTTCGACCCGGGCTGGATCCAGTTTGCGATCCAGCTTCAAACACGTCAGGACGAGCTTTTCCTGGATGCGAAGAACGGAGCCTATTTTGCCAGTGAATCCGGCGATTCGAGCGTGCTCATCCGCATGAAGGAAGATCACGACGGCGCCGAACCCGCCGCAAGCTCAGTGGCCGCCCGCAACCTGCTGCGACTGGCCGAACTCACCGGCAAGAGCGCGTATCGGGACCGGGCCGAAAAGACGATCCGCGCCTTTTCCACCATCCTGCAACAGGCTCCCACGTCGCTGCCGGGAATGTTATGCAGCCTGGATCAGCTGCTTGCGCCCGCCCAACAGATCGTTTTTGCCGGCGACCTGACTCAGGCGGACACCCAGAGCCTGCTGCGCACGGTTCGCCGGAGTTTCCTGCCCCACAAAAACCTGCTCCACCCAGGGCCAACGGCCGCGCAAGCGGAGTTGGGGGAACGGTTCACCCAAATTCAGGCGATGCAGCCAATCAAGGGAAGTGCCACAGCGTATGTGTGCGAAAACTTCGTATGCCACGCGCCCGTGACCGATCCCAAAGAACTCGAAGCGCTCTTAAAGAAGAAGTGACCCTCGGGGGACCCGAAACTCACCGCCGGATCTACCAGCTTTTGCCTTCTTCAAAAACGCCCCGAACCGTTTCGATAGTAAGCGGCGCTTCAGCGCTGTATTCGCGTAACGGCCTGCTTAACGGGCCGAGCGCCGTCACTCCATAAGCGGATTTTCCGGCCATACCTTTGGCGCGAACCTCGATCTGAGGCTCTGCCGCCCCACCCCCAAAGCGCAACAGTAACGGGTCCGCCTCAAGCACGCTCCCCGCCGCCGTACCCCGCAAGGTAAATCGGGCTTCCCCCTGTAACTCAGGCTTTGCGCATAACCCGCCAATCTGCAAATCCACCCTGGCCGTGCCCACCGTCCCGGCCACAGCCGCACCGTCCCCGCTACTCACACGAAGCTGAAGCTTCGATTTGGCCAGGAACGCCGGTCCAGTACTCCAAACCAACTTCCGGGACTGGCCGGGCTCCGCCCAAAACCAGCGCAAATCCGGCGCTCCGCCAAAGTCGACGACACTGACCAGGATCTCGCCCGACAAAGCCGGCTGGGATAACGTCCCGGAGGCTTTCCATTCCGAGCGACCGAGCACACTCACCCCTGCCGTGGCGGCTTCGGCTCCACCAGTTTTGCCGGCGACCGTGAAACGAACTCCACCCAAATTCTGCCAGTGCGCCTTGGGACAGACGACCTGCAGATTCAGAGACGGGCCGGACTGCCCGTCCTTCCACTCCAATCCACCGGTTCCTTCGTAGCGGCCCGAAGCCGACGTCCAGGTGAGCTTTTGGGCCTCCAGCGCCCGGCCCTTCCACTCCACGTTCGCTGCCACTTCACTCAGGAGTCCCTCCCCTACGGGCAACACCATCTTCTGAACGGCCACGGCTCCCTTACCCGTCAAATTCCCAAGCGAGCCATGCGACTCCCAGTCTCCGGTAAGCTCACCTTTAACTCCGGCTGGCATTCCCGGTAGACGGCCCAATTCGACCAGATCCAGGTGATCCAGACGCAAGCGCATCTCCAAGGGTAAATCGGCCTTGAGTAATTTAAACCAGTCCAGGGTCGGCCAAGCCTTCCAGACGCTTTCAGGAATACTGAAATCCCCTTCGGCCGTCACCCTGCTGCCCTGCTTGAACTGAAGCCCTTCCAGACGGCCTCCCGTTTTCCCCACCACAAGCCTGCTTTGCAGCGAAACCCGATCGTCTCCCACGGTAAAAGACTCCAGCTCGATTGCCCCTTTCCCATATTTACCCAAAAAATCGCCATGCAACGGCCTCGGCCAGTTCCCCCGAGGTTTGACCGGGTGCAACCCCTCAAACCGGCCCGACATCCGGCCTTCATGCGCTCCGGTTGTCCCCTGCCCGTTCCATTCCACATACAGCTCGCCCGCATAAGGTTCAGGGGCGAGCGGCGGCTGAAGCAAATCGGCATAATTGCCAAGGTTGCCGACCGCGGTCCGAAATTCCCCTTGGTACCACCAGGCGTCGCCAATATGGACCACCCCTTTGGCTCGAATCAGGTCCGCCCGATTTACTAATTCCGCATTGAGGATTCGGATATCGTTTCCGTCGAGCTTCACCGCGGCGTTTAGCTCTTCAATAGGAGCGTTGCGCCACTTCAACTTCGAGCCGGTCACAATGAGGGCTCCGCCCAGAAGCCCGCCCTGGCTGCGAACGGCCCCATCTACGGTCAGGGCGCCGGCGGTGTATTTAAATTCGGGCAAAAGTAAGGCCGACAGCTCGGTGAGATTATCAATACGCGCCGTGACGTTCATCCCGAAATCCGATTTCCACCACGATTCCCCGGCTCCCGGAAATTGCATATCCCCATTTAACACCAATTGGTTATGCCCTTGACGCAGTGAAAACTCAGGAACCTGCACCCGCCGGTCAATCAGCTTGGCTCCCACCACCAACGAATCCCATTGGCGCGACTCCCACTGAAAATTTTTCGCCTCGAGCCGCAGCGTGGCCGTGCCGCGCTCAGACGCAACCGGGGAGCCGCGGAATCCAAAATCGCCATTCTCCAGGGTCCCGCCCGCCGCCTCAGTCACGCCTAAAAACGCGGCCAGCGGCGCCACGCCGATCCGGGAGAAAGTCCCGCTAATCTCCAGAGGCACCTCGTTGGACGCGGGAGAAAGCTGGCCGTGAATCCGGACCTCGCCGCCAAATGCCAGCGCAAAGAGTTCCTTTAAATCCACCTTCCCGGATTCCACCGCTCCCAAATCCACCACCAACCGCTCCACCTTCACCCCGTCCATCAACTGCAGTTCCCCAAACTGCACCGCCGAACCCTGAATGGCCGTGCGACCCGATACATCCCGAAAATTCCGTTCCCAACCGCGTACCTTCATCGTCACCCGCCCAGCCTTCACTCCCCCAGGCGCCAATTCGCTCAATTCCAAATCCGTATCCTCGAGTTTCAAGGCGACCTCCCCCGATTCGGCCACCCATTGTGCAATGCCTAACTCGATCTTTGCGGGCCTCGGAAAACGCATCGGTTCCCCGAGCGTCCAGGAGGCATAAAACGGACGCTGGCTTGTAACCGCCTGCGTCTGGGGCACCCAACGCATCTTGAGCCCTTTTACGGCAAGCGACTCAAAAAACCGTCCCGAAGCCGAGCGCGGCAGCAGACTATTCCAGTTGAAAACTGCCTGCACCTGTTCTGCTTCCACGTGTAAATCCCCGCCCAGCGCACGGGCTGTATTCCAGCGAATCTTGCGCACCACCACCGGTTCCCACAACGCCCCCTCGATACTTCCAATTTCCAGATACCCTCCCTGACGAAACGCCTCCTCCTCTAAAAGCACCCAGACAGCCGACCGGAACACCGGCGGAATGAACAGTGTCGCCCCCAGCAAGCCCACAACCACCACTGATTTGAGCAAAGGACGTTTCCGTTTTGTTTTCACGGGATTCGGGGTGGAGGAGGAAGCAGGAGCCGGAGTAGACACAAGAGTGGGGGTTAAAGAGGCCGAAGTCGGCCCGGGAACAGGAAAGTTCTTGGTTTCTAGGACAACAAAAAAGCGTCCATGTCGTATCTTTATCGTAAAAATGCCAGCCCTCAAACGCCATCCAGAAGGCCACGCAGAAAATGGCCCTTCTAAACCCGCCCGGTGTGCGATTTTGGATACCCTCCCGGAACGAACGACCTCCAGGACCGTTTGTGCTACTCAAACTCCCGGTGAAAATCACCGCCCCCTCTCCTTAACCTACCCCTCGTATGTCTTCTCCTCTCCGTGTTCTTTGCGTCGGAGCCGGTCACATGGGCCGCTCTCATGCCCTCGCCTATCATCAGATCGACGGTTTTGAAATCGTCGGCATCGTCACCCGCTCCCCCGAATCCCGTGCCGCCCTCAACTCGGAGCTCGGAGGCGGACTGCCCGAGTTCTCCGACTATTACGAGGCACTGCGGACCACCCGGCCCGACGCTGTCTCCATTTCCACCTATCCCGACACTCATGCCGACTATGCCGAAGCGGCGTTCGAGGCAGGTTGCCATGTTTTCATCGAAAAGCCCCTGGCCGAATCCGTGCCTATGGCCGAGCGCATCGTAGCCAAAGCCAAGGCCACCAACCGCAAGCTCGTCATCGGCTACATCCTGCGTCATCACCCCAGCTGGATCCGCTTTATCGAACTGGCGCGCACCCTGGGCAAGCCGCTCGTGATGCGTATGAACCTCAACCAGCAAAGCTCGGGCAGCTCCTGGAAAACCCACAAGGCCCTCATGAGCTCCATCTCACCGTTGGTGGATTGTGGAGTTCATTACGTGGATGTCATGTGCCAGATGACCGGCTCGCGACCGGTCCGGGTGTCGGGAATCGGAGCCCGGCTCACCGACGAACTTCCCGAGGGGAAACTCAATTACGGTCAGCTCCAGGTCACTTTCGAGGACGGCTCGGTTGGCTGGTACGAGGCCGGCTGGGGCCCGATGATGAGTGAAGTCGCTTTCTTTGTTAAAGATGTCGTCGGCCCCAAAGGCTGCGTCTCCATCGTCGCAGACAAAGCCGGTGCCGAAGGACAGAGCGCCAATGTCGACGCCCACACTCAGACCCAGGCTCTCCGTCTGCATCACGCGGCCCTCGACAGCGACGGCGCGTTTATAAAACAGGACGAAAGCATCCGCCTCGACGACGAGCCCAACCACGACGGACTCTGCTTCCGGGAACAGGAGTATTTCCTGCGCGCCATCCGGGAGAACATGGACCTGACCGACCACATGGAGGACGCGCTGAACTCGATGCGGATCGTGGTGGCTGCCGACGAAAGCTTCCGCACCGGCCGGACCGTGGATCTGTAAACCGCAGGAACGCGGCTGAGGGATTCCGAAGCGAACCCCACAAAACAAAAGCACCCCGAGCCTGCCTGTGCGACTCGGGGTGCTTTTTGGTTTTAAGCCTTACTCGACAAACTCCAATTCCACCGGCGTCGGAATCAACCCGGCCTTGTGCGCGCGCCCCAAAAACTCGCGGATCGCACGGCGGCCAATATCACCGTAATCGAGCGTGAAATCATTCACGTACATTCCGATGAACTCGTCAGCCAGAGGCTCGTCCATTCCACGTGCCAGCGGCATGGAATGCGTCACGCCGGCCGCACGGTGCTCCAGTCCGTACCGGATACTCTCGCGTAAAATCACGTTCAGCTCGCTGCGTTCCGCTGGGGTGAAATCTTTCCGTATCACATTGCCGCCTAACGGCAAAGGCAGACCCGTCTCGGCTTTCCACCATTCGCCCAGATCGAGCACCTTTTCAAAACCCTCGGTCCGGTAGGTCAACTGACCTTCGTGAATGATCAGTCCCACATCGGCCCGACCGGATTTCACGGCAGTGAAAATCTCGTCGAACGGCACCACCACGTGAGCGACCGCCCCCATGTAGAGCTGGAGGCTCAGGTAGGCACTGGTCATCAGGCCCGGCACGGCGATTGTTTTACCCCGGAGCCATTCGACCAGAGCGGCTTTGTCCGTGGGGAATTCAGTGCCCTGATTAACCACAAGCATTGGCCCATAGCCGTCGCCCATACTCGCTCCGCTAGGAAGTAATGCGTACTTATCCAGAACGTAAGCGTAAGCGTGAATGGAGATGGCCGAGATGGCCAGTTCGCCCCGGGTAGCCCGCTCATTGAGCGTCTGGATATCCTGAAGCGTGTGCTGAAAAGACCAGCCGTGTGTGTCAATTTTGTCCTCCGCCAAAGCGTAAAACATAAACGCATCGTCCGGGTCGGGCGAATGTCCAAGAGTGAGTGCTTCCTTACGAGCCATAGACGGACAAGGCAGAGGCAAAATGCCGCGCGGCGAAAGAAAAAACGGACTTATGCGGGTTGCTGCTGGGTTAAACAGTGAAACGCACCGAGCCCCCAGATGAGTTCGCGACAATCAATTGGCACCACACGGCGGCCCGGAAAAGCCGCCTCGAGAGTCGCAATCGCTTCTGCATCCTTTGGATCCGCGAACACAGGCAGCAACACCACTTTGTTCGCGATATAAAAATTCGCGTAACTAGCCGGAAGCCGCAGCCCCTCCCGATCAATCCGCGCAGGCATCGGCAACGAACGCACAACGAGAGGCGTACCGTCTTCGGCACACATCCCGGCGAGGGCCCGCAGATTCTCCTGCAACGGCTCGTAATTGGGATCCTCCGAGTTTTCCTCCAAAACAGTCACCACGGTCGTCCGGTCTACAAACCGGGTGAGGTCATCGATATGACCGTCGGTGTCATCGCCCTCGATTCCATCGCCGAGCCACAGGATATTGGAAACCCCGAGGTACTCACGCATGGCTGCTTCGATTTGCGCCTGAGTCAGATCGGGATTCCGGTTGGGGTTTAAAAGGCAACTTGTCGTAGTCAGAAGCGTGCCGCTGCCATTCACCTCGATCGAACCGCCCTCGAGAATCATTTTGGGGGCGTAAACGGGCAGTTGAAGCAGTTCGGCCACCCGGGTAGGCACGGCGTCGTCCAGATCGTAGGGAGGATATTTCCCGCCCCAGGCGTTATAGGCCCAGTCGACAATCACGGTTTGAGGCGCTTCGCTGCGTTTGAGGAAAATGGGACCGTGGTCCCGGCACCAGGGTTCATGGGCAGGATGGCGATGGAAGGAGACATGCCCGTCCCGCGCTCCATGCCGGAGCAACTGTCGGCGTACATCGGCTTCGTGGGCCGCATCCCAGACGTTGATACAAGCCCGCTCGGAATCCCCGAGGGCGTCGACCATTTGAGCAAAGGCAGGCATCACGCGCTCATACGACTCCGGGAAAGAGATCCCTTCTGGGCGCGGCCACGAAAGCCATGTCGCGGTGTGAGGCTCCCATTCGGCGGGCATCCGGTACCCCAGAGCCGCCGGTTTGACCGCATCGAGTCCGCGTGGCTCAAACATTGTCGTCTCCCAAAAAACGTTTCTCGATCCCCTGATAAGCGTCGATACGACGGTCACGGAAAAACGGCCAGTGTGTGCGCTGGGTGTCCAACGCATCGAGATCAAGTTCGGTCACCAGGATCTCTTCCTTTTCAACCGAGGCCCGCGCCATGATCTGGCCCGAAAAATCAGCCACAAAGCTCTGGCCCCAAAACTGGATTCCATCCCCGCCATCGGGAGCCTCGTGTCCGACCCGGTTGGGAACGACGACATAACAGCCGTTGGCGATGGCGTGCCCACGCTGGATGGTTTCCCAGGCGCTGTGCTGCCGGTCGCCATAATGGGCCTTCTCGGAAGGATGCCATCCGATGGCAGTCGGGTAGAAAAGAATCTGGGCGCCACGCAGAGCCGTGAGACGGGCTGCTTCGGGGTACCATTGATCCCAGCAGACACACACGCCGATTTTGGCGTACCGAGTCTGCCAGGCACGGAAGCCGAGATCCCCGGGAGTGAAATAGAACTTCTCGTAAAAGAGAGGATCATCGGGGATGTGCATCTTGCGATACTTGCCGAGATAGGTGCCATCGGCGTCGATGATTGCGGCCGTATTGTGATACAGACCGGCAGTCCGGCGTTCGAAAAGCGAGGCGATGATCACGACCTCGAGCTCTCTGGCCACATCACATAACGCTTCCGTACTCGGACCGGGGATTTCCTCGGCCAGGGCAAAGTATTTGTGGTCTTCGATCTGGCAGAAGTACTGCGAGGTGAAGAGTTCCTGCAGGCAGATGATCTGGGCGCCTTGTCCGGCCGCTTCACGGACCCGGGCAATAGCTTTGGTGAGGTTCTCCTTGGGATCGGAGGAGCAGGTCATCTGCACCAACCCGACCTTCACGCTTTTGGATGAAGTGGACATAAGGCTTATCGATAAAAATGAATCGGGCTCGCTTGCTTACGCCCGCGAGCCCGCCCGAGGAGGCTTCCACAACACACAGCGGTGTCGATGCGAAAGCCCCCTAAGTTTGCAACAAATGGGTTACGGAGCCGGAATGACGGTCACGCTATCTACAGTCACGCGCTCGGTGGGTTTGCTCACCTCGCCACGTCCGCCGGAAACGACGGGTGTATCCCCGATTTTCAACAGTACGTCTTCACCTTTCACCACCTTGCCAAACCCAGTGTATTTCCCATCCAGAAAGCCCACCTTGGAAGAGTCTCCGAGGCAGATAAAAAACTGGGATCCCGCCGAATCCGGATCCGCGCTACGGGCCATAGAGAGCACTCCGCGTTCGTGCTTCTTTTCGTTAAACTCGGCCTTGATCTTGTACCCGGGATCCCCAGTTCCGAACCGACTTTCATTGGCCTGATCTTTGGTGAGCGGATCCCCACCCTGAATCATAAAGTCCTTGATAATACGATGAAACGCGGTGCCATTATAGAACCCTTCCCGTGCGAGCTTCTTGAAGTTCTCCACGGTCTTGGGAGCCACGTCCGTCCAGAACTCGACGGTCATCTCACCTTTGCTCGTCTTGATTACGGCAAGTTCTTTGGCCGCGGGTGCGGGTGCCGCCGGAGTCTGGGCCTGAGACGTAATAACGGTGCCAATCAGCAAACTGGCAATAGAGGACAGGAGGAACGTTTTGGACATAATAGTCCTCCATACTACTGACTCACACCCGATGTCACGCGGAGATTCCCCTCGGGCAATTTACCCTCTACGCTCTTTAGAATGGACGACATCCGTATCATCCTCAAAACGTCCCGTGGAGCGATCGAAGGCACGATCTTCGCCTCCAAGGTTCCCATCACAGCCGCCAATTTTCTAAACCTCGCAAAGCGTGGTTTCTATAACGGCCTCACATTTCACCGCGTCATCCCCGACTTCATGATCCAGGGCGGCGACCCCACGGGCACCGGTAGCGGTGGCCCCGGGTACCGCTTCCCTGATGAAATCCACAAGTCGCTCAAACACACCAAGCCCGGGATGTTTTCGATGGCCAACGCCGGCCCAAATACCAATGGGAGCCAGTTCTTCATCACCCACGTCCCGACAACATGGCTTGATGGAAAACACGCTGTGTTCGGCGAAGTCACAACAGGTCAGGATGTTGTGAATGCGGTCAAAGCGGGCGACAAAATCGAATCGATCGAGATTCTCGATTCCACCGATGCGTTGTTTGAAGGCGAAGAAGACCTCATCGCCGCTTGGGAAAAGGCCCTCAAGAAGTAGACGAGCACCGCACTCGTGGAGTGCTGAACCAAAACGAAAAAGGGCACCCCGGAAACAGGGTGCCCTTTTAAATTCGAGATTCGTTGTTACCGGTTAAAACGGAACGTCGTCTCCATCGACGTCCAGATCCGGATCCACGGGTTTACGTGGCACAGTGGCGGCCTGTCGTTGTGGCGGACGCGACTGCATTTGAGGACGAGCGCCACCATCTTCTCGCTCACCGCCGGACGAACCACCCTCGCGACCGCCAAGCAGCTGGAGCGTTTCGCCAACAACCCGCATTTTGGAGCGCTTCTGGCCGGTTTGTTTATCGTCCCAAGTATCCAGTTTCAGACGGCCTTCGATGTAAACCGGACGTCCTTTTTTGAGATATTCGCCAGCAATCTCAGCCTGACGTCCCCAGAGTTCCACATCGACAAATGTCGTCTCTTCGCGCTTTTCCCCTTGATCACTCGAGTACACCCGATTGACGGCAAGCCCTATGTCAGCCACAGCGGTGCCCTTGGGCGTATACTTAATTTCGGGATCCCGGGTGAGATTCCCCATCAGCATCACCTTGTTGAGGTTTGGCATAAATTAAGAGACTGCTGGCGCTACGCTCCGGAGCAAAAACCGAGAAAACCCGGACTAAGCGGCCTTCTTATGGCTGATGCGAAGGTAGTGCTGACGATACACGTCGGCGTCAAGTTTCAGTTTGGATTGAATGGTCGCAAGCGATGCAGGAGCCAGTTGGAAAACGAAGTTGGCGTAATACCCGCTCTGAAGATCGCCGGCAGCATAAGTAAACTGGCGCGAGCCCATCTTCTGAACCTGTTCAACAACAGCTCCGGCTTTCTTGAATTCGCCCTCTAGGCGTTCAATAATTTCTTTGGCCCCTTCGTCGTTGCCATTCACATTGAGAATCAAAAGTCCTTCGTAACGGTTCATCATCGCTTAATAAAATTGAGCCCACGACCTTGGGGCACTCCGAAGTGTTGGTCAATTAAAAGCGTTCATCGCCCTCTCAACTCCATCGCGCTGGACCGCTGAAATGGCCGCTTCCGCCCGCTCGAGAACTTCCTCGAGGGCATTCTGTTCGTCCTTGCGAAAACGCCCCAGAACGTGCCCTACCGATTCGCCCGGAGCCGCCCCGCCAATCCCAATCCGAACACGCGCCACGTCCTTGGTCCCAAGATGCTGGATGATTGACTGCAATCCGTTGTGCCCTCCCGCGGATCCTCCCAACCGAAGCCGAAGCCGACCTAGTCCAAGCGCCATATCGTCCAAAACCACCAGGACGGATTCGGGGGGAATTTTGTAAAAGCGGGCAACCCCGGCAACGGCTTCTCCGCTCAAATTCATATACGTCTGGGGTTTTAACAAAAGTACCCCGTCCACACTAACCATCAGCCCATTCCAAGCCTTTTCCCTGCGCCACTCCGCCTTCCTGATTGCCATCCGGTCCAGCACCATAAAACCGACATTATGGCGGGTACCTGCATACTCCACCCCTGGATTCCCCAGCCCCACCACCAGGCGATATTTCGCTTCAGCACTCATCGCAATCACTCTGTCTCAAAATAAAATTTTCACCTCTGGTGACACTTCGCAAAATCAGTACCCGCTATAAAAACAAAAGCCGCCCATGGAAGATCCAAGGGCGGCATTTTGAGGTCTGAAAAGAGAACTACTTCTTTTCCTTGTCCGCTTCAGCCTTCTTCTCGCGGATCACTTCGGGTTGCGAAGGCGCTCCTTCTGCACTCGGGACAGCGTCACTGGTTGTCGGAGGAGCGATCCGGAGAACGGTAACGTCTGCGTCTCCGCGGTAGGCCACTCCAGCCGGAAGCTGGAGATCGCGCAGATGAATTGCCTGATCAACGTTCAGATTGGTGATGTCGATGCGGATGATTTCAGGCAGATCCTTGGGCAAACACTCCACTTCGACACTATGCAAGAGCATCACAAGCAGGCCGCCATAGGTCTTGATCCCGATGGATTCCCCGTAGGTTTCAACCGTAACATGCGCGTGCAGCTTCTCGTCCGCACTTACGGCGTGGAAGTCGACGTGTAACACGTTCCGACGCACGGGATGGTGCTGCACTTCCTGAATGAGAACCAGCTTGTTGGAAACCTTACCACCATCGGAGATTTCCAAGTCCACCAGCACCTGTTCCCCAGTTGCGTGGGAGAGAACGTCATGTAACTCACGTCCCTTAAGTTGGAGGTTCAACGTGGGCTGCGTAGCCCCGTAAATTACCGCAGGAACCAGTCCCTGGGCCCTAATTTTCTTCACCGCAGTCCGTCCATCACCGACACGGGTCTGCGCCGAGAGTTTAATTTGCTTTGACATAGTCTATTTACACCTTCTCGTTTTTGCTAATCTCAAAAAGTGAACTCACGGATTCATCATCGTGAATCCGCTTGATCCCCTCTCCGAGGAGTTCCGAAATACACAACACACTCATGCGAAGCCCCGGAACTGCCCGGACCGGCACACTGTTCGTCGTAATGACCTCCTCCACGTCCGCTTTCACCAGACGTTCCACCCCTAAATCTGAAATCACAGCATGACTGACGCAGGCAACGATCTGACGGGCACCACGCTCTCTGAGAATCCGAGCCGCACTGCTGATTGTTCCGGCCGTCTCAGTCAAATCGTCGACCAAAATAACATCCTTGCCGGCGACATCTCCAATCAAATTCACGGCCTCCGTTTCGGTCGCACTCTTACGACGTTTTGCGACAATCGCCAAACTTGCTCCGAGCGCCTCAGCGTACGACGAGGCCATCTTAAGACCTCCGACATCGGGAGATACCACAACGGGATCAACAAAATTGCGCTGACGCAGATTTCGGATGATTACCGGAGCCGCATACAGGTGATCCACCGGAATATCGAAGAATCCGGCCACCTGCTGCGCATGTAAATCCATCGTCAGCACACGGTTTACACCCGCAGCCGTCAGAAGATTAGCTATCAGCTTGGCTGTGATTGGCACCCGAGGCTGATCCTTGCGGTCCTGACGAGCATAGCCAAAAAACGGGATAACAGCCGTGATACGTGCGGCACTGGCCCGACGGACCGCATCCACCATGATGAGTAACTCCATCAGGTTCTGGTTAGTAGGCGGACACGTGGGCTGAACGATAAACACATCGCGACCGCGAATGTTTTCGTTAATCTTCACATAAGTCTCCCCGTCAGGAAACGACGTCACCGTCGCATCTCCAAGGGGAACACCGATGTAGGCGCAGATCCGCTCAGCCAACTCATGATGAGCAGAACCAGTCAGAATCTTCATTTCGGTGGATGTACGGAACATGCGAAAAGGGGTGGGGAGATTAAGAACCGCACTCTGAAACACAAATGTAAAAAACGACGATCCGGTGGAATCCTTATTATTTTACGATTCCACCCTCATATTCGGGACGCCGATAAGCCGCCACAAGGAAGGCCAAACCTATAAGAATGAGGAAGAAAGACAAGAAGACACCCCGAGGCAGTCCAAAATTAAAATCTTCAGGCTGCCGGAACTGTTCCCCGGCAATTCGCAAAAGAGCATAAAGAACAAAAAACACACCGGTAAGTACGCCGCGCTGCACTTTAAATCGCGTCCGCATAATCCATAGCACAACAAAAAGGACACCCCCCTCCAGAATGGCCTCGTACAATTGGGAAGGATGTCTCGGAGGCAAAACCTCCCTCAAAACCGCCGCCACGGAATCATCCGTCCGAACACTCCGCACCACCAAATCCACCGGAGTGGCGGCCAGTTTCGTGCCGTCCAAAAGGTCCGGATGTTCATGCAACTCGGACGGAAACTGAATCGCCCATCTGACATGGGAAATCAGGCCATAAAGCTCTCCGTTTATGAAATTGGCAATTCGGACAAGAAATAATCCAAGCGGCGCCACAACCACGAGGCTGTCACCAATGCCCGTCCAGGAAATATGATTCTTTCGCGCCCAATAAAACGTGAAGAACACCAATCCCAGAATCCCGCCATGACTGGACATTCCTCCCTCCCAAACACGCAACATGGTACTCGGGGCGCTTAGGAGTCTGTGAAAGTCGTAAAGGAGCATGTACCCCAACCGCCCCCCCACCATCACACCAAACACGGCCGCCCAAGTAATAAAATCACTGACCCGCTCGGGGGCCATCGGATTAAGGCGCCGTTCAGAAAGCAGGCGGTAAACCCGACCACCCAGCAGGAATGCAGTCACATAGGCAATCCCATACCACCGCAAGCCCACTCCTTCGGTAACTTCCCAGAGGAATGGACTTAAACGATGCAACAGATACGCCACCATAACAGGGATCAGGAAACGCAGACACCGCCGCTCAAAACACTCAACACCCCAACAAGGCTAGTACTTCAACTCCTGATTTGTCTGTGTGTTCACGATCGAAAAGCGCTCGTGATGACACGTCGCATCGGAACGGAACGTCAACCGGCCGGCGTACTTACGCTCAATTTCAATCAGCAACTCCTCGTCTTCCGCCCGAAGACGCTGAAGCACGTGCGGATTCACCGTGATCTTGAGCTCATGCACCTCGGGATAATTCCGGAGCACGATATGAAGCGCCCGCTGGAGTTCGACACTCATACTCATCGAACTCTTCACCTTACCGCGCCCGTTGCAATACGGGCAGGATTCGTAGACGGACCCCGAGATCGACTCCTGGGCGCGCTGCCGCGTCATTTCCATTAAGCCAAGGGGCGAGATAGGCAGGACATGGGTCTTGGCCTTGTCCCGCTTCAATCGGTCTTTCATGCGCTGATAGACCATCTGCTGATCCTTGCGCGACTTCATATCAATAAAATCCCCGATGATCAGCCCACCAATGTTGCGCAAGCGCATCTGGCGGGCCATCTCATCAGCGGCTTCCAGATTGGTTTGTAGGATCGTCTTCTCGACGTCTTTACCCCCTTTATTGCGACCGGTATTTACGTCAATCGCGATAAGCGCTTCGGTCTCATCAATTACGATATACCCTCCGCACGGCAACCATACCTGGCGATGAAAGGCGTCATCGATCTGCTTCTGAACACCAAAGTGTTCAAAAATTGGCTGCTGTCCGGAATATTGCTGAATCCGGCTTTTGGAGCGTTTGGAAATCTGTCCGACGAGTTCCCCCATCCGCTTAACGGCCTGTTCGTCGTCGCAGTACACCTCGTCAATTTCATCCGTCAAAAAGTCCCGAACCGTGCGCTCAACCAGATCCGGCTCTTCAAACACACAGAGCGGAGCGGGCCGCTTCTTGAGCGGCTCCTCGATTTTCCTCCACTGCTCAAGCAAAAGTCCCAAGTCGCGCACAAAATAACGCGCACGCTGCCCTTCGCCCACCGTGCGGATAATCACTCCCATGCCCTCTGGCACGTCCAGTTCCCGAAGAATCTTGCGCAGACGCTCGCGCTCCTTCGGAGATTCGATTTTACGGGAAATACCACACTGGTCGCTGTAGGGCATCAGCACGAGATAACGCCCCGGAAGGGAAACGTTCGTCGTGATTCGGGGACCTTTGGTAGAAATTGGCCCCTTGGTGACCTGCACTAGAACCTCACTTCCGACCGGATAAATTTCGGGAATATCCTTCGCCGTGATTCGCTTCTTTTCTTTGCCTCCTTTGGTGCGTTCCACCTGTTCCACCCCGCTATCGAGGGCGGCAGGCAGTGCATCCCAGAAATGAAGGAAGGCATTTTTTTCAAATCCGATGTCTACAAACATCGCCTTGAGACCGTGTTCAATGTTCTTCACACGCCCCTTAAAAATGGAGCCAACGATGTTTCGGTCGGTCTGACGCTCAATCGTATATTCTTCAAGAACTCCGTTCTCGAGAAGGGCTACTCTACGTTCAAGTTTCTCGGAGCTAATTACTAATCTGTTTCCGGTCTGCCGACGGGCGAGACCGAGAAGGCGTTTAACGCGTTCGGTCATGGAAATAAGTTTTGGGAAAAGGTTAAAAAACACTGGAAATCATCGGGCTGGTTTGCCCGCGGGGGTGGTTGGGGTGGAGGAAGGTGATTCTGTCCTTCTAGTACCGAAAAGCTTCTCAAAAAAACCTCTTTTCTCACGAACCTCTTGCTTTAGGGGCTGGGCGGGCACTTTCCCTCGCTCGTCAGCGTCCGGTTTAATGTCCGGTTTAGCCTCCGCAGGGCGCGTTTTGTTGGTCGGTTTCGTCGGTGTATCCGTGTGTTCAGCCGTCTCATGGTCGGACGCTTCGGCACCAAACACCGGTCCAGTTTTGTAATTCACCTCCTCAATGGGAGCAAAACTGCCAACCGCCGGCTCCAGAGCCACAAGACCCGGATCAAACCCTTTCTCCAAAGCCAGTCCTTGTTCGAAAATCCGTTGCGCTATCGGCGCCGACACCCCGCCGCCCGATTTCGCTCCCTGAACAAAGACACAAACTGCAAACTTCGGATTCTCATACGGAGCAAATGAAATGAACCACGTATGGTTGTCCTTCTCCTTTTTGCCGTTCACGTCCCTCCAAAACTGCGCAGTTCCAGTCTTTCCGGCCACTTCCACCCCCTTGACCTGAGCGCGTTTTCCCGTCCCCCCGGGCTCATTCACTACCTTCCACATTCCACGGCGAACCAATTCGATCTCCTCGTCCGTAATCCCGGAAGCATGTAAGTCCGCCCGTAATTCCGGCTCCTTTGGAATCAGTAACAGCTGAGTGTCAGGATCAATGGCGTCCCCTCCGTTGGGCTCTACCACTCGCGATACCAATTTCGGCGCAAACGAACGACCTCGGTTCGCAATCGTGGCGGCCACCATACACATCTGCAAAGGCGACGCCTCCACCGATCCCTGGCCGATCGAAACGTTGGCGGTATAGCCATTGGACCAACGTTCCTGCGGACTGACCGCTTTGAGCCATTCCGGACTCGGCAGAATTCCGGGATCCTCACCCGAAAGAGGAAGTCCACTACGCTGCCCCATTCCCAACGCCTGCCCCACAGCGACAATATTTTCAATGCCGGCGGCATTACCCCACTGGTAGAAGAATGCGTTACACGAGCACTTCAACGCATCGGGCAGTGACAGGGATCCATGGGGCGCGAGATGCTTATCCGTCACCCAACACTTCATATACTTGGCCCCATAGCTCACCCCTCCCGCACAGTTAAATGTATTCTTAGCCGTCAACCCCTTTCGTAATCCAGCCAGCGCGGAAACCGCTTTATATGTAGAACCCGGAGCATACCCTTGGAGCGCCCGGTTGGTTAATGGATTGGTGTCATCTTCCCGAATCTTTTGCCAATCGGCACGTGTGATACTCGGGATAAAAACGTTCGGATCGTAAGAAGGAACCGACGCCATCGCTAGAACCTCGCCATTGGACGGATCCACCACCACGGCCGCCCCGCGTCCGACTCCAGCATCACGCAACGCACGCTCGGCGATATACTGCAACCTGGCATCTATGGTCAGATACACATGATGCCCCTGCTTGGGCTCAATTCGGCGAATTTCAGTTTCAATAACCCCTTTGACATTTCTTTGCAAAACCCGGACTCCGGGCGTACCACGAATCCAGCGATCCAAATGCTGTTCGATTTGGGATTTCCCCTCCGCATCCGGTTGATAAAATGTATAATTGCTGATGTCGGGTTGTTTATCGACATCTGCGGGCGCACCGACATACCCAAGCAGATGCGCCCCCAAGGCACCATATACGTACTGCCGCACAGGTCTGAGGGCTATTTCAACCCCGGGCAATCCCACATCATTTTCCGAAAATCGTGCTATTGTCTTAAAATCGAGTTCCTCAAGATAAGCAAAAGGAACTTCCGTATTGTTCCGATAATGCCTTTGAAGGCGAACTGAATTATAATCCCTGGCCAACTGTAATTCCTGTAATCTGGGAATAATGGTACTATTGACAATCTGCACCACATCTTCCTCGCGCTTTTCCTTCAGCATGTGATGTACTGGCGCCGTGTAACTCGACATCGGTGGTTTTCCAAACTGCTGGCGATATCCGCGCACCATATCGGGTAAATAAAAATCCACCTCGTAACTGGCCCGGTTTCCGACCAAAGTAATTCCGTTTCTATCGCGAATTTCGCCTCGCACCGCCGGAATGCGGACAGTGACCTCTGAGCGGTTGGAAATCCTGCGCGCCCATCGCTCGCCATGGGCCACTTGCATCCACCATAAACGCGCCACCAAAGCCGCCAATCCCAGCATCATTACCAATGCGGTAAAATACAGACGCAAATCCGCACTGGGTCCCTTTAATTTTCCGCGTTGACTAGAAAAAGCGCCCATACCGATTAAACCTCTTCCCCCCGCTCCGGGCGGTGATGTTTGTGACCGATCAGACGACTAATATAACCCAAAATCAGAAATACAAAAGGCGACAACACCAACGCAATAATACCAGCCCCAAGAATCCGCCCCCAGATTAAATTAGAAAATTCAAATCGGAGCGGCTCCCGCCTTAACGAAAGCATCATATACTCCACAGCCACCAAAGTCGCGGTCGCCAACCCACTAAAAAGGCAATGAACCTCCCATCTCCCCCTTAAAAACAATGGCCGCAATCCGCTAACCAATGCCCCGAGGATTGCGTACATCAAAACAGACCACCCCACCCCCAGCTCTCCGGTGTCCTCCACCCATTGGATATGTAAAATATCCCACATAAGGCCCGATATAAACGCGAGCACCAGCATCAGGTTGGTCGAAAGCGACAATGCCCCGTAAAAGAAAATAATTGGCATTAAAAATATTCTGGCTCCCCATGGAGGTACCGCCCCAAGAAAATGCTGGAGAATAAGAGCCCCGAAAATTGCAGAAACAAGTACGCCGAAAAACATCACTTCTGCTGGCTTACCACGACAAAGACATCCTGAAGAGTCGTCAGGTCTACCGCCGGCACGAGGGTCGCGTACCCATCCAACTCACGAACACGAAACTCCTGTACCACCCCCAGTGAGACCCCCGACGGAAACACCCCGCCCACTCCGGAGGTTAACACTCGCTGGCCGGGCTTGAGAGCTGCCTGCTTGGAAAGAAAAAATAGCGACGCCATCGGCATAGACCCCGACGACGACCTCTCCCCGCGCACTATCCCCTGCTCCCTCGAATTTTCCACGTTGGCGGCCACCTTGCAGTTCTCGTCCGACAGCAACACCACAATGGCCGAGCGCTCTGAAACCACTGTTGTCTTTCCCACAAGTCCATCCTCGGTCAGCACGGGCATGTCGCGCTTGAGGCCATCTTCGCTCCCCCGATCAATCACGATCTGGTTAAACCAGGTGGAAATATCCCGTCCGATGATCCGGGCAGGCATAAGCTTAAAAACAGCCCGCTCGCGGTATCCTAAAGCATTTCTGAGCCGATTGTTCTCCGCTTCCAATCCGCGGAACACCTGATTGGTTGCGCTCAGCTCCCGATTCACGGTACGCAAAGTACGACTGTCATTCTCCAACTGCTCGAGCGTTTTAAGCCCCTCCCGGAACGCCGTGAATTTACGCTCGAGAGCTGAACCGGAGCGCAAAAAAGGGGAAATCAACGCCAAAAAGGAAGCTTGCGCCTGCCTGACAGCCGCCTGGTTTCCCGCCCCAAGGATTAAAACCGCCAGCGCCACGACAAAGATGGCTATCGCAATCAGCTTCGACTTAATCCGCATAAGCTCCGATCCAGATTAAAGGAAAGCCTCCCGACCCCCCGACCCTCTGGCAGCTGGAGACCTCGGAGACTTTCCCAAACATCAACGGCGTGTCTCCGTGGTAGTCGAAACTTGTCGCAAAAACTTCAGCTCCTGCAGCGCCCGTCCTGTTCCCTCGGCAACAGCGCTCAGAGGATCTTCCGCCGCATGGACGGGCAGACCCGTCTCCTCTGTCAGGAGCTTGTCCAGACCACGCAACAGTGCGCCGCCACCAGCCAACACCAACCCCCTGTCTACCAAGTCAGCAGACAACTCCGGAGGGCAACGCTCCAACGCCACGCGCACGGAATCCACAATCGTAGAAATCGGCTCCAGGAGCGCCTCGCGAATCTCCTGGGAAGTAATCGTCAGTGTCTTCGGAAGCCCGGCCACCAAATCCCGGCCCTTCACCTCCATGGTCGCCTCACGCTCGAGCGGATAGGCAGATCCAATTTTGATCTTAATATCTTCCGCCGTGCGCTCCCCAATCATGAGGTTGTACGCCCGTTTCATGTACTGAACGATTGCCTCGTCCAATTCGTCGCCCGCTACGCGAACCGAACGGGAATACACAATCCCGGATAGAGAAATTAAAGCGACCTCTGTGGTGCCACCGCCAATATCGATGATCATGTTTCCAGCAGCATCCTGAACAGGAAGGCCGCACCCGATCGCGGCAGCCATCGGTTCCTCGATAAGATGAACCTCACGTGCGCCGGCTCGAAGCGCCGAATCCTTCACTGCACGTTTTTCGACCTCCGTAATTCCCGAAGGCACTGCTACAACAACTCGGGGTCGCGGGCGAAACAGGTTTTTGCCCCCGTGAACCTTGATGATGAAATGACTCAGCATAGCTTCGGTCATTTCAAAATCGGCGATGACACCGTCTTTGAGGGGCCGGATGGCCACGATGTTGCCGGGGGTTCGGCCGATCATCCGCTTGGCTTCGTCGCCCACGGCCAAAACACGAGTGGTTCCCGCCTGCACAGCCACCACAGAAGGCTCTCGGAGCACAATGCCCCTATCTTTAACGTAAACCAACGTATTGGCGGTCCCCAGGTCGATGCCAATGTCGTTGGAGAAGAGGCCTAAAACTCCGTTTAACATGAATAAATATCTACAGTTCTAAATCCTGAGTGAATGAAAGCTCCCGGGCCGTCCCCCCGCTTGATCCTACCATCTCCGGGGGTAACTACTCGAGACCGCAGACCAATAAGGAGGAGGCTTCCCCCATCGTCAAAAGAGAAATTCCTGCGTCTTGAAGCCCGCCTGCGGATGTTACATCCGCCCAACCCACTCCGCAAATAAACTCCATGTCGCATCCGCGAAATCCTCGGTATGACGAAGCAACTCCGCCCCAAAAATCCGAAATCCCGAGCCGGGAAGCGCAACCGCAAGATGCAGAGAAAGAAGCACTACGTTCATCAGGTAGATGAGGACAATGGAAAAGAAGTTTCCGTGCATCCGCAAGTCACTCTGGCCCCGGCATATCATCCAAACCGTGAAGCTCAAGTGGAAGGCCCAGCTACCCCCGAGCGCCAGAACAAATCCTTGGAGCGGCGTCACCAACCAGCCAGACCAGTCCGCAGCGTGAAAATCATAAAACGCTGTCGCGATTAAGAAGATCACCATCAGCGCGAGCGAATACACCGGGTAGAAATACGGCGTCAGCGTCACCCAGAAATTGGCCTTGTTGGTCAAAATGTGACCCCCATCCCGGTTCACGGTAAAATCCTTCACAAACCCGCCGCATAACCACGCCCAAACGGCATGCGTTAGCTCATGCCCAAAAACGTACACTCGCAACGGACGCGGCTCCCCCGCCGAATACAGGCTTCCTGCAAAACAGAGCATCCAAAGCACGGTTCCTAACCCAAAAAACCAGAACTCCTCCGTCGACCAAAACCGGTGGTGCACCGTTTCGCGCACCAACAACCCAAAGAAACTCACCGTCCAGATCCACGCCACCGGAATCAGAAATACTCCCGCAATATTCTTCAGCCAAAGTACGGGAACCCGTACGTTCTGTGGCCAAATCCGGGTAAAGCTCACCCGGGCACGCCCAGGAGCGCTCCCCGCTACCAAAGCCGCACGCAACATGGAACTCGGCGCCCGCGGGGGGCGCCGGTTACCGTTTTTTGTCGATCTGCGGTTGGTGCTCACCGCATCTCCCATCCGCGCCTAGGCGCGTCCCATGTAGTTTCCAGTACGGGTATCAATTTTGACAACCTCGCCTTCTTTGATGAACAAGGGAACCTGAACGATTTTCCCTGTCTCCAAAGTGGCAGGCTTCATGACGTTGTTAGCGCTGTCCCCGCGGACTCCGTCCGCCGACTCAGCCACCTTCAATTCCACAGAAGCGGGCAAATCCAGACTTGCAGCTTTCCCTTCTACATAAAGAACTTCCACCGAAAGATTTTCACTCAGATACTCTTTGGCGTCGCCCACAAAAGCGGCGTCAAACGTGATCGTTTCGTAACTTTCGGGGTTCATAAAGTGAAACCCAGTCTGATCCTTGTACGAAAACTCGAGGGAATCACGGTGCACCTCCACGGTTTCCACTTTGTCCGTGGAACCAAAACGAACATCCGCCGATTTACCGGTGCCGATGTAACGAATAATGGCCTGAACAAAGGCGCGAAGGTTGCCAGGAGTACGGTGCATGACTTCGAGCACAATGGCGGGGTTGCCATTGTAGCGAATGCACATGCCTTTACGGAGATCGTTTGCTGCTGCCATGAGTCAAAATATAAAGTTCTGGGATATAGAGACCAAAAATATCCGCGAACCGTTCCTTGCTGGCAAGTGTTCTCCCCGCCCGCCGGCCTTATCTCTGTAAAATAAGGCCGCCTATCCCGCTCCTCACTCCGCTACGGCCACCTTCGGGAACGTCCCCAGGATCTTCACTAACGTACTATGCCGATGTAACTCCCCGAGCGCTTCATTCAAAATCTCGTCCGTCGCGTGCCCGTCCACATCCAGAAAAAAGCAGTACTCCCAAGCCTTGCGACGCGAAGGACGACTCTCGATTTTTCCAATATTGATCCCAAGCCGATCAAACGGTTCCAGCGCCCGGTACAGCGCTCCCGGTTCATGCGAAACGCTGAACATGAGCGAGGTCCGGTCACTCCCTGTGGCAGGAGATGGCTTCTGCCCGATCACCAAAAACCGGGTCGTGTTGTCCGGCGAATCCTGAATGGAAGCATCCAGCGTCACTAACCCGTAGAGTTCTCCGGCCAGTTTGCCAGCCACGGCAGCCGTCCCCTCTTCCTTGGCCGCCAGTTCGGCCGCGCGCGTCGTGCTCGAAACCTCCACCCATTCCACCTTGGGCAAATTGGCACGTAACCAACAGCGGCACTGACCAAACGCCTGCGGATGACTGTAGACCTTCCGGATTTTCTCTCTCGGTCCCACCGCCAGGAGGTTATGTTCGATTTTGAGCAAAATCTGGGCGCAAATCTGCAGCTCACTTTCGAAAAACATATCCAGAGTGAGGTTCACCGCCCCTTCCCACGAATTCTCCACCGGCACCACCCCGTAATCCGCAAGCCCCCGCGTCACCGCATCAAACACTTCCGAAATGCTCCCCTGCGGCGCATATTTGACACTAGCTCCAAATTTGGAACGCGCCGCTTGATGAGTAAAAGTCGCCTCCGGCCCCAGATACGCAATCCGCAAGTCCTTTTCCAGCGCCAGCGAGGCCGACATCACCTCCCGATAGACAGCCCTCACCGCAGTCTCAGGTAAACGGCCGCCAATTCTTTGATTCCGCTCCGCCAGCGACCGATACACCTGCTCCTCTCGTTCGGGCGCATAAATTTCGAGTCCCTCCGCCCGTTTGAGCTCCCCCACCTCATGAACGCAGTCCGCCCGCTCATTGAGCAAACGCAGAATCTGTTCATCTAAAACATCAATCTTCTTGCGGATATCGGGCAGACTCATGGGGTAAAAAGCTTCATCAAAATCTATTCGAGGCGCAACCACCCGCCTTAATTAATCGTCCTCCATCCTCCCTGCTCAATGTACCCCGGGCACTTCGGGCGCACCCGATGGCGTCTCACCCGATGGACTGTCGACAGACGGTTCGGTGGGTTCAATCCCCTCCATCTTCCTGTCCTTTTTCTTGCTCGCCTTCTCTTCGGGCGAAACCGGCTTCGGCAGATCCAGCCGACGCAACTCATGCGAGTTGGGAAGCTCTCCCGTGGATTTGAGTCCGAAATGCTCCAGAAAATAAGCGGTTGTGGAATATAACAACGGCCGCCCGGGCAATTCCGCCCGCCCCGAAATTTTGACCAGCCCCCGGTCCAGCAACACCTGCATCACCCCGTCCACCGCCACTCCGCGCACCGCCTCAATGTCCGCGCGAGTCACAGGCTGACGGTAGGCGATAATCGCCAGTGTTTCCAACGCCGGCCCGCTGAGCCGAGTCGGCTTGGCTTCGGGATAAAGCTGCCGGACCCACGGCGCATAATCGGGATGGGTCACAAACGCCCATCCGTTAGATCCTTCCTGCAGGCGAAACGCAATGCCCGCGCTTTCCATTTCTTCCTGGAGCGCCGCCATGACCGCATTCACCTGCCCCAGAGATACCTGCGCAAACGCCTGCGCATCCGAATGCTCGCACGATTCCCCAGCCCCCTTCAAAGCAGCCAGAAGCTCCCCGGTTGAAATCGGTCTGGGGGAAGCAAACACCAGTGCCTGTAGTACCTGTGGAAGCGTCATGACAAAGACCGTCTACGAGGCCATCCGAACTTCAATTTCCCCAAAAGCCCCTTCCTGAAACACCCGCAGTTGCTTGACCCGAACCAGCTCCAGAACCGCTAGGAAAGTCACCACAATCTCGGCCCGCGACGCCACGCTCGCGAAGAGTTCGGTAAACAACATCGGTACCCCGCCGGAAAGGAGTTTCAAAATCAGCTCAATTTTGTCGGACACCGTAAAGTTCTCCTCAAAAATCTCACGCAGATCCTCCCTCTGATTGATCCGCTTCAATATCCCGTTAAACGCGTTAATCAGGTCAAACACACTCACGTCTCCTAAAGGGCGTTCGGCGGGTGTGTCCTCAAACTCGGGTACCCGCGAAAAAAGCGCCTCCTGAGCCACCTCACGCTGGTGGAGCTGAGCCGCCACGTCCTTGAACTTCTTGTATTCAAGAAGCTGGCGAACGAGTTCCCACCTCGGATCCGCCTCTTCGGCTTCCTCTTCGGGCGGCTGGACACTCACGGGCAACAACGTCCGGCTTTTGAGATAAATAAGGTTCGCGGCCATCACCACAAACTCTCCTGCCACATCCAGATCCAGGACCTTAAAGGCCTCCATGAAAGCAAGATACTGCTGAGTAATCCGTTCCAGGGAAATATCATAGATATCCACCTCGTCCCGTTTAATCAAATACCACAACAGATCTAGCGGCCCTTCAAAGACCTCCAGTTTCACCTTATAATCTTGGTCCGACATCCAGCCCCGAGCTTAGGCAGCCCCCTCCACTTTGCTCAACCCTCCGTTCGTACCGCTCCACCCCCGCCCCGAACTGGGATTTTCGCGACAATGATGAGGTTGTTTTTGGAAACCCGCCGACCCTGGGCCATGATTCCCGACCCGAACCATCCCATAAAAATGAAAGCCATGAACGAAAAGCAGTTCCTTGCGTTGCTCGAAAAAGTACTCCCAAAAACCACGCAAGATCCGCATCTGGCCTCCGCCATTTATGAGGAAGTCGTCAAGGAAGTGCGCCTGGTCAAAAACCTCCAGTCCTTTGAAAAATTCTGCGAAACCGGCGCCCTGCCTAATCTGGAACCCGATACCGTAGCGGATTTTGAACGCGAACTGGTCGAGCAGTTCGGCGCCGAAAACGTGGAAATTACTCAGGACGAAAACGGCAGCGGTGTCGCCGTGGCCATCGATTTGCCCGACCGGGTCATCAGCAGCCGGGTCAAGGTCGACCCCACCGTCACTGACGAAGAACCCGTCAAACCTCCCTTTGTCCCTTTCCCCGTGGTCCTGCCGGAAGATCAGGAACTAGTCTGGGTTCTAGGCCGTCGCGAGGATCTCGGGCCGGACGAGGCGGCTCGTGCTTTGGCAAAAATTGAAGAGGAGTTCTGGCAGACCAAAAAGGGCCTCCAGCTCCAGCGGGACCGGACAGAGAAATGCTTCGCCGAATTCATCGTCCACGTCCCGGCCGCAGCCCTCGCCGAAAGCGGCCTAAAACGCCACTATAAGGGTGCGGAAACCCTGCACACGCTCAAGCTTTTACAGGCCGCTCCCGCCCTGCAATCCCTCGAATCCGTTCTCTAAGGCATCCATTTTCACCAGCGAGGGATGCCCCAAAACTTCCGGCCGCATCCCGCTCGCTGGTCGCTTTACTGCTTCACGATCTTCAGGACCCGGTCGTTGTAGCTGTCGGTAATAAACAATTCGCCCGTCTTGGGATGCACCACCACGCCATGCGGCCGCGACAGCTGGCATTTCTCAGGCTCCCCGTCTAATCCGGCGCTCCCCTTCTGGCCCGTTCCCGCCACCCGTTCAATCCTCCCGGTGCCCGGCACATACCGGCGCACTATGTGGTTTTCGGCATCCGCGATAACGACGTTATTATCCAAATCTACACACAGGTGCTTGGGGCCGTTTAAGGTCGCCTCCAGACCGGGCCCGGCATCCCCCTCGGCCCCCTTTTTCCCAGTTGCGTTCACAACCGTGCAAATCTTTCCATCCTTGTCGACCACTCGGAGGGCGTTTCCGGTGCGCTCCAAAATGTACACGTTCCCCAACCGGTCCGGAGCCACCGCACGCGGATCCACCAACGGAGACTCGCTGGCAACCTCCCCATCGGCTGGCACCCCTTTTTTGCCGTTCCCGGCAACCAGCTTGCGCTCGCCACTGGCCAAATCCAGGACCCAGACCTGCCGGAGATCGGCAATAAAGAGCCGCTCCCCCTTAAAATCGAGGGTCACACAGTAAGGCCCCGCGCTCCTGCCCTTTTCCAGGGGGACCTCATATCCCTTCAGGCTATCGATTTTTCCACTCTTCACGTCCACCTCCCGCACCCGACCATTCCAGGTGTCTCCAACGAGCACATTGCCGCCGGGGAGCACGGCCAGATTATGCGGCCCGTTAAACTTTGCCTCCAACGCCGCCCCGCCATCCCCGGAAAACCCCACCTCACCCTTTCCGGCCACATGGCTCAACGTTCCACTCGAATCTACTTTCAGGAGACGGTTTCCGGACGCCATTTCCACAATCCACATGTTGCCGGCGGCGTCAAAGTCAGTCCCGAATGGCTCGCGCAACTTCGCTTCTTTGGCCGACACCGGGAGCACCTCCTGAGCGCCCCCCGCGACCAACACAATTTTATCCGCCTGAAGTGCGGCAGGGAAAAGGGCGAGCGACAGAAGCACCCCGGAGACAAGTTTGAGCGATTTCATAAAAAAGGAAGGCCGCGGCGGAGACGGTTACTTTTGACGGAGCACCCGGACCCGGTGCGCCTCGCTGTCCCCGATAAATACCGAGTCGTCCGAATCGACAAAGATGCCGTGTAACCGGGCCATTTTACACTGGAGAGGATCCCCCTCCGGCCCGTCGCCTTTTTCGCCGGTGCCAGCGACCAGTTCGAGATTGCCTGTCCGGGCATCGATAACACGCACACTGTGGCTCTCAGTATCCGCCAGC
>CAMCYN010000027.1 GCA_945883955.1 Akkermansia muciniphila
TCGGCGCGTGTCTCGGGAGTGACGTTTACCCGCATCAACACAAGCTCGCGATCCACGGATTCATCCTCGCGGAAATCCTGCACCTCAATGACATCAATGAGTTTGCGGAGTTGTTTGGTAACCTGATCCAGCACGGAATCATCGCCGCGCACGACGATAGTCATCCGCGAAGTAGCGGGATCCATTGTGGGGCCAACATTTAAAGTATCGATGTTGAACCCGCGGCCGCTGAACATGCCGGCAATACGAGTCAACACTCCAAACTTGTTTTCAACCAGAACCGAGATGGTGTGACGCATGCGAAAGGGGGCGGAGAGTGGGCTAAGTCGTTGATACGGTCAAACGCAAAGTACCCTTCTTAATCAGTCTCCATACGAGTCTTCCCCACGCGAGCCTTTGCCAACGGCCAAAACCACAGTTAAATTAGCCTTATGAACCTTGGTATCACCGGCGCTTCCGGTCTGATCGGCAGGCATCTGGTTGACGTCGCGCTCCGTCGCGGCCACGAGGTCATCGCCTTCTCCCGCAACCCCGCACGCGGACTGCCGGGGTGTTCCATGCGGCCTTTCGCCTCGGATCGTCCTCCGAATTTTACCGGCTGTGACGCTATCATTCATCTCGCCGGCGAAAGCGTCGTGGGGCTCTGGACCGAGGGGAAAAAAAATCGAATCCGCTCCTCCCGAATCAATGGCACCCGGCTGGTCGCCGAAGCCATTGCAGCTATGACCCACCCGCCGGAAGTGTTAGTGAGCGGTTCGGCTATTGGATTTTACGGCGATTCGGGCGACGTGGAAATAACCGAGGAGACGCCACTCTCAAGCGGTTTTCTTTCTGAAACCAGTGTTGCGTGGGAGGCGGAAGCGTTGCGAGCGCCCGCCGAACGGATCGTGCTTTTACGGACAGGGCTGGTCCTGTCTCCCCAAGGCGGCGCCCTCGGAGCCATGGCTCCGCTGTTTCGACTCGGGCTCGGCGGCAAACTCGGTTCGGGGCGCCAGTGGATGTCCTGGATCCACCTGGAAGACATCGTCGGACTGATTCTGTTTGCGGTGGAAAACACCGATATCGCCGGCCCCGTCAACGGCACCGCTCCGTGGCCGGTTCGAAATTCGGACTTCACGCGTCTGCTTGCCGCTCAGTTGCATCGTCCCGCATTTTTGAGCGTGCCAGCCTTTGCACTCAGACTTCTGGGGGAATTTTCCCATGAATTACTGGATAGCAAACGAGTGTTACCTGCTGTTGCCACTTCGCACGGCTTTCCATTCCGTTATCCTGAACTCGCGCCCGCTCTCAAAAACCTGCTTTAAGTAATCTCAGGCCCCATCACCATTTTAACGCTATGTCCGTACCACAGAATGTGATCGCGATCGTATACGACTACGATCAAACGCTGAGCCCCAATTATATGCAGGAAGAAGTGCTCTTTCCTGCCTTCGGTATCGATTCCCGGGCGTTCTGGAAGAAAGCGCAGGAACTCGTTCGCGAACACGGCTATGACAACGAACTAGCCTACATGAAGGTACTCCTGGACTGCCTCGGGATGGATCGCCCCACTAACGCCCGACTCAAGGAACTCGGCGGCAGCCTCCGTTTCTACCCCGGCCTGCCCCAGATGTTCGATGACTTCGCCAAGGGACTGCTTTCCAGCCAGCACGTGGCGCACGGAATCCGGGTCGAACACTATATCATTTCCAGTGGCCTCAAGATCCTCATTGAAGGCAGCCGCCTCGCTCCTTTTGTGCAGGGCATTTTCGGTTGTGAATTTGCCGAAGACGAACAGGGACATATCACCTTCCCCAAACGCGTCATCTCCCATACCCAAAAGACCCAGTATCTGTTCCGGATCAACAAAGGGCTCCTAGATATGTCTCAGGACGTCAACGACCACATGCCGGCTGGCATCCGACCCGTGCCTTTCCAGAACATGATCTACATCGGCGACGGCCCCACCGACGTCCCCTGCTTTGCCGTGGTTCGCCAAAACGGCGGGCATGCCATCGCAGTCTACAATCCCGAAGATGCTTCCCGGGTTTCTTTTAAGAAGTGTTATCAACTTTCCACCCACGCCGACCGAGTGCGCCACATCGCCCCGGCCGACTTCCGTACCGGCAGCCACTTGAGGCTCATTCTTGAACAGATGGTCAACGAGATCTCTAACCGGATTGTCGAATCGCGAGCCCGGGAGATGGAAGACGCCACAGTCCGAGCACCCAAACACGCTGTTTAAGGTCTTTTCTACCCATGCTCCCCCTGCCCTCCTCCGTTATTCACCGCGCCCAGGCGGCTCGCCTCACCGCTCTCTGCGCCGCATTTGCCCTGAGCGGATGCGCCGCCATCAAACAAGCCAGCCTGCGAGACACCGAGGTTTTCTATCGGGCAAGCACCTTGGATGTTTACGCCCCCAAGCCGGCGACGGTGGAAATCCCTATTCTCAACGCCATGCCTCCCCGGAGTAAATCCATCGGATCCTTCCGATATACCTCCAAGAAAGGCTCCCAGTTCGCCATGGATGCGGCCGTTTACAATGCACGCCGGGTAGGCGCTGACGCCGTCCTGGTCCGCAAACTCGACGAACGCACCGAACCCTTCTCCTACTACGTCCCACCAGAAACGATCTCGGTCCCACGCACCCGCCCGGTCAACGATCCCATCTGGATCAAGGGGCACAACGGCGAGCCGGGTCATTGGGAATATCGCCGCCGCTACGAAACCATCTACGTGCTCGAACAGCGCCCCGGCCACATGGTCACCGGAACAAACCACCGGACGACCATCGACGCGCTGATGCTGCGCCAAAAGTAATCCGCCACCGGAATCCCTCCCCACATGAGCTGGTTTAATTTTAACGCAGGCGACGTTGCCGTCGCTTTCCTGAGTGTCCTGCTGGAAGGCATTCCGTTTCTTTTACTCGGATCCCTGATTTCCGGTCTGGTGGACGCCTTTGTTTCCCCCGAACGGCTCGCAAAAGTCCTGCCCAAAAATCCGGTCGCCGCTGTGTGCGCCAGCGGTTTGCTCGGGCTCATATTTCCGATGTGCGAATGCGGCAGCGTGGTCGTGATCCGCCGCTTTTTGCGCAAAGGTCTGCCCGTCGGGTGCGCAGTCTCCTATATGCTCGGCGCTCCGATTGTGAGCCCGATCGTGGCGATGAGTACCTTCGTGGCCTTCCGCGGCCAGCACCCTTTGGAAATGACCATCCTGCGTCTAGGCATGGGTTTTCTCATCGCCATCGCCGTCGGCCTGGTAATGCAGCGCTTTTCGCCCTCCTCCATTCTTCAGGATGGAGTCCTCGGAGCGCCAGCCTCCTCGTCGCCGCGTTCGGCACTGCGCATCGCCACCCTCGCGGACAGTTCGGCCGAACCGAACAACTCCGTCGGCTCGCGGATTCTGCGCTCTCTTTATGCCGCCGCTACCGACTTCCTGGACGTGGCCGTCTTTTTCGTCATCGGCACCGCTATCACCAGTGTGTTGGGCACAGCCATTCACCGCTCCGCCCTGGATTCCATCGCGGGCAATCCGCCTCTGGCCATCTTTGGCAGCATGGGACTGGCAGCTGTTCTGGCCCTTTGCAGCACCACCGACGCGTTTATCGCGGCGACAAGCCTGCCCGCCTTTCCCATGAGCGCCAAACTGGCCTTCCTCGTGTTCGGCCCCATGGTGGATCTCAAGCTCTACTGGTTATACGGACTGCTTTTCAAACGGCGGACCGTTATCATCCTGAGCCTGTCGCTGTTTGTTCTCATCGGACTCATATGTTGGCGCCTAAACGGCATCAGTTTTTAACCCGGAGCCTCCCCTATGACCTCGCTCTTTAATCGCTGGATTCCTTCGGTGACCCTGGCCACCTGGAGCACCGTGCTGCTGGCCACCTATTTCACCAACCGCGTCGCCGCCTTTTTGCATCCCTCCTTCCGGCCCGGAGTGCTCATCGCCGGATGTGTCCTGGCCGCTTTGGCCCTGCTTATTGCCTCCCGGCCCACCCCTCCGGAATGTTGCATGGACGCCAGCTGCACCCATCCCCTTTCTCGCTCCAAAACAGGCCGCTGGATGACCTTCCTCATCCTCGTTCTGCCCGTGAGTGTCGCCGCATGGCTATCGCCCGAAACCTTCAGTAAGCAACTCATAGAGAACCGCGGCATTTCCACCGACGCCATTGGATTAGCCGAACGACGCGCCCCGGCACCACCCCCTGCCACACAAGCGCCGCCCGCGCCAACCGTGGTTCCGATTGAGCTTGGCGCCACAACGGCACCCGCTCCTGCGGAACCCGCCACGGCAACCGTCCCCGACAGCCTTCCGATCAAACAAAGCGGTCCCAATCCTCAGGGCCTCCCGGACTACATGCAGCGCACCTCCGAGGGATACATTGCGGCTGAGATTTTGGATCTGTTGTATTCGGTGCAGGACACCCAACTTCGCAAAGACTTCGAAGGCAAAACCATCCAGCTCATCGCCCAGACCATGCCCACCAAAACCAGCGAAGGGACCGAAGCACGGTTCAAGGCGGTGCGTATGTTTATGACTTGCTGCGCGGCCGATGCACGGCCCGTGGCCACACTCGTCCAATCCAGTGCCGCCGCCGACCTGCCGGAAATGAGCTGGGTGAAAATCATCGGCAAAGCCACCTTTCCCATCGAAAATGGAAAGCGCATCTCCCTTGTGGAAGCCACCTCCGTGCAGCCCACCAAGCCGCCTGAGGAATCCATGCTTTTTCAATAAACTACCCTCATGCTCCCAGAAATAGAACGCCTCCTGGTCCTTCAGGAACGAGACTGCAAAACCCGCGTTCTCCGGAACGAAGTCAAAACCATCCCAGCCGAACGCAAAGCGCTGGAGCAAAAACTCGCTCAACTTCAAGCCCAGGCAGGAGACGCCAAATCCCGCCAACGCGCAGCGGAAGTCGAGCAGGCCCGGCTGGAAACCGAGATACGGAGCCGGAAAGATCAGATTTCGAAATACGAGCTTCAGAAATTACAAACCCGCAAGAACGAGGAATTTCAGGCCCTCAATCATTCCATTGAACATTGCCGCAAAGAGATTTCCGGAGTGGAAGACCGCCAGATTGAGCTGATGGAACTGCTCGAGGCCCTCAAACCCGAAGTGCTCGCTGCGGAGAAAGCCGCCATCGCCGCACAATCGCAGGTCCAGGGACAGCTCACCGATTTGGATACCAAGTTGAAGAACCTCACCACCCAGGCAGACGATCTCGATCAGTCCCGTTCTAAGTATCTCGATGGACTCGATGAGGATTTGCTCGATACCTATCAGCGTCTCTTCATCACCCGCGGAGAGGCGGTTGTCGGGGTTCGAAACGACGTGTGCAATGGCTGCCACATGAAAGTAACCACCTCCACCGTAGCCGCCACACGCGCCGGCAAACTCATAGTGCACTGCGAACAGTGCGGCCGGATTCTTTATCCCGACCGCGACTAGGCTCCTCGCACCAGCCCCCCGGCCAGAGGCACACTCTTTACACTCCCACACCCGTCCCACTATCGACAGACGGCGCGGGAGTGTTTTCCTCGCGCAAGCGCGCTTCGAGATGAGCCGTTAAGCCCGACGACGAGCCTTGCTGCTCTGCGGGAATCAATTCATCGAGCGTAAACTCGAACAGACACGGCATCTCGGGCAAATGCCACCAGGGTCGCCCTTTTTCACCCATCCCCCGGGTAGACCGTATCCGGACGATCTGTACCGGGGCCCCCGCACGCCGGGCAATTAACGCAAAGCTGTGCTTGAGCGGATTCAGAACCTCGCCCGGATTGGTCCGGGTTCCTTCGGGAAAAATCAGCAGCGAACGTCCCGCCGCCACACTCCGCGCCGCGTTCCGGATCAGATCCACGCCTTCGTCCCCGGAGACATAACCCGAGAGGAGAGCAGCCGGCGCGATAAAGGGATTTCGAAGCAAAGCAGGCTTAAAAATACACACCGCCTCCGGCAACCGCGCCAGGAGAAAGGGCGCGTCGATGAGCGTCGGATGATTGGCCACGTAAACGGTACCCGTGGTCAGCTTGCGCTCAAATCCGGTCCAAGTGACCCGGACGATCCCGGAAAACTCCATCCAGCGCAGCCACAGGTCAAACAGCCAGCGTGTTCCCCGGCGTGCCGGCGACCCGAAACGTTCGCGATCCCGGAACAAGAGAAAGGGCGCGTAAGCGGCCGTTAACAGCAGTCCACCCAGTCCAAACAACCCCCAGGACAGATAATACGCAGCCCCCAACCACACCGCGCGAAGCCGCTTCATGGTTTCAGTTCCACGTTGGCCCCGCCTTGCAGGGACTCGATCACTCTAGAAATGGAAACCAGGAAACACACGGACCACACAAAAAACAGCGGATAAGCTCCCTTGGCAATCGGAGAGAAAACTCCAGGCGAGATCAGATCACGTTTGCACCGACATCCGGGCAATCTAACGCCTTCCCCTCAAAGCGGCGCAGGACCTGGCAGACATTACTTCCCCCAAACCCGCTGCTGTTTTTCAGAATCACCTCGGGGCACTCCCCCCGGCTTTCCACGGAAAGGTTCATGCCCTCGCAAGCTGGGTCGGCTGCCACCAGATGCGGATTCCCCGCAGTAAATCCAATCCGCAACATCAACGCGCAGAAGCCCGTCTCCATCACTCCGGACATGGAGAGGCCGTGGCCGGTAAGTCCCTTGGTGCTGCTCACAAGCGGATGAAGCCCCGCCGTTTCAAACACCGAGCGCAGCGCCAGCGCTTCGGCCCGGTCCCCGACTTGAGTGGAAGTGGCGTGTGCATTCACGTACCCGATCCGGGCCGCATCGATCCCGGCATCCCGAAGGGCACGCGACATTGCCTCGCGTAAACCCGCTCCCTCCGGATGCGAAGTCGCCACGCTGTGTCCATCCGCCGCCTGTCCCCACCCGAGCATCTCGGCATAAACCGACGCGCCACGCCGCCGCGCAAGTCCCGCCTCCTCCAAAATCATCACCACCGCTCCGCCCGTGCCCACAAATCCGTCGCGAGCCACGTCGAAAGGCCGCGAGGCCGTACTAGGATCGGCATTGGGAGAAAGCGCACGCATCGGCGCGAAGGGCAGAATCGTGTCGGCATTCATCTCCTCCGCTCCGACCACAATCATGCGCTCCTGGCGGCCGAGCCGGATTTCGTCCATCGCATAACCCAGAGCGTGACTCGAAGAGGCACAGGCCGACACAAACCCGGTCACCGCTCCGGTGATGCCGTAGTGTGCCGCTAGATTAAAGTTGAGCGTGCCGGCTATCGACGAAACCACCCCCATCGGATTGCCGCGCTCAAAGTTGGTTTGGCGCGAGAACGCTAGGTTGTGCTGGAGCAGGAACGCTGAGCCGGCCGACGCACAAAACAGTCCGGTGCCGTAGCCAGCGATTTCCGAACGCTTCAAGCCGGCATCCGCCAAAGCCTGTTCCAGCGCACAAAACGCATACACCCCATGGGGCGCCAGCCCCCGAAGTGTTTCGCGCGGAATCTCATACTCTCCGGGCCAGCACCACTCACGCCAACTCGGCGACTCCACGCAAAACCCGCGGACTGGAGCGGCCACCTTCACCGGGACATTGGGGTTGCCGCAAAAATCCCAGGGCACCATGCCGTGGCGTCCCTCGCGCAGGCTGACGCTGACGCCGGCGACATCGTTGCCGATGCTGGTGATAAACCCGAGACCGGTGATGACAACCTGGTGCATGATCGAAAACCCGCGCCGGATCCTAGGCAGTGCGGGCGGCCGCTAGACTGGTGCGCACAAAGGCGCGGATATCCGCCAGAGTGCGGATAGCCTTGAGATCCTGATTGGTAATCAAGAGCCCATAAAGATCCTCGAAGAAGAACACAATTTCCGCGAGCGCCAGCGAATCCAGACCCAGATCCTCCATGAGCCGGGCGGATTCCCCAAGCTGCGCACCTTGCACCTCCCCAGCTTCATTCTTGGGGCAGTGATCGAGCACAACAGCGAGCACGACCGAGTCCAGGGCGGCCAGATCACCCGACGCCAGAAAGTCTTCGTGTGCCTTGCGCACCTCAGCCGGGAAGGTTCCAAGAAGCCCGCCGGGGCCGCCTCTGGTCGGCTGAAGCGAATGGGGGCTGGGGTCATTGAGAGGAGCGGACATGGCTAAAAAAAAGAAAGACGTGGAGGCTAAACCACAAAGTCATCGGCCGGTACAGGCTGTGTTTAGACGCTGGGGCCGTTGGCAAGTTCCGGCCGGAGGCGGGTGGGATGGATGGGCTGTTCCTCCAGGGAGGCGGCTGATTTGAACCAGGTCCGCCAGCCTTCACTGAGTTCGAGCCGGAAGTACGCCAGCACAGCCAGGAGTAAACGCACAGGCAACCGGGCGTTGAGCTCATAACTGCGGAAGGCAAAATAGGCACCGTCATTACGCCACCCCCAGGTGCCCCGCTGAAAGCGATCCCGGCCAATGGCACTGAGGCGCCGATTGTAAAAAGCGATCAGCCAGGCGGGCAGCGCTGTGTACGGACCTGCAAAGGGCGGGATCTCAAATGCAGCGGCCCCCATTTTAAAGGGCTGGGAAACCACCCCCCAATAGTAGAGCCCGAGATCCAGCCGGAAGGCCAAAAGCATCAGCTCGTAGTCCCCCATGTAGAGGTACTTGTCTTTGTAAATCGCTCGAAACCACCGATTATAAGCCTGGGTGAAAAGCCTGTTGTGTTCCGCTACGAGTCGCCCCACCGGCTGGCCACAGCATGCCTTGTCGATTAAAGCGGCAGCCGCACTGGTCGTGTAACTGATCCAGTCGATCCCGGGCGAATAAAACGGATCCATAAACGCCGCCGCATCTCCCACGAGCGCAAAACCGTCCCCGGCAAACGTGCTCGAAGAATAGGCGAGGTTGCGCCGGAAATGCACATCGCCGTCATGCCACAGCGCCTCGCTCAGAAGTTCACACGCGACCGGGTGTTGGCTGAGCATCGCATAAAGTCGCGCCCCAAGCCGTTCGCCGGCGGGCAACTCCACCAGACGCTGATCGAAAACGACGCCAATGCTCACATCCCCCCCTTTGAGCGGAATAAACCACGCCCACCAACCGCGCCCGACCAGATGATTGGTGGCCGTAAAACGCAACGCTTTGGTGCGGTTGGCCCAGGCCGGAAACCGGTCCGCCAACTCCCGTGAATCCCAGTTTTTTACCCCGCTCCAGCGACTCCACACCGACGCAATCGGATGCTCGGAATTGGGGACGATCCACTGGTTTTTGCGCGCCAGAAGTGCGACCACTCCCGAGGCGTCCACCACCCACCGGGCCAGCTCGGTCCCGGATTCGCCGCTGCTATTCCCCCAGGACACACTCTGGTTGCCGCCGGAAACCAGTTCCACCGAAAGCACCTTCACTGGCCGCAACAGCGAGGCCCCGGCCGTCACGGCATTTTCGAGCACCTCCTCGTCCAGAACGGCACGGTCGACCTGATACCCCGGCAGGCGCACGTTATATCCGGGGCCGATCTCGCTGCACTCGTCGAGCGCGGAGGTTCGCTCGTTCTTAAACCAGAACCGCAGGCCCTGTTTCACAAGATGCTTTTCGTGAAGATGACCGGTCAAATCGAGCACACGCCCCAAGAAATACGCGCTCACCTCCACGGTAGACTCACCCACCCGACGTTTAAAATGCGGGGTCCTCTCCAGAATCAGCACCCGTAAAGCCGGGTTCCGTCGCAAAAGCAGACAAGCCGTAGCCGCCCCGGACAAAGCGCCCCCGATAATTACGACATCCCACGGCTTTGGAACGGTGTCATTCATGAGCGGCTGGAAATCGGGGGGATATCGCACTTCCGAACATGTTGTTATAAATAACATCCAACCCAACCTCCGAAGTTAAAAAGGAGTCTAATCTGGCGCGGGCGTCCGCGGACAGCTCTCGGCGCGAAGATTTTTGACAGCAAGCCGCAATGACGTCATGCACTCACTCACAATCCATGTGATGGCTGAGAAAAAGAAACAGAAGGAAAAGAAAGACACCAAAAACACCTCCCTGCGACTCGATCGCGAAGTGTTGAAGGCACTCAAGCGTCGGGCGATTGATGAGGAAACGAGCGTTCAAAAGATTGTCGATATTTTGATTCGGAGGTATTTAGATGGAAAGTAGCGAAAGTACGTCAGAACACTTTGCTTTCTCGGAAGGGGTTATCCTCGAGCGATTACGCGCCGAGTGGGGAAAACGGTTTGTGCTTCACGCACCTGAATCCGTTTCTCTCACCCTTTGGGACAGCTTCGAATGGCAACTCTGGTTCGGAGGGTTAGTACTTTACAGCAGCGAAGGCGGTTATCACCTCTGCGCGCGCGATGGAGGTTGGATCGGTGCTGAAATTTCCAGCGAAAAAATCTCTGGTTCACCCTCCCGCTATGCGGCCGATTTTAAAGCGCCGGCGGCCCGGGAAAAACTCGCATCCTTGCTGGCACTGCGTGGACTGGCGCCGGTTGGAACTGCTGTGTTTCGCCGTCGTTTAGCCGAATTGCGGAACGATAAGGAAAAAATCGTGTGCCGTTTTGATTGGCTGGAGGTGCTGGCTGGCCCGAACGACCGGGAAGCGATCGTGCGTTATTGCAGGGTTCGTTCGTTGCTGGGGTACGAGATGGAAGCGCAAGTAGCGGCGGAGGCTTTGCGGGCTCATGGAGCACAGGCCTGCGCCGAAGGGCCACTGGAGATTCTCTTGCGCAATGCTTGCAACCTGCCACGCCCATACTCACTGCGTCCGGTTTTTGATGTGGATCACCACATGTCGGCACGGGACGCAGTGGGCCGGATTGTGCGCGCGATGCTGGTATTGCTTCGTGAGAATGAGGAACGCATTCCGGGCGATGTTGATACGGAGTTTTTACACGATTACCGAATCTGTTTGAGGAAGATACGTTCCGTACTGAGTCTGGTGAAAGGCATCTATCCCGAGAAAGAAGCTGAAAAAATGCGCCATTTGCTCGCACGGCTGGCGCGAGAGACAAACAAGCTTCGTGATCTGGATGTCTATTTACTTTCACGCGAGCGCTATATGGAAATGCTTCCACCGGCGTTTCGGGCGGCATTGGGGGCCATGTTCTCCGAATTTGCCGCTGAACGTGCGTCTGAAATTCTCAAGGTGACACGGACTATACGATCCAAAGCCCATCACAAAAGGATGGCGGAACTGGAAACATTTTTTAACGAATCCACGGTTCACGATCCGACCGAAAACGCCTTTGTTCCCGTAGGCCCCTTCGTTTTCCAACGCATTTACAAACGGTACCGCAAAATACGCGCAATCGCGGCAACACTCGAAGACGACGCTCCCGATGAAGCGGTTCATCAAGTCCGTATCGAGGGTAAAAAGTTGCGTTACCTGATAGAGTTCTTCGAGGAAATCATTCCCACAACCGAGGTGGCCACTGCGGAAAAACAGCTGCGGCGTCTGCAAGCGCAATTGGGGAATTTTAATGACTGCTCAGTACAGCAGAAGGCGCTGCTGGATTACTGGGAGAAAAAGAAAAACAAACCGGGCGACCAACTCGGGATTGCGTTGTCGCTGGGCGGGCTTGTTTCCCTCCTGCATCGCTCTCAATTGAAACAACGCGAGCGCATTTTTTCTGTTATGAACGAATTCTGCAGCGACATCACCGCTGCAGTTATCAAACAAAACTTCAAATCATCCACTGCGGGTCCGGCGGCGACTTCCAGTTGTGAACCTTCCCCGTTGTGAAAATCCTCGCTGCTTACAGCATTAAGGGCGGGGTGGGTAAAACCGCCCTGGCCGTAAATCTTGCCTACGCCCTCCGCAAGGCGGGATTACGCACCCTCCTAATCGACCTCGATCCCCAAGGTGCCGCCGCCTTTTATTACCGCGTCGACACCGCAGAAAAATTCAAAATGGACGGTGCCCGGTCCCTGCTTCAAGGGCTTCGGAAAAATATCCGTGAGTCCGATTTTCCAGGGCTCGATATCATTCCCTCGAATCTCGCTTACCGGCACTTCGACATTCTTCTGCATGGAATGAAAAAAAAGCGCGCCCAATTGCGCTCAATTCTCGATGGACTCAAGTCGGATTACGACGTGATCCTGATGGATTGCCCGCCCAACATCACGCTCCTGTCTGAGAACGTATTCCGAGCGTCAGACGCACTTCTGGTGCCGGTGATTCCGACGATCCTATCGCAACGGACCTTTGAGCAACTTGCAGAATTTTTTGAGGACAAAAAACTGCCAACGGAGATTCTCCGGCCATTTTTTTCGATGGTTCAGGGCCGAAACCGAATGCACCGCGAAATCATGCAGAATCTTCCGGCGCTATTTCCCGGGTTTTTGAAGTCATCCATTCCGTTTTCGGCGGACGTGGAAAAAATGGGCGTCCAGCGGATGCCGCTTCTGGCGTACTCTGAAAAATCCAGTGCGGCAGTCGCCTACCTTGCGTTGTGTGAAGAAATCCTTGGCCAATGGGACTCTGAATCATGAACGGACGGGAAATTGAGCGTAAATTTGTATTAAATTCCGCTGATCAATTTTGTGCCCTTTAGCCATCGATACTCGGTCGTCGTCTGGAAAAAACGCGCACGGTGGTCCGTCACGAAGGGCATCGTCTCGAGATTGACCGTTACCAGGGAGATTTGGATCCGCTTCTGATTGGCGAGGACGAGTTTTCGTCCGTGGAAGAAAGCGAGCGGTTTGAAAAACCCGAGTATTTTGGAGCGGTAGTTCCTGTTGAAAAAGTACTTAAGATGATTTGCGACCCCGACCTCGCACACTGTGTGCAGCGTCTTGCTTTACGTTTGGAATGACAAACGGCCCCTCACGGCAAAGTCTTGCCAGCGCGGCGAAAAAAGGCGGGTTTGGCGTAGTGCCGCCTCCAGTCTGCTCCACGCCTGCAAGCTAAGGCTGGAGGCTTGCCAACAATACGTCCGAAAGTGTCTGGCAAAGCGGATTTTCGGGCCAGAAACACCGTCTTTCCAAGCACCGGGTTCCCCTGCTTTTGTCAGGTTAATCACAGGACCAAATCTCCCCACGGGACCTGCAGACCGGAGCACATTACACTGTCGCCGACTCGAAGCCCCCTATAGATAGGATGCCTCTATCAACTCCAATTCATGTCTATTGAACCACCAGATACATGCGGATTGATCTGCGGGTTTTTATTACCCAAGGAAGGACCTGCAATCCCTATCGACTGGGATGCCGCAACCAATCCGAACTGTGCGTTTGAGCGGCCCGTATGGTTACATTTTAACCTCGCGGACAAAAGAGTCATCAACTGGATAGAGTCCAGTGAGACTCTGCCGGAAGGAGTCCGTGATGTGTTGCTGGACAACGACTCACACACGCGACACGAAGTTAGTGAAGACGGACTGGCTTTGGTTATCGGGGATCTTCACCACGACTTTAACGGTGACCCCGAAGGGTTTGGCACGCTGCGTCTTTATATCACCAAAAATCTTTGCCTTACCGGCCGCAGGCATCCGCTAAAAACTACCGACAATTTGCGCGGCAGTCTCACGTCGGGGTTGGAGCTCTCGAGTACCACAGAATTGCTCGCGACGTTGATTGATGAACTGGCGGAAACCTTCCGGCGCGTCGTAAAAGACCTCGAAAATGAGGTGGACGAAGCCGAGGACAAAATTCTGGCGGGACGGGTACACGAACAGGGTCCGGAATTGGGCCGGGTCCGCCGGTTGATCGCCAGGTTGCGGCGTCATGTCAACGGCGGACGTTCTACAATGCTGCAAGGGTTGACACTGGCAAATCGTTGGGCTGGAAAACCTGACGTCGCCGAGGTGCGTCAATCAGTAGAGCGCCTAAACGGCATTGCGCAGGACTTGGAGCTAGTACAGGAACGCGCACGATTATTGCAGGAAGAAATCGCGGGCCGGTTAAACGAGGCGACTAACGGCAACCTCTATCTGCTCTC
Source organism: Akkermansia muciniphila (assembly GCA_945883955.1). Classification (GTDB taxonomy): domain Bacteria; phylum Verrucomicrobiota; class Verrucomicrobiia; order Chthoniobacterales; family Chthoniobacteraceae; genus Chth-196. The sequence continues at coordinate 13,868 of CAMCYN010000027.1, forward strand.
GGTAATGACGACGGTATTACTGCCAATCAACCTGATCACCGGGATTTTCGGTATGAATACCGGAGGCTTGCCGTGGGCGGAACATCCTTCGGGATTCTGGTGGGTGATTGCGTTGATGGCGGTGGGCGTTGTCACATCGCTTCAATTCCTGCATCGACGACGAATTTTATAAACCGCACAAGCATCTGGACCTATCATTGTTATATATCAACAATCAAATCACGACATTGCAACCGCCGAGTCCAGCGGACGGGTTTGACGGAGCCTCTCCGCTAAAAACAAATCGCCGCACAGAGAAGAAAATCCATGCGAAGGTTTTGGAAAAAATCTTCCACTTGAGGCAGACGACTCTATTTGGCCGCCTCGTGGGCAGGCGCAGGTGCCGGAGCTGCCCCGGTGCCAACCCACAACTCCGCCTGCTCATCTCCCGCAATCCAGAACATATAAGCGCCAGTAACCGGTACGGGAATCCCGCCACGAATCCATTCTCCACAATTGTCCGCCCAATTCGCGCCAACCCCGGGATTGACCCAATTCACACTTTCCATCGTCAACAGGGAGGTATTTCCACTGGGATTATTCGGATAAACTGAGGCTCCCGTCAGACTCGATACAGTACTTCCTGCGGAGTGGGTCCAAGATTCCCGCAGCACAATGCCCGCAGCACCGTCTGTGCGTATTGGCGAAACACGGCCCTGAAATCCACGCCACGCGTACCACTGGCACCGAAGAGCTCTGGCTGTAACGTCGCGGGGTCCCCGTTAATCGACAGCGCCGCAGGAGTATCAGCCACGTATTGCCGAGACTCAGCGGGAAATTCCTTTTTTTCGTGGATCTGGGGGAGAGGGGTGCACTAACGCGCCGCGTTAAATCAAAACAGAGCACAAGTTTCGCTCAAAATCGGGGTTTACTTAGGTGCTCCATTCATCTCGCCGGGGGAATTCCTCCAGCCCTAGCAGGCACTTAGAACAATCATTCCCTTTTTCGAACAATCAGCAACTCAGCGCTAACGCGTCATGGGTTTCTATTAATCACTGACACCTGGCCCCAAATGCTCTCTCGAACAGCCCTCCCTTACGCTCTCGGTTTAATTAGCCTGTCCCTCGCCGCTCCGGTTTTCGCCCAACAGGTCTGGCTTCCTGCGCCACGGTTGCTCACGGTGACCCCGATGGGTGGGCAGGTCGGTACGAGTGTCGAGGTGAGTATCACGCACCAGAACATCGAAGCCGTAAATGAGCTGCTCTTTTCAACGCCGAAGATCACCGCAAAACAGGTCGTGGCTGAGGATGGGAAAATTGTCCCAAACAAGTTCCTGGTGACTATTGCACCGGATGCCCCCATCGGCACACATGACGCCAGGGTTCTCTCACGGCTCGGCATTTCGGCAGCACGCGCTTTTTCGGTGGGCAGTCTGCCGGAAGTGACTCGGAACAAACCAAACCATTCGGTGGAGACCGCGCTCGCTCTGCAGCCCAATTCTATCTGCAACGCGATGACCACCAAGCGGGCGATTGACTTCTACTCATTCCAAGGCGTCAAGGGCCAGCGTGTCAGCGTGGACTGTTGCGCGATGGGGATCGATTCCAAACTGAACCCTGTAGTGATCATCGCAGATTCGAAAGGACAAGACCTGCTGGCGAATCGCACCTCAGGGGTGCTCGACTTCACGCCACCGGCAGACGGAACCTATCTGATCAAGATTCACGGTCTGACCTTTCAAGGGGGCGCCGATCATTTTTATCGATTAGCGCTACAGCAAGTGGAAGGCACAGGGCCGGTACCGCGTCAGAAGACCACAACAGAAGTGAGCGCCTTCTCCTGGCCGCCAGAAGGCCTCACCAACGTGACTCAGATCAACGAGATCGAGCCGAACAATCAACCTGCTCAGGCGCAAAAGATCACCTTACCCTGCGATATTTCGGGAAGTTTCGCCCCTGCAAACGATATCGATGTTTTCGAATTCGAGGCGAAAAAGGGGGAGGTCTGGTGGGCAGAGGTGGCCTCGGAACGACTCGGCGTGAACACGGATCCATTTGTGCTCGTTCAACGCGTCACCAAAACGGGCACGAAGGATAACGTCACAGATGTGGCGGAATTGGATGACATCTCCAGTCCGATGAAACCCGGCGTGTACGCCGCCGCCTCAACTTACAGCGGCCCGCCGTATGATGCAGGCTCCCCTGATTCGCTGGGCAAGATCGAGATCAAGGAAGACGGCGTCTATCGGGTGCAACTGCAAGATTTGTTTGGAGGCACCCGCAGCGATGCTGGGAATATTTACCGCCTCGTTATTCGGCAGGCGGCCCCAGACTTTTCGCTGGTTGCGTGGGCAGCACATATGACCCTGCGTCAAAATGATTTCGGCACTATATCGAAACCCATCGCCTTGCGCGCAGGTGCAACCATGGCGTTTGAAGTAGTTGTCGTGCGACGCGACGGCTTCGATGGCGAGATCGAACTCGGCATGGAAGACCTGCCTCCGGGCGTAACTGCAAGCGGTTTAAAAATTCCGGCAGGCAAAGTGCAGGGTATGGTCTTTATCACCGCCGACGAGACTGTCACCCAAGCCTTTTCAATCGCGAAGATGTTTGGGCGCGCCAACATCAAGGGTAACAGTGTCACTCGTCCGTGCCGGCTTGCCTCGATGATCTGGCCCGTGGAATACGCTCCAAGTGAGTTTCCGAAGTCGCGGCTCATGGCTGATGTCCCAGTATCGGTCACCGATTCCGAGAAGGCCCCCGCCTCCATTGCGGCGGACGAAGACAAAACATGGGAGGCCAAGGTCGGCGAAACTTTGAAAATCCCACTTCGGGTCACCTGGCGGAATGAGTTCAACGGTAATTCCATAAAACTGAAAGCGTACGGCACCATTTTTGGCGGAATGAAAGAGGTTGAACTGCCGATCAAAGCAGCGACATCCGAAGTGGTCCTTGATCTAGCCTCATTGAAGACTCCGCCCGGCGACTACACACTCGCGTTTAACGGCATCAGTATTACCAAATATCACCCCAGCCGAGATGCAGTGAAGATCGCTGAGGAAGAGGAAAAAAAGGCCACCCAGGAAGTCGCGGCCCTCACCGCGACCGCAAAAAGTCTTGCTGAGAAAGCCACCACCGCCCCCGCCGGTGAGAAAGCCGAAGCGACCAAGGCTGCAACGGCCGCTTCCGAAAAACAAAAACTGGCCGAGACCGCCGTGACCGGAGCCACCAAGCGCCTCAAAACCGCTACCGACGCGGCAGCGCAAAAGGACATACTCGACTTTCTTGTTTCCAAGCCGATCCGAATTTCCGTTAAGCCGGCTCCAGCCGCCACTGCGTCTGTCGCCGCACCTCAGAAATGAGGTTCCACATGCCACGATGGCGCCCGCCATGTTGCACCTTCCCTGGGATGGCCTTGATCCCGCGAAGATTCTCGGACTCTGCGGGAGCCCCTGGGTGCGGACTGAATTCCGTAAACCAACTGCGCGAATCTATTGAGGTAGAACTGCCGATGCCCAGTCCCCTCGCAGATCCCGGCGTCAGGCAATCAACAGGCCGTGAATTGCACCTGTTTAATTTGTACCAAAAGACAGCTTCTTTTGACTCAGGGCAGGCGTCTTGCGCTAGTCGCTTTTCAATTTTCACGGGACCCCCCCAACACACGCCCCTCCCCATCCAGTAACTGACCATCGCACCCCGGAATTGTGCATATGAACCGATAGAAACTCCATTATCTACCCCATTGCCGACGATACCTGAGGTCGCTTACATTTGCCCCATTTGCGCCTCCAGCACTCTTGCCCGAATTGCCCATCTTCCAATATCCGACCGCGTGTCCGTTGCGCCCTTAAGCCTTTTGGCGCTCCTGTCCCCCATTCCCACTCGAATCGGATCCCCTAGATGAGCGGTTCCCGTCCCACACCACACCCCGAGTACGACGTCATCGTCATCGGCGGTGGACCTGCCGGAGCCACAGCCGGCGCGTATCTGGCCCGGGGAAAACTCCGGGTGCTGGTTTTGGAGAAAGAACATTTTCCCCGATTTGCGATCGGCGAGTCGCTCCTTCCGTACAGCAACGATATTCTTAGGGACCTGGGGGTGTTTGAAACCCTGGGGCAGAAGGGTTTTACCCGAAAGTACGGCGCCGAGTTCTGCAGCGGGGACGGAACTCGGTTTCAACGCTTCTGGTTCGCCAAATCGCTCCCGGCCGATTACGCGCAAACCTTTCAGGTCGACCGCGCAACTTTTGACCAAATCCTGCTCGAAAAAGCCGAATCCGAAGGCTGCACGGTCCTCCAGGGGGCCCGGGTGACTCGTCTGGTTTGCAGTGCGCCGGACGAACTCCAACAGATCGAGTTTGAATCTCTAACCGGGCCTCAGTCGGTTTGTGCAAACTGGATTCTTGATGCTAGCGGCCGCGGCGGCTTTGCCGGAAACGCCCTCCGCATTCCCAAACGCCAGACTCAAAAGACGCGCCGCGTCGCTGTGTACGGTCATTTTACCGGGGTCCTCCGCAATGGGGGTAAGGCGGGCGGACACACCACCATCGTCCGGTTTAAAGGCGGCTGGTTCTGGCTGATCCCCCTCGCAAACGATGTCACCTCCGTCGGCCTGGTCCTTCCCGTCGAAACACTCCGGGCGGCCGGTGGAAAGCTGGACGCGGTTTTTGACGCAGCCGTGAAAGCTAATCCCGAGTTACTGGGGCGGATGGCGCGTGCCCAAACCACCGTGCCTTTACGAGCCACGGCCGATTACAGCTGGCGCTTCCGTTCCTTTGCCACGCCGCGTCTGTTGCTTGCGGGCGATGCCGCCGGATTTGTCGACCCCATCTTCTCCTCGGGTGTGATGCTCGCCTTAAAATCCGGCCGCCTCGCCGCGCGCGCCATTCTCCGGGCCGAAGCCGAAGGGCGTAGACTGAGCGCGGCCCAGCAAAAAGCTTACACCCGGGAGGTTGCCGCCTGCATGGACCTTTACCACGGGATCATCAACGCCTTTTACAGCCGGGCCGGGTTTGAGATTTTTATGAACCCAGCGGCTTTCCTGCAGCTTCCCGTCAGCCTGGCAAATCTGGTCGGCGGCCGCACGGATCTGCCGTTCGGATTGCTGTGGCGACTGCTCGTATTCCGGTTCCTCTGCGGGATTCAGCGGGTTTTTAATATCGCTCCCCCGATCCCTTCCCTCCGCTAATCCCCTTGAGTCCATGCCCGCCCTTTCCTTAGTGGCCTTCGGCCTCCTTCTCCTGCTGGTTGTGGTCACTCTGATACTTCGACGCCAGGGACAAAACGATTACCGCAAAGCGGCCTTTTACAAAGTCCTCTACGCTCCAGCCGGATTCGAACTCATGATTTCCGGCCGCCGCCTGCTCGGGCGCTGGATCACGCGTAAGCTCTCCGAACTCGTCGGCGCCGGTTACGCGATCACTCATCCCAGCACCGTCCGGGCCATCCGACGCAACATCGCCCTGCTCGATCCCGCCCAAGCCACTCGAACCAACGCCATCCGCAACTGCATCACCCAGGCGTACAACTTCGTGGAGTTCGCCGAGCTCTGGATTCAGGAACCGCACGAGGTGCTTCAAATGCTGGGCGAAGTCTCCGGGCTCGAAGAGCTAGAAAAAGCGCGTGCTCTCGGAAAAGGCTGCATTCTGGTCACCGGACACCTTGGTTTTTTCGAACTCGGCGGTCCGGTGATGGCCGAACTCGGCTTCCCCATGCTGACCCTCACTCTGCCCGAACCCTCCGAATCGCTGACGCGCTGGCGGGAGGATTTCCGACTCCGCTGGGGCGTTCGCACGCTGGTCGTGGGAGGGGACGCCTTTTCTGCGGTGGGCATCACTCGGGAACTCCGAGCCGGCACCTTTGTCGCGCTCCTGGCCGATCGCCCCTTTAACGAACACACCGTACCCGTCAGGTTGCCCCACGGTGAAATCCCTTTCTCCACCGCCCCCGTGCTTCTGGCGCTTCTCTCCGGCGCCCCCATCATCCCGGTCGGCATGGCCATCCAGCCGGATGGAAAACATCGCATCGAAGCCCGGCCGATGATTTTACCCCGATGGCTCCTCGAAGGACGCGAAGCGACCCTGCAACATTTCACCACGAAGGTGGCCGAAGAACTCGTGCCGATGTTCGTGCGCCATCCCGAACAGTGGCACCATTTCTCCGACCTTGCCCTGAGAGAGGAACCGGTTCAGCGACGAGGAGTTTAACTCGGGACAACCCCCGGAGCCTCCGGGGGAAACCCGCAATCCCCAGGGAAAACTCAACGCACCCGGAATACTCGAGGTTTAGTTCCCGTTAAACAGGGCGTTGAGCTTGATGGCGTCAAACCCGGCGATTTGTACGGAGGTGAACGACGCGGCCTGGAACTGGGTAAAGGCCTGAAGCGAAGCGGTGCTCAAGACCGATAATTGCGTATTGGTCAACACGGCAAGTTGAGTGGTCTGGAAGCCCGGCAACTGGCTGGTAACCAAACTTGCCAGCGCGTTGGTGGAGAGATCCACAATAGCGGAGGTAGTCAGCCCGGTAATGGCCCGGCTGCTGATGGCCGAAAGCTGGGTGGTCGAGAGAACCTTCAGGTCTTCCGTTTCGAAGGCAAAGATTTGGTCCGAGGTCAGGGCAAATACCTGCGCCGAACTCAGGCTGGTCACCTGGCCCGTCGTGAGGGCTGCAATCTGAACGGTCGACAAAGTCGCAATGGCCCCCGGCGACAGTCCGCCGATCTGAATGAGGGCGACCTGGGAGATACTAAACGCGTTAAACTGCGTACTCGTCAGCACGCCGATCTGACTGGAAGTAAACCCTGCAAAACTCGTGGTCGAGAACGCCAAGATTTGTGCCGTGGTCAGCCCGGTAATCCCCGCCGTACTGAAGGCGGAGATCTGCGCGCTACTGAAGGTCGCAAAGTGCGCGGTTGTGAGTGCGGCGACCTGGAGCGAGGTGAACGCCCCGAGCTGAGTGCTGCGCAAACTGGCCACAATGTTAGGAGCCAAGGTGGAAATTTGAGCGGTCGTTAATCCTTTAGTCCCGGGCGCACTGAGCGAACCCACCTGAGCGGTACCGAAAACGCCTACCTGAAAAGTACTCAACGCGCCAAGTTGCACGGAGTTGAGTGCGCCCACCTGAAGTGTTGTCAACCCGGCCAGATTACCCGTGGCGAACCCGGCGAGCTGTGTGCCGGAAAACGCCGCGATCTCAGCGGTCGTCAGCCCCAAGGTCTGCGAACTTTGAAGAAAAGCGATTTGGGTCGTACTTAACCCCCGGATGGCTGCCGTCGCAAACGCCCCGACTTGGGCACTCGTCAACATGCTAATCAATTCACTGCTCAAACTGCCCACCTGTACGGAGGTAAATACCCCGACTTGGGTGGAGGTTAATCCCCGGCCGCCTGTAGCCGAAATCCCGCTCACCTGAGTACCGCTGAAGACCCCGATGTCCCCCACCGACAGCGCCGCCACCTGCGTGCTATTTAATGCCGTGATCTGTTGGATATTCAACCCGCGCACTGCCGTCGTGGTCAGGGAGGCAATCTGGCCGCTGCTAAGCGCACTGACCGTCAGGGAGCTTAGGCCCCCCACCTGTGTGGAAGTTAAAAGGCTCACCTGTTTTGTCGAAAGTCCACTCACCGCCGCGGAAGCAAACCCGCCCACTTGCACCGCCGACAGCACAGTAAGATTCGAGGTCGTAAGTGCCCCCACCTGAGCACTGTTGAACACCTCAATTTGGGCACTGCTGAACCCGCGCAAGCTGGCAGTAGTAATCCCCCCGATCTGCGCGCTGCCGAGCGCCGCCACTTGCTCGGTAGTCAAACTCCTGAGCTGAATGGAATTCAACGCACTCACCTGAGCCGTCGTGAGCCAGACCACATTGGCCGTGGATAACACCGGGATCAGTTTGGTGGTGAGTCCCCGCAGTGCTGTTGTATTGAGCGCAACGATTTGCACTGTCCGCAAACTGGCCACCACCGAAGTGCTTAATTCGGCCACCTGGGTGGAATTGAAAACCGCAAGCTGGCTGGAGGTCAGTCCACTCGCTCCGAAAGTCGAAAGTCCCCCCACCTGCTTGGAGCTCAGACCGCCAATACTCTTCAGCGACAGTGTCGTCACCTGAGCGCTACTGAGCACTTCCACCTGTTGGGTAGTTAATCCACGGATGGCGACCGTATTCAGTCCGCCCACCTGTGCGGAACTCAATACACTGATGGCAGCCGTACTCAGAGCCGCCACCTGGACAGAATTTAAAACCGATACCTGCCTGGTCGTCAGTCCGAGGGTACTGTCGGTGGAAAATCCACTGACTTGTACCCCGGTCAAAACCATGAGGGCGGCACTAGAAAGCGCCGCCACCTGGGCGCTGTTAAATACACCAATCTGGGTGCTTCGGAGCCCTCGCACGGCCGAGGCATTGAGAGAGCCGACCTGCGTGCTGTTGAGGACTACCACTTGGTCGGTAGTCAAACTGCCGAGCTGAACCGAGTTGAACACCCCGAACTGGACCGACGTGAGTGTGGCCACGTTGGTTGTGGATAATGCGGGTATCAGTTTGGTGGTGAGTCCCCGCAGTGCTGTTGTATTGAGCGCAACGATTTGCGCCGTACGCAAACTACCCACCACCGAAGTGCTTAATTCGGCCACCTGTCTGGAATTCAAAACCGCAAGCTGGCTGGAGACTAGTCCGCTCACCCCGAAGGTAGAAAGTCCACCAATTTGCTCCCCACTCAACGCCCTGAGTTCTGCGGTTGTCAGCGCCATTACCTGAGTGCTGTCGAGCAATGCGAGTTGCTCAGTAGTCAGCACTTTGACTACCGCCGTGCTAAACGCGGCCAACTGCGCCCCGCTCAACACAGTCACGACCTCGGTACTTAGACCCGCCACCTGCGAGGAACTTAAAACGCCAATCTGCGCCGTCGTTAATCCACGCACGTTAGCCGACGAAAAACCATCTATCTGGGTATTGGTCAGTACCCGGATCCCGGCGGTACTGAATCCCAGGATCTGGTTGCTCGTGAGCACCAGGATCTGCTCACTGGTTAATCCCCTCAACCCAGTCGTACTCAGAGCCCCAAGTTGGGTTCCGCTGAGGACACTCACCTGAGCGGTACTCAGCTCGGATATCTGTGTAGAACGCAGGGCTCTCGCCTGCATGGTACTCAAACCGGCCAAGCTGTTGGTGGAAAATGCTCCAATCTGATCCCCCGAGAGGACCATAATCCCCCCGGTCGTCAACGCGCTGACTTGGGCGCTGGTGAAAATCTCGATTTGCTCCTCGGTCAACCCCTTTACCCCCACAGTACTGAAGGCCTCCACCTGGGCACTCCGAAGTACACTGAGCTGTAGTGTGCTTAATCCCTGAATCTGGCTGGAACTCAATACGCCGACTTGGGCCGTGGTAAACCCGCCCACAGTAACAGTGGTTAAAGCGGCGATTTGCTCCCCCAAAAGAGCCCGGATCCCGGCGGTGGTGAGTCCCACAAATTGGGTGCTGCTTAAGCTCCCCACCTGATCACTGGTCAGTCCACGCAACGCGCCTGTGTTCAAAGCGCCTAGTTGCGAACTCTGTAAAACAACGATTTGCGCCGTCGTAAGACTCCCGGTCTGGGTGGCATTGAGCGCAGCCACTTGCGCCGTCGTCAGCCCACTCATGCCGAGCGTAGTGAAGGAGCGGATCTGTTCCTTGGAAAATCCCCGCACCCCCGCCGTGCTAAATCCGGCAATCTGCACATTGCTCAATACACTCACCTGCTCACTGGTGAACCCCTGGATCGCCACAGAACTAAACGCGCGCAACTGCGAACTGCGCAGCACACTGACCTGCGCGGTAGTCAGACCGGAGATCTGAAGACTGCTAAGCACTCCGACTTGCGAAGTGGCCAGGGCATTCACGGCCAAGGTGGAAAGTGCCGCCACCTGAGTGGAATTTAGAACCCGGAGCCCAACGGTCGTGAATGCGAGCATCTGGGCACTGGTGAGGATGCCGATCTGGGTGCTCGTTAACCCCAACACACCCAACGTACTGAGAGCCCTTACCTGAGCCGTCCCCAGCACACTGACCTGGGCGGTGTTCAGGCTGGTCACCTGTAAAGAATTCAAAACCCCGACCTGCGTGGAGGTCAGTGCCTGAGCCTGCTGAGTCCCCAGCACTCCGATTTGGGAACTGGTAAGCCCCCGGATTGCAGCAGTACTCAGGGCCCTGACCTGGGAGCTACGCAGTACGCTGAACTGCTCCGTGTTGAAATTGGGAATCTGAACAGAACTCAGTCCGGCGGCTTGAGCCGTACTTAAGGCTAAAACCTGAGCGGTGTTCAGTACGTTAATCTGCGCGGTCGTAAATCCCTGGAGGCCCGAGACAGTCAAAGCCCCCACCTGGGCCGTACTGAGCTGAGCGATCCGCGCCGCACTTACCCCCGCCACCTGGACGCCGCTTAACACCGCAATTTGCGCGGTCGTCAACCCCACAAACCCGGCCGAGGAAAGTGCCGCAACCTGTGTGGAAGCCAAGGCCCTCACCCCATTCGGGGCCAGAAAAGCCACTTGGGAGGAACTGAGCACGCCGATCTGTGAAACCATCAGGCCCACCAACTGCGAGGCAGTCAAGACTTGCACCTGCGAAGTGAGTAACGCCGCTGTGGCATTGGTGGTCAGCGCGCCAACCTGAATCGCGGAAAGTCTTTGGAGCTGAGTGGAAGTCAGCGACATCACCTGAGCCGAAGTCAGAGTGGCGATCGCAGCCGTCGGCAGCCCCGAAAGAATGGTGGAGGTCGTAATATCCATGCTGATCTAGGTGCGCCGAAGCCAAACTGAAAGGCGCGAGACTACCTGTGCCCGATTCTTTGCGCAACCCAACTGCGCAACGGCCCGAGATAATCAACGGAAATCCTTTTCCAATAATTTTCCCTATGTAGGCAGTCTTCGCCTAGGTCGGCATCTTGCTCCGAGCCGGGACAAGATCCGCCGGAGCTAAATCAAGCGTCGACCAGCGCCGAAGCCGGACGGGCCACATCGGGCCGGGGGGCCGGCAAAGCCTATAGACGCTAAATTGAAGGATTTCGCCTCTCCTTCCCCAAAAAAGTTTGGTTAGCGGTCAACCTGCGTGCGTTACTCCAGCTAGATATTTAGGTTCCGTTATCGGAGGCTAATTATTAGCCGAAAACAACGCATTATACTTAGCGGCACCTAGTCCTGATATTTGATCGGAGGTGAGTGCGGCGACTTGAACCCCGGTAAAGGATTCCAGAGCCTTTGGGCTTAGCGTGATTATTTGTTCATTTCTAAATCCCGCAAGCTGAACGGTGGAAAGACCCATCAAATGCGCAGTCGTTAAGCCCACCACCGCACTTGTGGTCAGTTCGCGAATAACATCAGAGGCCAATCCCCTGATTGCGGCCGAACTAAGAGCAGAAACTTGAACATCACTTAGAACCCTAATCTCCAGAGTGTTTAAACCAACCACTTGACTCGAAGTCAGGGACCGGAGCTGGCCCGTAGTGAGCGAGGTTAATTGCGAGGTAGTCAGGGAAGCGATTACGGCGGAGGAGAACGTTCTAATCGCAGCAGTCGAAAGACCTGCGAGCTGCGAGAGAGCCCCAATCTGGGAAATATTCAGCGCATTAAACTGGGTGAGTGAGAATCCAGCCACCTGAGCACTATTTAAGGAGGAAACAACATTCGTAGAAAGCGAGGCGATTTGCGCCGTGGTTAGCCCCTTGAAGGCCGAACTGGTCAAATAAGACACTTGCAGCGTATCCAGCACCCCAACCTGTACGGTGTTCAGTGCGGCTATCTGCGTGGAAACAAGCGCCCCGATTTGATCGCTAACAAGTTCAGACAAGTTATCGGCAGAAAGACTTCCGAATTGAGAGGATGAAAGTGCTCTAAGCGCGGCCGTCGTCAGCGCCAGAGTCTGATCGCTATTTAATGCCTGTATTTGTAGGGTAGAAAGTCCCCTTAATCCCAAAAGACTAAGCGATCCAATAGAAGCACTACTCAGCGAAGCTATCTGCACGCTATTAAGTCCGGCAATCTGGACCGAACTCAAGATCCTTGCCTGAGTCGTAGTCAGTCCGCTAATTCCATCTTGGGAGAGTCCTCGTATCTGTACGGTGGAAAGCACCGCGATTCCAGCCGTAGTAAGCGCTAAAACCTGACTGCTAGCGAACGCTCCAACCTGGAGACTCGAGAGCCCTTTGAAGCCATCCACAGTCAGCGCTGCGATTTGTTCGCTATCGAGCACTCTTAACTGCGCGGTAGTCAGCCCCGCCAGTTGGGCGGCACTGAAGATCCCGATCTGGGCGCTCGTAAACTCGCTGAAGCTGTTCGTGCTAAATCCCGACACCTGCACACTGGTCAGGGCCCGGATCCCGGTGCTGGTCAAGCCCGGGACCTGATCACTGCTTAGCACACCGATCTGCACACTGCTCAGCCCCTTAATTGCCAGCGTACTCAACGCGGACACTTGTGCACTCGCCAGCACACCAAGCTGCGACGTAGTGATTCCCGCCAGTTGTACCGAGCTTAACCCGCCTATCTGCGCCGTGGTCAGCCCACGGAAACTGCCGGTTGCGAAGCTCGAAACCTGCACGCTGCTTAAGGCCCGGATTGCCCCAAGCGTTAACCCCACAGTCTGGGTCGTTCCGAGCGTTCCGAGCTGAAGGCTCGTCAGTGCTCTAATGGCCAAAGTACTCAGGGCCGCTATCTGGACGCTGTTGAGTGCAGTGAGCTGCTCGGTGCTTACGGCCGCTAGTTGAACCGACGTTAGGCCGGAAACCTGCGCGGTGGTCAGGCCTCGGAAGCTTTGGGACGTTAACGACAAAAGCTGCGCGGTAGCGAACCCCTTCACTCCGGCCACACTCAGCGCTGCGATTTGTTCGCTATCGAGCACGCGTAACTGCGCGGTAGTCAGCCCCGCCAGTTGGGTTGAAACCAAAACCGCAATCTGAGCCGTCGTTAGTTCACCAAAGCTGTTCGTGCTTAATCCCGAAACCTGCACACTCGTCAGGGCCCGGATCCCGGTGCTGGTCAAGCCCGGGACCTGATCGCTGCTTAGCACACCGATCTGCACACTGCTCAGCGCCCTGATCGCCAGCGTAGTTAAAGCGGACACTTGTGCACTCGCCAGCACACTAAGCTGCAGCGTGGTGATCCGCGCCAGTTGTACCGAGCTTAACCCACCTATCTGCGCCGTGGTCAACCCACGGAAACTGCCGGTTGCGAAGCTCGAAACCTGCACGCTGCTTAAGGCCCGGATTGCCCCAAGCGTTAACCCCACAGTCTGGGTCGTTCCGAGCGTTCC
>CAMCYN010000028.1 GCA_945883955.1 Akkermansia muciniphila
GGTGTGGTGACGTATTTGCGGGATACGGAACGGGACTTTAATTTTTCCATCGAGGACGGAACGGGCGGGATCATGGTTTATCCGGGGCATCGGGTGGCGTTGCAGCCGGGACAGCGCGTGCGGGTGGTCGGGGTAGCGGATGTGGGCAAGCAGGGGTTTAGCGTGAAGAAAGCCGAGGTGCAGCCGGGAGCGATGGTGGGGTTGCCCGAACCGTTGGCCGCTACGATGATGGATCTGGTGGGCGGCCGGTTTGAGGGGCGTTTTGTGGAGGTCGAAGCCTCCGTTCGGCGCGTGCGTCTGGAGAGCCTCCAGGTGTTGCCGCAACGTCTCGCGTTGGATCTCGGCTCCCAGGGGCGGCCTCTTTCGGCCTGGATCACGCGGTATTCGGGCGCTGCGGACCGGTTTGCTCCCGGGATGCTCGTGCGGTTGCGCGGAGTGTGTCTGCGCTGGGTCAACGCCCGGGGGCAATCCACAAGCACCGTGTTGCTCGTGAATTCCGCCGAGGACGTAACCGATTTGGTTCCCGCCTCCGAGCCGCTGCTGATGCCCCTGGGTGAAGTGCAGGAATGGATCGGTTCGGAAGAAACCTCACCCAGATTGGCCTGCAGCGGGGTGGTGACTTATCATTATCCGGGCGAATTAACCGTCATCCAGGAAGGCGACCGTGCCATCCGCCTGCGCCCGACCCGGGCAGGTGTAGCCACAAAACAGGAGCCGCCCGGAGGGGGCATCGCGTTGGGAGACCGCGTGGAAGCGGCCGGATTTCCGGTCATGGGCGAGTACACCGTGGAGCTGGAGGATGCGGAAATCCGGCGTGTCGGACGCGAGACAGTGCCGTTGCCGGAGAAACTCGCGAATGTGGCCGCACTTCTTTCGGGCCCCAATCTCTGCGACCGCGACGGGCGTCTGGTCCAGATCAGCGCCCGAATCCGGGCGGTGGACGAGCGTCACGGCGAACGGACTCTGGAAATGAATTCCGGTGATAAATCGTTCACGGCTTTGTTGCCCTCCAACCTTGAGCTGCCGGTGGGCGTCCGGGCCGGGGCGCAGGTTCTTTTGACCGGAGTAGTCGCTTTGCATTTGAGTGAGGTGGAACGCCGGTTGGGGTCACCTCCAAAAGACTTCAGCCTGTTGTTACAAAGCCCGGCGGCCATTCAAATCACCCGGGCCGCGCCGTGGTGGACGATGCGTTATCTGGGCTTTGCGCTGGGCGGGTTTATTGGGATCGCCACGCTGACGGCGGTCTGGGCGACGGTCGTGGGACGCAAAAACGCTCGGTTACGTCAGGAAATCAGCGCCCGAGTTTTTGCCGAAAAACAGCTCGCCGCCGATCGGCGTCGCATGGCGGCAGATCTGCACGACACCCTTCAGCAAACCCTGTTGGCGGCGGATCTCCAGTTGAACGCGGCGTTGCGCACCATTCCGTCCCGGCCGCAGATGGCGCTGCCCCAGGTGTCGCTTGCCGCGCAGTTGTTGACCCGGAGCCGGCAGGAAGTGCGGGATGCTGTTTGGGATTTAAATACCGAAGGCAAGGAGGAGCGGCATCTCGGCGCTTTGCTGACCCAGGCCTGCGCCGAGGCGAGTTTGCCGGTGTCCACGCAGGTGTCTTTTGTTTGCCAAGGGGAAGAGCCGACGCTGTCGGCGCTGATTCTCACCCAATGTGTCCGGGTGGTGCGCGAAGCGCTCACTAACGCGTTGCGACATGCCCAGGCGCAATCCGTCCGGGTGGAACTCCATGTGAGCCCGACCGAATTACACCTCTCGGTTACCGACGACGGGATTGGATTTGATCCGCAGACCGTGCAGGGACCCGAGACCGGCCACTTCGGACTTGTGGGGATGCGTGAGCGGCTTTTGCGTATGAATGGCAGATTGGCCGTGACGAGTGCGCCCGGCAAAGGAACTGCCGTAACTTTCACCATTCCCATTCCCTCCGTTTCATGAGCGACTCCATTCGGCTGCTTCTCGCAGATGACCATCAAATCGTCCGGATGGGGTTACGGACCGTTTTTAGTCTCGAACCCGACCTCGACGTCGTGGGCGAAGCGGCGTCGGCCGTAGAAGCGGTGTCGGCTTATCTGCGATTGTCGCCCGACGTGGCCCTGCTGGATTTACGGATGCCCGGCGGTGGGTTGAGCGCGTTACGACAGATCCGGGCGGCCCGCCCAGAGGCGCGGGTATTGATTCTCACCACGTCCGAGCGAGAAGAAGATATTCATGTGGCGCTGGAGCAGGGGGCGGCGGGGTATGTGTTGAAATCCATTCCAGCGGAGGAACTGGCCGAGGCGATCCGGGCCGTACATGCCGGCAAACGCTGGGTGCCGGTGGAACTGGCGCGCAAAGTGGCCGACCGCCAGGCGACTCCGGATTTGTCGCCGCGCGAGACTGAGGTGCTGCATCTTTTGGTCAAAGGATTTACCAACCCTGAGATCGGCGAGGCGCTCGCGATTTCGCGCAGCACCATCAAAGTGCATGTGGCGCATATTCTCGAAAAGCTTGGCGTCGCCGACCGCACCGAAGCGGCATCCGAGGCTTTTCGCCGGGGTCTGTTATCGGAATAACCCGTCGCTCACGAACCTGAAGCCGCCGGGGCCTTCCGCCGGAAACGCTGCACACGACGGGCCAATAAAGTGTAGCCGACGTAGAGGGTCGATTGGTCGGCGCTCACGGCCAGACCGTGGGGCCATTCGAAATCCTCTTCCGAATCCTGCGGCCGGGTGGGGCACACCGCGACAATTTCTCCGCGCGTGTTTAACTGGCGCACAATCCCCCTAGGTGCATCCAGATTGGAGAGCACGTAGAGCGAATCGCCCTGAAAACGCACCGTCATCGGGCGCTCCACATTCGTCCAGATCGCCAACACTTCCCCTCGGGGGTTCAGCACCTGGATCCTGTGGTTTTCGCGGTCTGCGACATAGATGCGATCCTCGGGATCCACGGCTACGCTGTGTGGTGTTTTGAACTGGCGCGGACCGTCGCCGCGTGTGCCCCACTCGGTAAGGGGTTTGCCGTTGGGATCGCAGAGTACCAGGCGGGTGTTCACGTAGCCGTCGGAGATCACGAGGCGTCCGTCGGAAAGGAAGGCCACGTCGGTCGGCATATCAAAAGCGGCCCGGGCGCCGCCGATGGTGAGCAGGAGCTGACCCGAGGGGTCGAATTTGAAAACTTTGTTCTGTCCGCAATCCACAATCCAGATGTTGCCCGAGGGATCCACGCTGATCTGGTGGGGCATAAAAAAGAGATCCCGCCCCCACGAACCGACGATCCCGCCGTTCACGGGATCGATGACGAGAACGGCCGGTTTGCGGATGAGTTCCCGTTTAAATCCCTTGAACCCGCCCTTGGGGTTCCAGGAGTTTTCGCCCCGGTTGAGTGCCAGGATCTCACCGTTTTGAGCTACGGCGACTCCGGCGATCTGACAGCGTTCGGGGTAGATTTCGGGGGCGAAGGCCGGCCAGGATTTGTCGAAATCGAACGGTTCGGGCGGCGTTTCAGCTGCCAAGGCGCTCGTCGCACGTTTGGCAAAAGGCAGGGCCAGCAGGGCAGCTGAGGCGCGCAGAAAACGACGCCGGGAGAAGGCGGGTGCGGGCGAAAAGGAAGGGAGGGATATGGGTGGCGCAGGAAGCACACCGGAGTCTAGCGCAGGTGCGCGCCCGGGGGGAATTCAATGAACGGTCGCTCTTTTGCGGACTCCGTGGGTAAGGTGAGCGTCTGGGTTTTCATACAAAATTTCACGCCCCATGGAGCCGCCCCTTTTTCTTCGTAACCTTTGGTATTTCGCATTACACGGGAGCCGGTTGAAGAGTGGCAAACTGGTGCAGCGCGAGATTTTGGGGGAAAAGATCGTTTTCGGCCGGGACCGTTCGGGAAAACCGTTTGCCCTGCGCGATAATTGTCCGCATCGCGGCATTCCGCTTTCTGAAGGCAGTTTTGACGGCGAAACCATCCAGTGTTGTTACCACGGCTGGCAGTTCAACTGCGCGGGCTCCTGTCAGAAGATTCCGGCCATGGCCGAGACGTTGCCGAATCTGGAGAAGATCCGGGCTTATGCGTATCCGTGTGAGGAAAAGAACGGCACGGTCTGGGTTTATATTCCCGAAAACAAAGCCAACCTGGAGGGAGCGCGCGGCACGCTGCCGGATTTGTTAATCCCTGCGGACAAAAAGTTCCTGCACGTGGAAAGCTTCGATCTCGACGGGGATATCGATCACGCGACGATCGGGCTGATTGATCCGGCGCACGTGACTTTTGTGCATCAATCCTGGTTTTGGCGGACGAGCAAGGGGGCCAAGCGGAAGGAGAAACATTTTGAGCCTGTCGGGAAGGGATTCCGGATGGCGCGCCATAAACCGAAGGGAAGCGCGAAGGGGTACTCGATTTTAAAAGGCGGGATTTCCACCGAGATCACGTTTCAAATTCCCGGACACCGGTTTGAACACATTCAGGTGGGGGAAACGGATTCGATCGTTTCGATCACGCTGCTGACGCCGATTAACGAGACGACAACCGAGTTGAACCACATTTTCTACAGCACGCTCGGCTGGATGAAGTTCGTGTGGTGGCCGCTGGTTCGGTTAGGCCGGGCATTTATTTGTCAGGATGTACGGGTGTTTCGCAAGTTGGCCAAGGGGCTTGCGACCAACCCCAAGCTGATGCTGGTGGGGGATCCCGATGCGCAGGCGCGCTGGTATTTTGAGCTTAAGAAGCAGTGGAAACTCGCTCAGGACACACAAACCGAGTTTGTGAACACCATCCAGCCGGCGACCTTACGCTGGGTGACTTAAGGGCGGGGGGCCGTCGGGGAGCGCTTTTTTTCGCGTGTCATTGCCGGACGTGGTCTGGAACGCGTGGATACCAATTTCGATAGCTCCACGGATATCCGTCTCCATGGTATCCCCGACCATCATCATTTCCGATACAGAGCGGCCCAGTCTGCGAGGGGCTCGAATAATCATGTAGGGATTTGTTTTTCCCAAGTAGTCGGCACGACGACCGGTGCTCGCTTCAAGATAAGCGGCTAACGAGGCTCAGGCTCGTACTAAGGTTCGACTCCGGGTTCGAGTAAAGTGCGGGCCAAAGCGACAGCGGACGCCGTTTTGCCACCTAACATCCGGGCGATTTCTGCTTCGCGATCGGCACCGGCGACCGGGCTAAGGTCGGATATGGTCCGGTCGTTGACGTAGGTTTTACTGACTACAAAATGGTGATTTGCCTTAGAGGCCACCTGGGGAAGGTGGGAGATACACAGGACCTGATGCTGTTTTCCTAGGGAGCGCATCTTTTCACCTACCGAATGGGCGATCTCGCCCCCCACGTTGGCGTCAATTTCGTCGAAAACCAGCAATGCGACCGTATCCTGTTCCGCCAGAGCCGACTTTACCGCGAGCATAATGCGCGAGGTTTCGCCGCTTGAAGCGATTGCGCGTAAGGGCTTTGGGGGTTCTCCAGGGTTGGGGGCGAACAGAAACTCGGTGTTTTCCAGCCCAAACGGTCCCGGACGTGGAGTCAGACTCAGGGTGACACTAAAGGAAGCTTTTTCGAGACCGAGATCGGCCATGTGTTCCATGACCTTTTGAGCCAGGAGCGGAGCGGCTTTGCCCCGAGCCTCGCTGAGTTTTTCCCCGGTGAGCTGAAGGCGCTTTTGGAGTTCGCCAATAAGATTTTGGAGCCGGGTCCGTTGTTCGGCCCGAGAACTGAGTTTCCGGTGGCGGTCGGCTGCTTCCATCCCAAATCCGATGACCTCTGGAATGGTCGGGCCGTATTTGCGTTTAAGGGTCTCGAGAAGGTTGACCCTATCTTCAAGCTCTTGAAGCCGTCCGGGATCCAGATCGATGGAGTCGTTGTATTTTTGAAGCCCCTGGGCGAGGTCTTCGAGCTCGGCCACGGCCCGGGCGTGTGTCTCTATCAGGTGCGCTGCGCCGGGATCCGCCCGCTCCAAATCCCGGAAAGTGCGCCCGAGTTCGGTGATCCGTCCGAGGAGGGCGTCTTCGGATTCGAGCAGGCGGAGTTGAAGTTGGGCGATTAATTCGAGAATCCGGCGGCCTTGAGTGGCCACGTTGTAGCGGGAGTGTAACTCGGCTTCTTCTTCTTCGCGAAGAGCGGCGCTTTCAATTTCTTGGAGCTGATAGGCTAGGAGGGCGCATTCACGCTCAAAAGAGGCATCGTCTCCGCAGAGGGAGTCGAGTTCGTTTTGGAAGGCCTGAAGTTGGGAATAGACGGCGGAATATTCCGCCAGTGGTTTCGCCGCACCGGAAAAAGCATCCAGAAGGGAGCGCTGAAGATCCGGGGAGAGAAGGGATTGATGGTCGTGAGGACCATGCAAATCGACGAGGGATCCGCCCAGCGTTTTGAGTACGGCGAGGGTGGTAGGGGAGCCGTTGACAAACTGACGGTTGGTGCCCGTGGCTGTCAGAACCCGCTTTAGAAGCAACTGTCCGTCTTCGCACGGTTCGACTCCGAGTCCTTCGAGTTGCCCGTTTAACGGGCCGGGTTCGGCCACCTCAAAGCGGGCTTCGACCGTGCAGGAGTCTGCCCCGGAACGAATGAGGGATTTATCTGCTCGTTCCCCTACGAGGAGTTTCAGGGCGCCCAAAATCAGGGATTTACCCGAGCCAGTCTCGCCCGTGACCACGGTGAAGCCCGGAGAGAGCGACCAGGGCAGGTCTTCGACCAAAGCCAAGTTTCGGATACGCAGGGAGGTCAGCAGCAGGGGCGACATAAAATCGAAGATCAGCGTTTGGATCAGTTGGAGTTTCCCAACGTGCCAAACAGAAAAGCGAACCGTTAGCAATAAACTGTAGAACAACAACAAGCCTCTTTGAGCGGCTCACATTTCGAGCTACCGGCTTTGCCGCTGGCACCTGACGTCTAAGGCAAATGAGCGAGCCGCTTCACGAACCGCTTCGCCCACGGCCGCTACCGGAGTCACAAATTTGGGGCGAAACCAAGGGAACGCCCCCGTCAAATCCTGGGTCACAAGCACCTGACCGTCACAGTTCGGGCCCGACCCGATCCCAATCGTCGGAATACCTAAAGATTCCGTGATCCTCGCAGTGGTTTGTGGTTGGACCAATTCCAGGACCAAGGCAAAGGCCCCGGCGTTTTGCAGGGCCAGTGCGTCGGCCAGGATGGCGTCGGATTCCTCATTCGAACGGCCCTTAATTTTGTATCCGCCTTCTTCCCGAACCCGCTGGGGCAGCATCCCGATATGACCCATGGTGGGAATACCTGCGTCTACTAGTGCGGCAACACGGTCGGCGTGGGAAAGGCCGCCTTCGAGTTTTACCGCATGGGCTCCGGCCGCAATCAGTGTCCGGGCGGCTTCGAGAGCAGCCTTAGGGGTGTCATAGGTACCGATGGGCAAATCGGCGATGATCGGGGTGCGGGTGGCACCACGGGCCACGGCGGCGGTGTGGTGGCGCATATCGGCCAGGGTGACCGAGGTGGTATCGGGATAACCCAGAACCACCATCCCGAGCGAATCGCCTACGAGTAACCAGTCGACCCCGGCTTCTTCGAGTAAGCGCGCCATGGGATAATCGTAGGCGGTCAGGACGGCGATCCGTCGACCGGTTGCCTTCTCGGCGGAGGTCACAGCGGCAGCGAGTGGATGGCTCATGGGGGACGTTTTTGGGGGAAATCCTGACAGGAAAACAAGGATCCGAGAGGGAGCGGCGGCGCGTTTACCGCCCCCTTATCGGGGTTCAGCTTGCCACTGGACTGGGGCGAGATCGACAGCGGCTGTGTCCTGGAGTGTGTGGAATAATTCCAAAACGGTGTGTTCCTGGCCCGGGAGACGTA
Organism: Akkermansia muciniphila; assembly: GCA_945883955.1. GTDB lineage: Bacteria > Verrucomicrobiota > Verrucomicrobiia > Chthoniobacterales > Chthoniobacteraceae > Chth-196. The sequence continues at coordinate 7,801 of CAMCYN010000028.1, forward strand.
ATTCAGGGCGGATATCCACTAGTGGGGTGAGCACAAAACGGCGCAGGTGTAAGCGGGGATGCGGAATCACAATCTCGGGATTGGAAAGGGTCAGGTTCCCGACGTAAAGGATGTCCAGATCGATGGTGCGCGGGGCGTTTCTGGGCCGTTTGGAGGGACGCCCCATCGTCGATTCAATCCCTTGAAGGGCATCGAGCAGGGCCACCGGATGGTCCTGGTATTCGATTTCAATAACGGCGTTCAAGAACCGGGCTGCGTCCGGGTCGGTGCCGACCGGGTCTGTTTCATACAGCCGGGAGGCGAGACAGGGTGTCTCCACTCCGGGCAGGGCGAGGACCGCAAGGCGCGCCTGTTGCAGAGCCGCAAGGCGGTCTCCTACGTTGGAACCCAAGGCTATGCCGGCGCGCATGGAAATGAGGCCGCTCAGTGAAGTCCGAGGACATCCTGCATGTCGTAAATGCCCGGCGCACGCCCGTGAGCCCACAGGGACGCCCGGAGGGCCCCGCGGGCAAAGGTGTCGCGGCTGGAGGCTTTGTGGGTCAATTCGACCCGTTCACCCACGGCTGCGTAAATCACCGTGTGATCGCCCACCACATCGCCGCCGCGAATGGCGTGGACGCCCACTTCATTCGGAGTGCGTTCGCCGACGATGCCGAAGCGGCCGTGGCGAGTATCCCTCTGGTAGCTCAGATTGCGGACTTCGGTGAGAATTTCCGCCAGACGTTTGGCCGTGCCGCTTGGGGCATCCTTTTTCATGCGGTGATGCATTTCGACAACTTCCAGATCAAAGGACGGCCCCAGGATCTCGGTGGCTTTTTTGGTCAGCCAAAAGAGGGTGTTTACCCCGACACTATAATTAGGGGCAAAGACGATGGGGATATGGTTGGCCGCCTGATGGATAGCCGCGATTTGAGCATCCGTATGCCCGGTAGTGCCAATCACGAGTGTGGCTCCGGCGGCGACACACTCCTCCAGAACGGAATCCACTACCGAGTGATGGCTAAAATCGATTACGGCATCCGAATCTTTCAGGGCGGCGGCGAAATCGTCACCGGCATCGACCCCGGCGGAAATCGTCAGTTCCGGAAAATCCGAGGCACAGGTAATGAGGGCCTGGCCCATTCGCCCCTGGGAACCATTAATTAGAACACGAAGAAGAGAGCTCATAACAGGCCAACAGTGTGAAGGGTGGCTTCGAGTTTGCTCCAGCTCGCAGGAGCCAGAGGGGCAAGTGGCAGACGAACGTCGGGGTGCATCTGGCCGAGGCGAGCCAGAACGGCTTTGGTGGGCGCTGGGTTGCTTTCGATAAACAGATCCTTAAATAGCGGGTAGAGCTGGTAATGGAGGGCGCGAGCGGTGGCGAAATCACCAGAAAGCGCCGCCCGGACAAGGTTGCCAACCTGGGCGGGGATCACGTTGGAAGCGACGCTCACGACCCCCACCGCGCCGACACTGATAAAGGGCAGGGTTAAAGAGTCGTCCCCGGAGAGGATTTCAAAGCTCGCAGGAAGCGAGGAGCGAAGCTGGCTGACGCGTTCCACTGAACCGCCAGCCTCTTTAATGGCTACGATATTGGAGAAACGCTCGGCGAGCCGTACGACGGTGTCCACGCCGATCTCGACGCCGCACCGGCCGGGGACGCTGTAGAGCATCAGCGGAAGTTTTGTGACTTCTGCGATTTTTGCAAAGTGAAGAAAGAGCCCCTCCTGCGTAGGTCTGTTATAATAAGGAGCCACGAGTAGAGCGGCGTCCGCGCCGAGTTGCTCGGCTTTGATGGTGAGCGAAACGGCTTCGGAGGTGCAGTTTGAACCGGTGCCGGCCATGACGAGACAGCGTTTGTTGGCATATTGAACGCCGAGTTCGATGACGCGGTAATGTTCTGCGTAATCGAGGGTTGGGGATTCCCCGGTAGTCCCCACGGGGACGATGCCGGTAATACCCGCATTCACCTGAGCCTCGATGAGGTTTTTATAGGCGGATTCGTCGAGTTGGTCGTTCTGGAACGGCGTTACCAAGGCCGTGAAGGTGCCTTCAAACATAAGGGGGACGTTTTTATGGGAAGGAAGCCCCAAGGGCAAGTGTGCCAGCAAGGTTCCACACATCCGGCTTTTGCTTCGGGGGGGTCTTGGGGTTTGTTAGGGGATGCCCGAAGCCGCCCCTTCCAGTGCCAAGGTTTTTACCGTCACAGAACTCACCGCTTCTGTGCGCCGTGCTCTCGAGTCCTCCATCGGGCAGGTCTGTGTGGAAGGCGAGGTGAGCAATTACCGGATGCAGTCCTCGGGGCACCAGTATTTCACGCTTAAGGATGCACGCAGCCAGGTGTCCTGTGTGTGGTTTGCAGGGCGGGCCGGTGGAAACCGGGCCGTGGCTCTAGCGGAAGGTATGGCCGTGCAGATCCGCGGCGCGATTGCCGTCTACGAATCCCGGGGCCAGTATCAGATCAATGTGCAGAGTGTAACGGCCGGTGGCGCCGGAATACTCCAGGCCAAGTTTGAAGCGCTCAAACAGCGGCTCTTGGCGGAAGGGCTTTTTGAACGGGATCGCAAACGGCCCATTCCAAGCCATCCGCTCACGGTGGCCCTAGTGACTTCTCCAACGGGAGCGGCGGTACAGGATATGTTGCACGTCATGACCCGGCGCGCTCCCTGGGTGCGGATTCTGGTTTATCCGGCCCGGGTGCAGGGAGACGGAGCTGGGGCGGAGGTAGCGGCGGGTATTGAATTTCTGAACCGGGAATCCGGAATCTCCCTGCCGGTAGTAGACGTCATTATCGCGGGCCGGGGTGGCGGCAGTATTGAAGATCTCTGGGCGTTTAACGAAGAGGTCTTGGCCCGGGCCATTTTCCTGTCCGGCATCCCGGTGGTGTCGGCCGTCGGCCATGAGACAGATTTTACCATTGCCGACTTTGTGGCCGATCAACGGGCACCGACGCCGAGTGCGGCCGCGGAAATGGTGACTCCTGACGGTGAGGATATCCGGCGGCATATTCGGCTACAGGGCGAGCGGATTGACGCTCTGTTGCGAGGGTTGGTTCGGCGCTGGACCCAGCGGGTGGAGTTGCTGGAAAAAAGCGCCCTGTTTCGTGAACCCAGAAACCGACTGTCCCAGGCCGCCCAACGGCTGGATAACGAGTCGGACGCATTGCAGCGGGCGGTTCAGGGTCGGCTGGGAAAATGGGCTCAACGCGTGGATTCCCTCTCAGCGTCGGTGCGCTCTTATCGGCCGGACCAGGTTATTGCCATGAAACGGCAAGAGATCGGGGAAATGGCGGGGCGCCTGGAACGCACCACCGAGGAGGGGGTGCGGAACGCGCGCCAGTCCTTAGCCCGGATCGGGGAATTACTCGTATTACTCTCCCCGGAAGCCACCCTACAACGCGGCTACAGCATTACACTGACTCCGCAAGGAGTGGCCGTAAGGGCGGTGGCGGATGTGGCCGCCGGCACGCGGCTGGTGACGCGCTTTCGGGACGGGTCACTGGAGTCCGTTGTGGAACAGGTTTATCCGGCAGGCTGTGAGGAAACCCCGGTGCGCCAGGATCCGAACGTCCCTTAGGAAGGGACAACACCGAGGCCTTGCCAGCGTAGGGGCCGGGCGGGTTTTCTGGGTTGCTCGCTCGGTATCCCGTTCCTGAGTGGAGTGGCTATCTTACGTAAAAATAACTGAGGCGAAGAAGTTTGTTTCCCGTCGCGTTTGCGCGGGAGTGGCTTTCCTCAAGCCGCTTGGCGTTTCAGTATTACGAATTCGTCCGGGCGCGCCATTGGGCGATGGCTTCCAGGAATGGAGCGGAGAAATCCTTCAGTTTGCGTTCGCCTACTCCGGGTAGTTCGGCGAACTCCTCCACGTTTGCAGGCTGCCGGGCGGCCAGGTGACGCAGAGTGACGTCGGGGAAAATGATGTAAGAAGGCACGTTCCGGGAATCGGCCAACTGGCGTCGTACCGCACGGAGGTGCTGGAAAAGACCCTCGTCACAGAGGACATCGCCATCGATTTGCTTGCGAACTGGACGCGAAACGGTGCTCACAGGGCGGGTGAGGGTCAGAGGTTGACGATTTTTTAACCAGGCCAAGCCTTCTCCGGTGAGTTCAAGGGTGCTCAGACGTTCGGCCGTCTGGCGGCACAGCCCGAGGCGGACTAGTTCCCGGCCGATGGCCTGCCATTCGGGGCGGGAATGTTCCTTGCCGATTCCATAGGTGGAAATCTGATTGTGGCCCCAGCGCCGGACCTTTTCGGACTCCGCACCGCTAAGCACTTCGACGATGTGATTAAGCCCGACAGAAAAGGACGAGGCCTGACGCAGACGGTAGACGCAGGAAAGAAACTTTTGGGCGGCCAGAGTGCCGTCGAAGCGTTCGCGGGGTTCCAGGCAGTTGTCGCATCCGCCGCAGGGCACAGTTTCAAAAGTCTCGCCGAAGTAAGCGAGCAGGGTAGCGCGACGGCAGCCGGCCGATTCGGCGTAGTGCACCATCTGCTGGAGTTGTTCCCGGGCCAGCTTTTGCTCCTCGGGATCGGGTTTTTCTTCAATGAAAGTGCGCTGCTTGATGACGTCTGCGGCGCTGTAAAGGAGGACACACTCGCTTGGGAGCCCATCGCGGCCGGCGCGGCCGGTTTCCTGATAATAGCCCTCGATATTTTTCGGCAGGTCATAGTGCATTACATAACGCACATTGGGCTTATGCACCCCCATGCCAAAGGCGACGGTGGCGCAGACGACCTTGATGTCGTCCCTTAGGAACTTCTCTTGGTTGGCCTCCCGCACGTCCGGTTCCAGCCCGGCGTGATACGGACCGGCAGCGATGCCGGCCGCCCGGAGTTTGGCGGCCAGCTGCTCGGTCGATTTCCGGCTTTGGCAATAAACGATCCCGCATTCATCCCGATGATTGCGGACGAAATCGACGACCTGCTCGCCGGGTTTACTCTTAGGAACGATGCGGTAGGTGAGATTGGGGCGGTTGAAACTCGCGGTATAACAACGCGGCTCCCTTAGGGACAAAAGCCGTACGATGTCCGCCCGGACCCGGCCCGTAGCCGTGGCCGTAAGAGCCATAAAGGGCACTTCGGGGAGAATGGTCCGGAGATCGGCGAGCTGGCGGTATTCGGGCCGAAAATCGTGTCCCCATTCGCTGATACAATGGGCCTCATCGATGGCGATCTGCTCGACGCGAAGGTCGTGGAGCCGCTCCAGGAAACTGGGCAGCATGAGGCGTTCGGGGGCGATATAAAGCAGCCGGTATTCACCCTTGTAGAGCCCGCGAAACCGGGCCCGGGATTCTTCGGCCCCGAGGGTGGAATTCAGGAAGGTGGCGGGGATGCCGCTGGCGTTTAAGCCGTCCACCTGATCCTTCATCAGGGCGATCAGGGGCGAGACGACAATGGTCAACCCGTCCCGGGCGAGGGCCGGGAGTTGGAAACATAGCGACTTTCCGCCGCCGGTTGGAAGCAGGGCAAAAACATCCAGACCGGCGAGGGCATCCTGAATGATTTCCGCCTGAAGCGGGCGGAAGGAGCTGTATCCAAAACAGCGCTTCAGCAGCCCCCGCAACCCGTCACGATTCATCGGGGTAAACGTTCTGAGGCGATCGGCACCATAATGCAGCGCATACCGGCTGCGGTGGCAGCGGAACGTCCGATTTCGGTGTCTTCAAAAACAAGACAGCGTTCCGGAGCGAGCCCGAGGCGACGGGCGGCTTCCAGAAACGGATCGGGGGAAGGCTTGCCGTTAGCATAATCCTCAGAGGTTACCACTGTTTCAAAGAGGTGGGTAATACCGATTGCGTCGAGGGTATGCATGACCACGTGCCGGTGTCCGCCGGAGGCGACGGCCAGGGGTTTTACCGTATGAAACTGCCGGGCCACCGCGATCACAGGGTCAATGGGCAGGACATTGCGGCACATCTCCAGAAACAGGGCTTCCTTTTGGGTAACCACAACGTCCACGGGAAGGGTCAGCCCGTGGCGTTCGTTGAGGATTTCCACGATGCGCGGGGTGGGCACTCCGCCAAGAAGATAAAAGGAGGCCTCGGTGAAGTGATAAGCGCTGTCGCCTAGGGCGGCGCACCAGGCCTGATAATGGACCGGCATAGTGTCGGCAAGGGTACCGTCGCAATCGAAGATGATACCGTCGAAATCGACGTCGGGAAGGGTAGGAGACCAGGGTGATAAAGCAGGCACGCAGTTAGGTGGAGCAAAGAGGGGGCGGGGAGCAAATCCATTCCTCCATTCCTTGAGAAGAGGGCGTGAAATTGGATATCTTTTTCCCAGGCACGAGGCGTTTGGCGGGCGTATTATGGGAGATCAGGGATGGCAACGAAGCGGGAAAGAGTTCAGGCGGCGGCGCTTGGAATTTACTTTTTTTCCGTGCTTGGCAAGGCCTTTGCTGTTCTGAGAATTGCCCTATGCGTCTTTTAAGTGCCTTACTCCTTGTAACTACGGGATTCAGCTCCAGTTTTCTGGCATTTGCCGGAGGCGTTTCTGAGCCGGGCCAGCCCGCCCGTCAGGGTTCGCAGACGTCCCTTTTCAACGCCAAACCCCAGGGGGCAACCTCCTCGGCTGTAGCTGGGGATTCTCCATTTGTTTATCGGCAAGTGGGTTATCTTGCAACTGTGGGGCCCGCCCCCTTGCGTTTCGGGCCGCCCTCGCCGGGATGTAACGAGCGGACTCCGCCGCGTGTCGCGTCGACTTCGCGCAAGCCAATTATTTCGCAGCAGCCTGCAGCACCCATTGAGGTGACGCCTTCCACATTTGTCCCGACGAGCCTGAGCACAGAAGAATCTCGCGGGAATGTGACTGAAGAGGCCATCAATTTTTACCGCCCACAGGAATTAGACCCTGAGGTGCAAAAGCGCCGGATGCGCTTTATGTTTGACCCGGTTCAAGGATTCCAGGCGGCACCACCACCCGCTTCGACTGTTCCACCTGCAGCAGCCCCTCAAAGTCGTGCAACATTCCGTCAAAACTAAGTTTCTCCCTTCGCTTGGCATCCTGCTGGCGGCGCTTCCACTATCCGGAGCGTTTAGGGCGGAGGCTGCCACACCGGCCCAAGGGAGCGAACCCGCCGCAGCAAAAGCCGAGGAACACGGACCGGCGTCGCACAAGAAGGACGATCCGGTGAAGTTGGCGAATAAAGAACTGGCGGTGGCCAAGGCTCACGCCGCCCCTCCGGAACCGCAGTCCGAGGAGGCTAAACTCGCTGAGGTCAAAGGTTTTGTCAAATCAGTGAAGCGGGCGATAGGGGACGGGCAACAGGATTTAGCGGATCGTTTTCTGGAATCGATTGTGGCGATCCAGCTTCCCGATGTTCAGAAAAAGGTGGGACTGAGGGAGATTGCCGAGCTGTATGAATCCAGCGGAGACAAGGTCAGGGCGGTCGCCATTTACGAGAAGTTGCGAATCTTACTCGAAGATGACTCCGAAGGGCCCCAGTGGCTGCTGAAACTGGGAGAGCTTTATCGAGATATCGGAGCGCATCAAATGGCCGTTTCGCGCTTTTACGAAGTTATCAAAATGTCGATGAAAAGCGGGGGGCGCGACTTTGAATCGCACCAGGCCATTGCCCGCAAGGCGCAAAGGGAGATCGCCGACACCTATTTTGTGAAGGGCGATTTCGAGCAGGCACAGAAGTTTTACAATATGACGCTGCGCTCGGATCTGAGTAAAGAAGACCGGGCCATCGCCTTGTTTCGCGCGGGTCATTGTACGTTTATGCGCAGTGACATGCCGGGTGCAGTGACGATCTTTGAACGGTTCCTCAAAGACTACAGCCAGCATGCCTCGGCAGCCGAAGCGCGGTACATGCTCGCTTCTTCCTATCGCGCTCAGGGCAGGACCCAAGAGGCATACGACACGGTCGTAGAGCTGTTGCGCACTGCAAAGTCTAAAAAAGAGGCCGATCCGAAGATTTGGGTGTTTTGGCAAAAGAAAGCGGGCAATGAGTTCGCCAATGATTTCTATCAGCGTGGTGAGTTTGTAAATGCGGTGACTATTTATCAGTCGCTTGCCGCTTTGGCGGAAACACCGGAATGGCGCTGGCCGGTGGTCTATCAGATGGGGTTGTGTTTCGAACGCCTGCGTTTGGAATCCCGGGCCAAGGAGTCCTACCAATACATTTTGGACGAATCTGAAAACCCCGAGGCCAAAGCCAAGAAGCTTCCGGATAGTTTGTCCGGTTTGATTGAAATGGCCAAGTGGCGCTCCGAACAGTTGGCTTGGGAAGGAGGAACCAACAACTCGATCCGGACCCTTGCCGGTCCGGAGATCAAAACCGGTCCCCAAACCCCTTAAACTAAAGATGATTGACGTCCATCAGCTTAGTTCAGAGACCTTGGATTCCATCCGCTCTCATGGAGTACTTTGTGAAGAGGTATATGACTTTCTGCTGGAGGAAAACCGGATCTACCGCAGGTCTGGACGTCCTCTGGAGGATGGGATCATTGATCGGAAACGGTTTTTGTTAAGCGCGCTGACAGGTTCTCTGGAGCGTTTACGTCTGATTGCTCGCAACGGCGGTATGGCAAAGTCGGCCCCATTGAAGGCCGCCGCCGCAAAGACGCAACGCATCCTGCTACGGGCCATGCTTTTGGATAAGGAAAATGAGCAACTCCTGCTCAAGCATGCGCTGGCGTCCTCGGCAGGACCAATGCAAATTATTCCCAAGCCGACGGCAAAACAGGTGCAAAGAAAGTACCAGGGATAGGATTAGGCATGACTTTTTTGCCTATTGAGTGCATGAACGGAACCCACCTCCGGTCATTCACCTCATGGCAGTAGACAAGATTCTGGTAATAGACGACGAGTTATTCATCCGGCGAACTTTCGAAGAGGTTCTTCGGGGTAAACGGTATGGAGTAAGCAGTGCCGCTACTTTGGCAGAAGCCGAGCGGCTCTTAAAACGGGATCAGTTTGATGTCGTATTTTTGGATGTAAGGCTCCCGGATGGAGAGGGGACGCCTTTTTTAGAGCGGGTGTCCAAGGTTCCCCACCCGCCGCTTGTGATCATGATGAGCGGGTTTGGCACGGTAGAGTCAGCGGTGGAGTGTATGCGGGCCGGAGCCTTTGATTACCTCCTTAAACCGTTTTGCATTAGCCAGATTGATGTCCTGGTAAAGAAGGCTGAGAGCTACAAACAGATCCTCCAGGTCAACGAATACATGGCCGCCGAGCTGACCGGCACCAAGGATCTCGTCGGAGAGAGTGAACCGATGCGGCGCCTGCGAGAAATGCTCCGTAAAGTGTCCCCGACTGAGGCAACGGTGCTCATCCAGGGGGAAAACGGCACGGGTAAGGAACTCGTCGCACACGCCATTTTTCATGCCAGTTCGCGCGCTCACGCTCCGTACGTCCGGGTGAACTGCGCAGCGCTCTCGGAAACCCTGATGGAGAGCGAGTTTTTTGGACACGAAAAAGGGGCTTTTACCGGAGCGACCGAGCGGCGCGAAGGACGCTTTGAACTCGCTGACGGCGGCACGTTGCTTCTGGATGAAATCAGTGAAATCTCACCCCGTTTGCAGGCAAAGTTGCTGCGTGTGCTGCAAGAGCGGGAGTTTGAACGGGTGGGCGGAACCAAAACCATCCAGGTGGATGTCCGTGTCCTCGCTACGACCAACCGGGATTTGCGCAAGTCAGTAGAGAAAGGTGATTTTCGTGAGGATTTATATTACCGTCTGAACGTTTTCCCGGTCTCCGTCCCACCTTTGCGCGAGCGTGATGGCGACATCGCGATTTTGGCCACGCATTTTCTCGGGCATTTCGCCAAGCAACATGGGCGCCACGGGGTTTCGTTTTCCCCGGACGGAGTCCTGGCCCTCGAATCGCACCCCTGGCCCGGAAACGTACGTGAGCTGCAAAATACGATCGAGCGGGCCGTGATTATGTCGGACCCCGGGATGTCCATTACAGCAACGGTACTCGGATTGGCACCTGCCCCTGCCGACAGTGTGCCCAAAGGACAAACGCCTAGCGTGATTAAGGCGTCATCCGTTCCGGGATTAGTTCCTCTGGCTGAGATTGAGAAGGAACACATTTTGCGTGTCCTGGAAGCCTGTGGCGACAACCGCACCCGCGCGGCGGCGGTCCTTGAAATCAGCATTCGGACCCTGCGTAACAAGCTGCATGAGTATCGGCTTGAGGCTTGTTAAATAGGCCCCCGCGAGGAACCCCCGCGGCTGACCCGGGTCCGTTGGCGTTTAAAAGTCCCCGCCAATTTTACCATCCATGAAATTTTCCACATCCCTTCTTTGCACCGGCCTGATTCTGACCGGGGGATTTGTATTTGCGGAATCCTCGGTGCTCCCTATCGAAAAGGCGGTGGCCCTAGCCCGCGAACAGCTTCAGATCCGTGGGCTGGAAAAGACCATTTTCATTCAGGCCGCCGTGCTGGAGTCGCAGAGTTTGTTGGGCGGAGCTCGGGTGTGGAAGATTTCGTGGTCCGATACCGTGCCAGCCTCTTCGGGGCGTTTGGAGATTGGGGTGGAAGTGAATATGAAAGGGGAGGTGGTGCGTTTGGTGATGCGCCCCGGTGAGTTGCTCAAACACTAGACACAATGCCGTCCGAGGTTTGATTTATGCGTTGGATTGCACCGGCTAAGGTAAACCTGTCGCTTCGGATTCTCGGCAAACGGGACGACGGTTTTCACGAACTCGAAAGCCTCATGGTGCCGGTGTCCGTGTTTGATGCGCTCGAAATTGAACACACCAGCGGCGGGGATCTCCAGTTCTCGTGCGACGATCCGAGTGTGCCTGCGGATGAATCCAATCTCGTGGTCAAAGCGGTGCGTTTGTTCTGCTCGAGCTTTGGACTGATGCCTCATTTGCGTGTTCATTTATCCAAGGAGATCCCACACGGGGCCGGTTTGGGGGGAGGCAGTAGCGATGCAGGAACGGCATTGCTGGCGCTCGACGAACTTTTTGAAACAAAACTCCCCCGACAGGATCTTGCCGCTCTTGGGGCGGAGTTGGGGTCGGACATCCCGTTCTTTTTACATCAATCGGCGGCCTGGATTCGGGGCCGGGGCGAAATTGTCCAACCCTTAGACGGTTTGCCTATCCTGCCTTTACTGCTTCTTAAGCCGACATTCGGTGTCCCGACGCCATGGGCGTACCGGCAGTGGAAAGATTCGATTGAAATTCCGGGGGTTCCGTATGCCGCCCAGTCTCTGGGCTGGGGTACGTTGCTGAACGATCTGGAGCGGCCGGTGTTTGAGAAGTATTTGCTCCTCGCGGATCTGAAAGCCTGGCTCCTGAACCAACCAGAGGTGATCGGAGCGCTTATGTCCGGATCTGGTTCCACGATATTCGCGGTGTTGCGTGACAAACAACAGGGGTACGCCCTCGGTGAACGGGTTGCGGCGGAGTTCGGCACGGATCTCTGGGCCTATCTTTGCGAGACCATCCCCTAAGGGCGGTTGCCAGAAGCGCCCGAGGGCGTCTCAGCCGCCGGAAATAAGAGCCTATCTCGCCACGAGGCAGTAACACTTCAGATGACGGAGGCGGTTTGGTGGTTTTGTGCCACATTATAGAATGAAACCGCGCTACAGGATTACTCTGACTGACGAGGAGCGTAAGGCTCCTCAAACCAAGACGCGTACGGGAAAATCCAACGCCCACGATTTGTCCATCGTAAGCCCGCTTGTCGTGCGACCTCGGGGCGCATAGCGCTGATCGTTGGAAGGTGGCGGAAGTGGCGAAAGCGCAAAGGAGAAGTCTTTAACGACAATCGTGTTGATGAGGCAAAACCAACTGGAGTCATTAGCGAGCTGTGTCGCCTTATTTTTGGCAGCTCACCGGCCTGACAATATCGATGACTGCCCCAACCGATCTGCTTCTCACTGCAAGTTGAGTGCCGTCCGGACTCCAAAACAACCGGTCCGGCACCATCTCGAATAGCCCGAATTCTTCCACCATCGTATCCGAGTTCAGGTCCCAAATCCTCACGGTGCGGTCCGCAGATGCAGTTGCCAACACAGGCAGGGTGGGATGCCAGGCCACCGCCAGCACCGCATCATCGTGCACGCGCAGCACCCGCTGTTCGACCAGCGTCTTACCATCTCGAATGCGCACTTTTTTGTCGCTGCCGCCTTCGGCGATTTGACTTCCATCCGGGGAAGCGGCCAGCGACTTGGCATTCGGCGCGAGCACGGAGGCGGCTTGTTTGCCGTCCGCCACACTCCAAAGCGCGAGACTGCGGTCTTTGAGTAAGCTTTCCTTGTTTGGTTGACTCAGCACCATTTCCACCACATGAGAATCTCCCACCCAACGCGGCGTGACATCCCGAAAGTCAGGGCGCGAGATCGCATTCCGATCCACTTCGCGGAGTTTCTTGCCAGAGGTGGTTTCTAAAATCGCGTTTCCAGTCCAAATCAAATCCCCTTTAGGGCTCAGATGTGCCTGTCCATAAGTGTTTTTCGGGGAGCCGAGCGGCACTTCCGAAATCTCATCCGCACCAACGCGGAATAACTTCAGGACCCCTTCGTTCGCTTCTTCGTCGATAAGCACGCTGGCACAAACTAAGCGACCTGCTTGATCAGTTGTGAGTGTCGCACCAGGGAAAATGCCCGTATTTCGTCCGTAGCCGAAGAGATGGCTCAGGGTGTTTTTCACCACAGGCGCGTCGAGATCCAGGACGCCGACCCCTGTGGTCCAACCGTCCGTTCTGGATGAAGAGCCCCACCGGAACGAACTGGCCACGTATTGAGGCTGAGCGAGGAAGGCAAAATTGTCGCATTCGTTTATGGATTCAATAGGGATCGTTCTCTCCCGTTGGAGCTGTGGGAGCTTGAAGACTTTAATCACGTAGCTTCTGGCAGCCACGATCCGGTTCGAATGGGGAGGTACGATAATCGTCCAGGGGTCAGTGTCGCCCAGTTTAGATTCGATGGGGACTTGTATCGAGCGTATCAGGGTCGAAGTTTCGGGGTTCCAAAACTGAAGGATCCCGGACTGTTTCGAGGCCCCCCCAAGTACGGCCAGGACTTTCTGCTCGGGGAGGTAGGCGAAGGCTCCATCGAAATTCATGCCTGCTGGCAGCGGCAAATTGCCAAAATATTTCCCGGTCGAGGTATCGACGCAGCGGCAAACTCCGTTTTCCGCATAAAACACGGATTTCCACTCGGGGTCTGCGGCGTTGATGTTTCTCCAATCTAAATGTCTTATTTGAGGCAGGGAGCGGGACACCTTGCCCGTCCATGGGCTTCGGACCGAAAGACCAGCCTTTTCCCCAACGAGGAAGACTTCATTCCCGTTCTGCGAGAAGCCGGCATAGGCCTTTCGCTTGAGCAGGTCGCTCCAGAGGAGACTACCGGTATATGCATCGAACACAGACACTCCATTCCCAATAAAAGAGGAGAAAAGCAGCAAACTACCATCTGGACTGAAAGTAAGACGCTCTTTGGCACCCAAGGTCTCACATGGAAATTGTATCACCATTTGCGATTCGCCTCCCGCGATTCCGAATACTTCGATTCGAAGGATTGGGAGCGAGGTGTCAGACGGCTTGGGCAGGATCCGCATCACCGCCAACCGCGTTCCGTCTGAAGAAACCGCGAGTGGTTTCATCAACATGGAAGATCCGGCAAGGTCGATCTTGAACAGGTCGGTGATCGCCCCCGTGGAAAGATCTAACATTCGGATCCAGCCATCGTAATAAGGAACCAGCAGCGTATTCGGTTGAGTGGGGTGCGCAACAGGATCGCACCAATTATCACCGGATTTGGGCATTATCGTGAGAACCGAGGTGTCGATTTTGCGTTCCACATAGCGCCAGGGCTGGCCCCGTAAATCCTCTGGAACCAGCCTCAGCGCTTTCATCATCTGCTGCCGACGCCCATTTTCTTCAGCCGACTCGGCAAGCGACAGGTTTGCGTCTGCGGCGGCGCGCCTGGATAGTTCCTTTTCCTCGAAAGCGAGTTTCGCATTCGCTTCGGCAATCGCAGTTTGTTCCTCGGCTCTCTTGGAATTTGCCTCGGCGATTCCCGTTTGTTTTTGCGCCTCCTGCGCGTTGGTCTGTGCAATTTCAGCCTGCTTTTGCGCCTCTTGGGCGTTGGTCTGAGCCTCTTGGGCATTGCGCGTGGCTCGCTCGGCCTCGTTTTCGGCCAAAAGCGCATTTTGCGTCGCCGTTGCCTCGCTCTTAGCCAGTTGCACCGTAAAAATTGCAGCGCTAACCAAAAGCACTGCGGCAAAGCTCGCGGCAATCCTGTTGCGGCAAGTCAGCAGCCAAATCTGGCGGCCCAATCCCGCATGCTCCGCCTGAGTCGCAAAACCGTGCAGGTAAGCCTCCAGATCGGCCACAAACTCGGCCACGCTCTGATACCGTTCCTTCGGATCCAGCGCCATCGCCTTGAGCGTCACAGCCTGCAACGCGCCCGGCACCTGCTTCCGCAGCCCTCGGTTTACGTTTTTAACCGGGCCGGAGGCCACAGCGCCGGCCGGCAGCATAGGCGATATATTTCCGGTCCTGAGCTTTTGTATGATTTCTACCAGATTAGCGCCCTCTAAAGGAGGGCGATAAGTCAGGACTGAGTACAAGGTCGCTCCCAAGGAATAGATATCGGAGCGCTCGTCCAGCGTCTTGCCCTCGGACTGTTCGGGCGACATGTATTGCGGAGTCCCCTCGATGCTTTGAGGCGCATCCCCGTCATCTTTGACTACTGGCTCGTCGAGCCTTTGGGCCAGCCCCCAGTCCATGACGAGTACCTCCCCGTACTCGCCAATCATAATGTTCTCGGGCTTCAAATCGCGGTGCAGATACCGCTTCGAGTGCGCGAAGGACAACGCGTCACACACTTTGCGGAACACATCCAGTAACCGCTCTGTAGAATACCGCGCTACGACCTCGGCGTCCCCCGCTTGGAGCTTCTGGATCACAGCACTCAGAGTCAGCCCACGAACCAGCTTCATGGAATAAAACGGCCGTCCTTGCCCATCTTCGCCCAGATTGTGAACCGGTACGATGTTCGGATGCGCGAGGTGCGCCAACACTTTGGCCTCTCTCGCAAATGCAGAATCCTCCCCCTTTTCGCCGGTTGTGCTCACTTTCAGCGCCACAGAGCGCTTCAGCGCCGGGTCCGTTGCCAGATAAATACGGCCCATCCCTCCCCGAGCGAGTTCCTCCCCGACTGCGTAATCCTTCCGGACCGGCACGCTTTCTTCCACCGCCGCAAAATCCATCTCTCCCCAAGCATTATAAGTGAGAGTCTGGGAAAAATCTCCGACTTCGTCTGCGACGGAGTCTGCCTCAGGAAAAGACTCCTTACTCTCGGGCAGGCCTGCGGAGGAGGAAGACGCGTCTTTTTCGTCGGCGGGAAGCTCGGAATCCATGGGAAATGTTTATCTCGGTACCAAGCAGTTGGACGGTACGTTTGAGGGCATGGCGGGTTTATACACAGACTTTCCCGGAACAAAATGGCTGTCTGCTTACGCCCCTGGAGGGAGTTT
Organism: Akkermansia muciniphila; assembly: GCA_945883955.1. GTDB lineage: Bacteria > Verrucomicrobiota > Verrucomicrobiia > Chthoniobacterales > Chthoniobacteraceae > Chth-196. The sequence continues at coordinate 23,227 of CAMCYN010000028.1, forward strand.
TTCGTAGAGGCGGCGTTCCTGAGGACGGCCGGTATTTTAGGCCACTCAATGGAATCCATTCAATCGCCCCCATCGGAACGCTGACTTACCTGGCGTTAAAAAAACTCTTCCTCTCGATAGGAGAGGAAGAGTCTCGAGCTTTTCAGGCGCGCGAGAATTTTACATTACGGCAAAGTCGTAAAGAGCGGGGACTGGAGCCAGTCCGTTAGAACCGATATACTTTGAAAGCTAGGGCCTATCCTTTGGGTAAGATCGACTAGGAGTCTGTCGGACTTCACCACACCGCCATTTGTAAGTGCATCATTATCATGCCTCCGGAGGTTTTGCTCGGAGTGTTCGATTTGTTGATAATGAATGACTTACAGAAGAAGTCCGACAAGCTCCGAGTGGGTTCGGCTCCTTGTCGTCCCTGGGCGGGGGGCTAACGGCTTCATGGATGCAGGCGTATGCCTCGTGCCGGTCGCTAGGGAGTCGTCTTCCTCGGCACGGAATTCGCCCGCGAAGTCGCCGAAGGGCTCGCCTGACGCCAGCGCGACTGGGCCTGATTACTTCTTCGGCGCGACGGGGAGGTGCACTTCCGACTGCTTGAGGAAAAAGGGCACGAACGGGCTGTTCCAGTAGACCGCATACGGCTCGCCGAACGCCTTCACGTCGGTCCGCTTCGCCAGCCACGCACGCAGTTCAACCAAGGCTTCCTCGTAATTCTTGCGGCTGTACGAACCGCGGATACCGATCGCAGCCACGCGACGTTCGGGTGCCGATGACAGCTTCACCTGCGGGGTCTCCGCGAGGTCCGCGCGCTTGGCCGAGGCTTCGTCCATGTAGAAAACCATCGTGCCCGAAATGACGCCCGCTTCGACAGGCGCGGTCATCGGGATCTTATTCGAGTCAATGTAGCGGAAAAGCCTCATAAACAGCCCGTTGTCGGAAGAGAAATAGTCCTTCGACGATTCGGTGCGCATCCAGCGGGCTGCAGGCAAGGTCTTGAACTCGAGGACGCCGGGCGACGTGCGGGGATAGGCTTCGGACACGGCGCTTAGTCTGCCCGGCGCGGCGACGATGGCGAGGGCAAGCCAAAGGAACATCTTCATATGGTCATTAAAAGGCCCGCCACCTCAGATCCAATCCCGAAAAGATGCGACCGCACTCGCTAAGACCACGAGACTTCCTTTGCTTTAGACATGGGTGGAAGGAACGAAAAGAACCCCTTTTCTCTCCCTCCTGGGCCATAACCTCCCGACAGGACTCTTCCTGCTCATTCCGGTCAGCCTGCGCTGTCTCTGAGAGAACCCGTGCGGTGCCGCTGGAGGGGGAATAGCAGAAGGCGGATTGGTTTGGTGTCCAAGAGAGATTGAAAGAACAAATGAAAAAGGATGCACGCAAAGGCGATAAAAAATTCACAAGATGCAATCTGGAGTACAGGTATTTATGAAATTGGTTCGAGCTGCGCGCTGGTTATGTTCAGTGAAAGTTGCCTGCGCATAACTACGACTGGTTGGTCATCGTGAGTGGTTGTTGTATAGGATTCCCATCCAATGGCGGAATAGAAGTCCTCACGATCAGGAGTAAAGAGATACAGATTTCTAATTCCTAAACGAATTGCATGGATTTCCACGGCCTGAACTAATGCAGTACCAATTCCCATTCGTCGTCGTTCTTCAGGCACATATACGCTAGCCAACCATGGTGAAAGATCTTCGTGACCCTGTAAGTCCGAGGATCGGAGGCTTGCAGTTCCGATACATTGGGCTCCATCAAGGGCTATCACCATGATTGGCAATTCGTTTGTCTGAAGGTGGGATTGTAAACGCTCGATAACATTTTCTAGCGTAGCCCCCGGTTTCCGGATAGCCCACTGATGAAATATCCAGTCGGCAACTATAGGTAAATGTGTGGGATACTCTGCCAGTAGAGCCGTTGTAATTGGCATTAGGTATTTAATGATAAAATCATCAATAATGGAATGAAATTAATGGTGATCGAGTTTTCTCACGGAAGATGGCGGACAAAGACCTAACGTCAGCCTTCACGCGATGAGGAAGCCGCGCTCGGCGCGGGTTCCGAAGTCGCGTGCGAGGCTTTGTTAGGCTGTGGTTTCAAATGTCGTTCCATCACTGTGACATCAACTCCATGATAGTGCACGCGTTCAACCTGAACCCATCCGTGCTTTTCGTACACACCCCCATCTTCCCGCTCTGTCTGTAGACTAAGCAGGGACACTCCGTACCGAGGTGCCATCGAGACAACCGTTTGTATTAAGAACGATGCGATTCCCTGGCCACGGTGTTCATGCGGAACATACACACTCCCAAGCCAATGTTCTCGGTCGGGGTACACGTCCATTTCCCGCAACTTCAATGCGGCAAAGCCGACGACAACACCGTTCTCAACGGCAAGAATGTGGAGGGGTAAATGGTCGCGGCTCATCCTCTGGCGAAGGCGTTCACAGGCCTTCTCAACCGTGTTTCCCTCTATGGTTCTACCCCATTCCTCATACAGCCATTGAGCCACAATAGGAATCGCATCAGGTCTATCTGCTAGAAGTTGATATTGCATTGATCTTTCCTGCCGAACGATTGCGATCAGCGGCTCGCGACCAAGGGATTATCCACACCGACCGACTTTATCGCGAGTCCGCTGCATCGCTTCGTTATGCTTTTTTCTATCAAGCGACTGGCGACCGTTGCCGCATCGCTCGCCGCAGTTGGGGCAGGCTGCCGTAGACCCTTGCGGGCGGTCAAATGAATCCCTGCTGCAAGCGAGGCATTCACCGCCAGTACCACAGATCGTTGTTTCTCCAGTCGAATCTTCGATGCAGCAGGGGAAACTCGTCCGACGGTTGCCGCGCGAGTCGAGCCGTCACAGCCGAGCCGCGGAAGCGGCCTTCAAGCGTCAGCGTGCCGTCGTCAGCGAACTTGTACTTCAACGACGTGTCCGGGTCGCCGCCACGACTAAAACGCTGCCGGAAGTCGCCCGAGTCACCCTGGAATGGCATCATGAAATTACCCAAGATCCCCTTCGAGCGGTCAATCATGACCATCGCAATCTCCTGATCACCATTCGCACGTTGCATGTTCACAAAAGAGTTCGTATGTGGCCGTGCAGTGATGGCGACGCGAACCCACCGCCTGTCGTCGGGCACGTTCATGTCCTGTACGCCATCAAGTGCGAATGCCTTGACTCGATAAAAGCCGTCGAGGCGATCTGGAGTTCCCGATGTCCACCAATTCATCGAATTCATCAAT
>CAMCYN010000029.1 GCA_945883955.1 Akkermansia muciniphila
TCGGGGTTTTCCTCGATGAGCTGGGTGAGGATGTAACGGCCGAGGGCGATGTGGTTCGACTCGTCCCGGAGCGTGTATTGGAACATCTGACCGATGCCGGTCATTTTGTTTTGGCGGTGCAGGGAAAGGACCATCGCGAACAGCGCATAAAACTGGGTGCCTTCCATCACCTGCGTAATGCCGAAGATCGCCTTGGCAAACCGCTGCTTGTTGACCGTCTGGGTCAGGTCGATGCCCATCTTCAACTCGGGCATCTGCTTTGTGATGAACTGGTTCTTCTTTTGAATGGAAGGGATGTCGTTAAACTTCGCGGTGACTTCGTCCAGGTCGATATTGAGGCTTCCTATGATGTGGAGCAGGGAATCCATGTGGATGGATTCCTCGGCGATATGCCTAAGAGAGGCGTGTTTGAGTTCGGCCGCCGTGAGGTTGTCTTCAATGACGTGCAGCACCGAATCTCCTACAATACCTTCTGCTGACGAGAAATAACCGACCCCCATCTCAATGATCCAGCGTTCCTTGGGCGACAATACCCCGGTGTTCCATTGCTGGGCGTCCTTGGACATGTCGATGACGTCGGGTTCCCAGTGGTTGGCCTTCATCTGCTTATAAATGCGGTAGGCCTCGTGATATTTGATGGGCAGCACGTTCAGTTCGGCCGAACGGTGACCGTTGATGACCATTTTCCCGCTGAGCCGTTCACGCGCCTTGGATTTGTTCAGTCGGAACGTTTTGTTCCGGAACTGGTAAACAACCACATCCCCCTCCTCGCGTGCCGAAGAGTCTCCGTCTTCGGATTTGTAGTTGAGCGGATCGAGTGCGGCGCCGGTATCGGGCGTGGTTAACAAATCGGATATCATAGTAAGGAATTGAGGAAGAGGGAATTAATCGGTATATGTGGGGCGGACGGGCTGCATTTGCCAAAGATGCCGGACATTTGCGGGCTTGCTGTCGAGGTGTTGGCTCACCCCAACAAATCCGGCGCATTGTGGGGAGGACAACACGCGAAAAGGACCCTTCCAACGGAGCCAAAACCTTCACCAGCCTTCCTTCGAAGCGATTCGACCGAGCCAAGTTTAACCGGCTTGGATGAGGCTGCTAAGGAAGCGGATCTGACGACAAAAAGGCCCGGGAAAGTCCCAGTTTCTGTCCTGTTTTGACCCCCTCCTTGCTTGTGCTTGGAGGTGGTTTGATTGGAGTGGCCTCCACTATTAGTGGGGGCCACTCCTCTCAATTTGGCTAGATATGGTGGTTTTTTGCTGAAACGGAGTCAAGGCGCAGCCCCGGGAAAAAGACACGTTCAGCCTAAGAAAAAGCTGGCGCGAGCATCGGAACAAGGGGCCCCAGAAACGCCCCGGCCCGGGGGCAGGATCGAGGACGAGGTGTTCCCTGTTCGCGCTGAAAACTTTAGCGGCCGAGAAGACCGAGTAGAACGGCACCGAGCAGCAGAACCGCCCCCAATAACCGGCGGATCATGACGGCTGATCCCACCGATTTTTCCGTGTTGCTGAACCAATGCCCCACCAACCAAACCAAAACCACACTCCAGATACCCCGGGTGGTGTAGAGAATATTGGTAAGGGTCACCTCGTTGTAGGTGGCGATGCTGTAGGCAATTCCCGTGGCCTGGAGAGAAATGAGCACACCACCGGCCAATCCCCAGACGAGGGACGTGCGGGGCAAAGCGCTTAAGGGCTCTGAAAAGAGCGGGATCAACCCGCACCCCATGACGCCGATGGTCGCAAACATGATCGGCGCGAAGTGACCAAAACCGAGGTTAACCACCCAGCGGCGTTGCATGATGTCCGTAGCCGCGTAACACACGGCGGCGCTGACTCCAAACACCAGACTGGGCACTAGGCGCTTGGCGTTGGCCTTAAATTCGCCTCCCATCAAGGCGGTCGCAACACAGGTCAGAATGGCCGAACACCACAGGGCCACCCCGAGGCTTTCGCCTGCAAAAAGCGGGGCGAATAGTGCCACAAAAACCACCTTCGTGCCCATGATCGGGGTGGTCAGCGAGACGTCTCCGCGGCTGAGCGCCAGAAAGGTAAATACCTGTCCGACAAAGAAAACAGCTCCACTCAGGATCGCCTGCGAGACGGCGATGGGCGTAAATGGCAATCCTCCCGTCAAAAGCCACGGGGTAAAGAGAATGGCAGCCGTCCAGTTGACCAAAAACGTGATGCGCCACGGACCGACGCCCCTTTCGGTGGCGCGTTTAAGCATGAGGGCCGCAAACGTGTAGCCCAGAGCCGAACAGAGAGGAAAAAGAGTGGCGAAGGGGGAACGCATCCGAAAGGACGAGGTCTACACGGGGGACATTCCCGAAGCACGCGGCAAAGACGCGCCTCGGAACCGGAGGCCCTTCCCCTACGGACAGGAAGCACGCCAACCCGTTGGGGAAAGGGCGGCTTTACATGCCGTAAAACCGCGCGATCTGATCGGTAACGTAAAGTTGCTGCGCCTCGGTAAGCTCCGGAAAAATCGGGAGCGCAAGACTCTCCCGGGCAGCGCGTTCCGCTTCGGGGAAGTCGCCTGTACTGTATCCGAGGCTCCGGAAACATTTCTGCTCGTGCAAGGGCAGGGGATAGTAAATTTCGGATCCAACGCCCGCATTCTGCAACGCGTTTCGGAGTGCATCCCGTTTGGGCGCACGCACTACGAACTGGTTATAGATATGATGATCGTTCACACCGCAGCCGGCCCATGGTTCGACTGGCAGGGTCAGGGCGGCATTTAAGCCGCGCTTCTGGAATTCGCTCCGATAAAAGGCGGCTCGAGCGCGCCGGCCAGCGCCCCACGAATCGAGATGGGGCAGTTTGACGTTCAAAACGGCGGCCTGAATGGCATCGAGACGGAAGTTGCCACCGACGGAATGGTGAAAATATTTCGGCTCCATCCCATGGTTCCGCAGGGAGCGGATTTTGGCCGCGAGGGCGGCGTCTTTGCAGGTCACCATACCCGCGTCGCCAAAAGCGCCGAGGTTTTTGGTGGGATAAAAGGAATACCAACCGGCATCGGCAATGGCGCCGGCCGCCCCGAGCGGGTGGCGTGCCCCGAGGGCTTGGGCGGCGTCTTCGAGTACGGGCACTCCGTAATGGGCTGCCAGTTTCTGGATGGCCTCCATATCGGCACAACACCCATACAGATGCACCGGGATGATGGCCTTTACATTAGCGGTCCGGGCCAGGGCTGCCTCCAGCGATTCCACCGAGATGTTGTAGGTGGCCGGATCGATGTCGGCGAAAACCACCCGGGCGCCGAGTCGGGCGACACACCCGGCGGTAGCGAAAAAGGTGTAGGGGGTCGTAATGACGGCGTCTCCGGGGCCGATGCCTAGCGCCATCAGCAACACAAGCTGCGCATCTGTGCCGGAGGAAACCCCAATGGCGTGGGGCGCTCCGGTGTAGGCCTCGATAGAACGTTCAAGCTGTTCGACCTGCGGCCCAAGCACGAGGTGTTGCGAGTCTGCAACGGCTTCAATTTCCTTCAGGATTTGAGCCTTCAGCGGGCCGTACTGGAGCTTAAGGTCTAAGAGGGGAACTTGCATGGCTTCCCTTTATGCCATCGGGAACTAAAGCGGACAACGGAAACGAGCGATTCCCCGGCAACCTTACCGCGTTGTGCTTAGGAGCCGGCCGAGAATCTGAATCCCCTGGACGAGATGGGTCTCCGAAGCCTTGGCGCAATTTAGACGTAGGCTGGGAAGCGGAGCTGGGTGTGGATAAAAGACATCACCCGAGGCGAATACCACACCCTCGGCTCGCGCGGCGGCACGGAGTTCCTTCAGGTTGATCCGAGCCGGAAGTTGGGCCCAAAGCATATAACCTCCCGATGGCGCGTGGACGAGAGCATCGGCCGGAAATGTCGCTCCGATAGCGTTCAGAGCGAGTGTCCGGCGTTTAAGATTACGCTGGCGCAACCAGATGAGGTGCGGATCCAGTTCACCCGCCGCCAGGAATTCGCGCAGGATTCCCTCGGTGACAACCCCGCTATGGAGATCCTGCTGGCATTTTCGAGCCGCAAAAGCTTCGTGCAGTGGTCCCGGAACACAAAAGCCCGTGCGGAGCCCGGGTGACACGGTTTTGGAAAAGCTCGTGACGTAACTGACCACTTCTCCGGAGGGATCGTAAGACAGAAGCGGCGGCGGGGTACCCGCGTCCGGGAGTTCGCCGTAAATGTCGTCTTCGACAATCCGGACACCGAATCGGCGGCAGAGCTCCACGAGCGGGCCACGTTGCTCAACGGGCAAGGTAGCGCCTGAAGGATTTGAAAGAGTCGGGCAAATCACTAGGCAAACGGGCCGGTGCTTGGCCAGAAGCGTTTCGGTTTGCTCTAGATCAATACTGTCGGTGCCTACGGGCAAGGCGAGCACATGGGCTCCGGCATCGCTCAGGATTTCGAGCATTCCGTAATAGGCTGGTCCCTCGCAGGCCACGACACTTCCCGGAGTGACCAGTAGGGAGAGTAATACGGACAACGCCTGGGTGCAGCCCGTGGTAGTCACAATATTGGCCGCCGTGAGGGCGTGGACGCCGCGGGATTGGAGGCGAGCGGCGAGAGATTCGCGCAACCGGTGGTCACCCTCAGGGTGATGGTAGGCAAAAAGGCTGGCGCCATCCTTCTGAAGTGCCGAGGAGAAGGCTCGGGTTAAGGCGTCGGTTGGCAGGGCGTCAGGTCCGGGAACGCCGGCTGCCAGATTAATCAGGCCGGGTTCGTCGGCCTGTCGCATGAAGTCCAGAAGCCTTGCGCTCGCCCGAAAAGGGCCGGGAATTGGAGCGTTCATACGGCCTCAGAGAAAAAGGCTTAGGCTCGGAGCAAATCCCTCAGAAACTGGGTCCAAAGGAAAAAACAGCCCCGCCAGGAATAGCGGACCTGGCCTTCGGCCGCTTTTAAGAGGACTCCACAATGGAGGTTGTGGGCCACCTGAGCCTGGAGTTCCTGCACGATTTCAGCGGTGAGCTGGGTTGGTTCGGACGTTAAGGGAATTACGGGGCCCGCCTCCAGGAGCGAGAGCCAGTCGTGATGGGCCTGGTAGATTTCCTGGAAGGTGTTCGCTGAGCGCATGCGCTGAATGCGCCAGTTTGGAGACGGTTTAAGGCTGGATGAAAATGGGTAATTCCATGTACACCAGAGGTTTCCATCCGGGGTGTACGAGCAGAGGGTCAGGTAGAAAAAGCTGATATGTTCGTTTTCCACCAAGTTAATACTCGCCCGGATACAGTCGGTGGAATGGATGAAAAGGCGCACAAACTGACGCTGTTCGTCGTGGTCCCACCCCGCATCTTCGATTTGCTCGAACCCCTGGCACTCAATTTCCTCGGTCAATTCCGCGAGAGCCGGAAACCGGCTCGATCCCGGTGGCGCCTGAGGCAGCAGCGGTCGATCGGTAGGCATGTGGATATGCCGGACCCGGGTGACTATGTCGACCCAGGGGAGCAGTAGCCAACTGCCTGCGCACGCAATCCCGACTGTCACGTGGCCCGTCAACCGCCATCCGAGCAGGAACGAGGTAAGGAGAACACAGAGGTTTCCGAGGCGGTGTAAAAAGGGCAGTCCGCTTCCCCTAAGGGCCAGACTGATAACGGCAAAGCCGAGTACCAACAGAAGGTCAGCAAGCATTTAGGCAGAGAAAAGAAGCAGGCAAACTCGTCGAACCGGGGAGGGGTTCCCGCTATTCGTGCGACGACGAGACACGGGAGTTATCGGGCGTGATGGAGTGTTTTTCCAAAAACGCCAGAAGATCGTCCGGTCCGAAGTCCGGCAGCACTAAGTCACCCACCTTAAGGGTGGGGACGCGTTCCTGGCCGGAGATCTCGGCCATGGTTTCGCGGGCCCCGGGTTCGACCTCCAGATCGTGCACGAGGTAAGTGTATCCGAGGCGGTCGAGCGTTGCGCGCGCTTTGACGCACCACGGACACCATTCTCTAATGTAGAGTTCTAATTTCATCGAAGGGGTGGAGGAAGATAAGGATCGGCAAGCAGCGTGTCAGGCTTCGGCCATGACGGTTTTGGGGAGAAACTCTGGTTGAGGCGCATCAGCCAGGACCTGATTCGTGCGAAAAAAAACCGAGATCCACATCGGCGGGATATTTCTGAGGCAATACTCCGTTTCGCAACGCACGAACTCATCGCAAAGCCCTCCGTCGCGCAGTTCGCGGGTGACTTGGTAGACCAAAAAGGCGGAATGCACACTGGGACGGAGCGCCTGATGGGTCCGTTGAAGCATCTCGCGTTTAGGCTCGGGGGGGATCAGGCTAAAGGGAATCCCTGACACAACGTAGTCACAGTGCGTATGGCCGTGCTGGGCGAGAATTTGAAGAATGTCCACGGCACTCCCGTGGATGATGCTGACGTCGGATCGCCCCTGGAATTGTTTGCGCAGGCAGTGAACAAGTTCCTCATCCAATTCAATTAAAATGAGTTGGGAACCCGGATACATCCGGCTGAGGATTTCGCGGCTATGACACCCTTCCCCGGGGCCGTACTCCACGATCACACGGGGCCGAGAAAAGTCCATCCGGCCCGCTACACGACGGGTCAGGGTGCGGGAACTCGGAACCACGTAGGCAATTTGGAGCGGCTTTTGGAAAAACCGCTTAAGGAGCAGAGCACTCATAAGTTTCTAAGGGGGGGGAGACCATTTCACCTTTCCGGGGAACCGTAACGGCGAAAATGCCGGAGACCTGAATTATCCCCCCATGGAAGGGGCACAAAATTCGGTGATTTTTGGGTCGCAGAGCAAGGTTGTTGTTATCTGAGTCGTTGCTGAACGTCGCTCTGGATCCAGAGCCAAAGGCTTTCGAGCGAGGATTTCACCTTCGATTTGAGCGATCCAAGAATGTCGCCACCCAAAGGGACGCCGTTTTGGGGAAGGGCGTGCCCGTATAGATAGAATTTAATTTTGGGTTCGGTGCCCGAAGGACGAACCGCTACCCGGCGTCCGTCCTCCAACTCCATCATAAGCATGTTTTCCTTGGGAATCTCGTCGCCTTCGATGTCCACAAGATCAGTGCGCGCGTAATCAAGTACCGACTTCACGGGGCATCCATCCGCCTCGATGGGTTGTTTTGTGGAGTAAGACTGCACCAAACGCTGGATTTGGGCCGCTCCTTCGGCCCCTTCAAAGGTTAAGGATCCGTTTTGCTCCCAGTAAAATCCGTACTCCGAGTACACCTCGTCTAAAAGTTCCGGGATGGTCAGTCCTCGGCTTTTTGCGTAGGCGGCGACTTCCGAAAACACAATGGCCGCTCCATTGCCGTCTTTGTCGCGCACGAAATCAGCCGCGCTGTAGCCATAACTCTCCTCCCCTCCGCAGACATAATAGCTCGAGTGTGCGAGCCGGGCCGTCCGGGTTTCAGCCTCGGACCGGGATCGGTAACCGTAGCGGATTTCCTGAGGCAAAGCGTCTTCATATTTTCCGAGTTTGGCCCCTATGTACTTAAATCCCGTCAGTGTTTCGACACAACGCAGTCCATTCCGGTTGGCAATCGCCTTCTGAAGGTCGGTGGTCACAAAAGTTTTAATCAGCACACAGCGCGAGGCGTTTTCCGGCGTAATCACCCCTTGCTCCTTGAGTTTGTTGACCCGGTAATACGCCATGAGCGAACCGATCTGGTTGCCGCTCAAGAGTTCCATCTCGCCCTGCGGATTCCGGACTGCCACCCCCATTCGGTCGCAGTCCGGATCGGTGGCGATCACGAGGTCGGCCGCTTCGAGTTTGGCTTTTTCAATCGCGAGGGAAAGCGCTTCGGCGTTCTCGGGGTTGGGGCTCTTGACGGTGGGGAAACGCCCGTCGGCCACTTCCTGTTCGACTACTGTGCTGTAGGCAAATCCGAGGCGTTCGAGCATCGGCAGGCTGATGGTGCCTCCGGTTCCATGGATAGATGTGAAAACGATACGCAGTCCGCCGGCCGCGGCAACCATCGGCCGGTCCAGAATGAGTGTTTCCAGACGTGCCATGTACGCTTCGTCCGCATCGAGGTCCAAAATGGTGACCGATCCCTGTTGATCCGCCGGAAGCGGCGTGTAAACGGCTCCCTGTATGGCGTTGACTTTGGCGATGATGCCACTGGCGTGCGGCTCAACAACTTGCGCCCCCTGATCAAAGTACACTTTATAGCCGTTGTCGTGGGAGGGATTGTGGCTCGCGGTGATCACAATGCCGGCTTGCGCATTCTGAAGGCGCACGGTGAACGAAAGCTGAGGAGTCGAGCGGGGGCCCGCAAAGAGAAACACGTCCACACCGTTTTCCGCGGCTACGCGGGCGGTTATCTCGGCAAAATCTTTGGAGAAATGGCGCGTATCGTGAGCCACAACCAGACGGGGGCGTCCCGCGTGCCCCTTGGTTTTGTGAACCTCCTTCAGGTAAGCCACCAGGCCCTGTGTCGCACGGGACACATTGAAATCGTTCATGGCATTGGTGCCGACGCAAGGCCGCTGGGGGCGATCCAGGGCCTGGGGCGTGCCGCGCTCGGCACTGGTAGTGATTTTCCCGATGGTGCGTCCGCGTAGTCCGCCGGTTCCAAAAGCGAGAGTCTTAAAGAAGCGGTCGTTCAGTTCGGCCCAGGCACCGGTATCGAGAAGTTCCCGAATGCTATCCACCACATAATCGGCGGGGGCGTTTTCGAGGAGTTGCTGGAGGTTGCGGGCACTCGAGTCGAGCAAAGAGCCGTTCTGGACTGCCTGACTAATGCGGGAGTGGAGGTCTATCATGGGAGGGGTAGGTTGGGGATTAAATGGTTGGCTGTAAACAACTCACCGTTGCGGGGAAGACCCTAAGGGTTCGGTGGGCTTTTGGTTTAAAATTCCAATTTAGGAAGGTTCTTGACCGGTTCGGCTTTTGGAATCGCAGGTTGGCTTTCCCCCGGTCGTACAGGTTCGGCACGGGGAATGTCGGGAAGCTGCGGCTCGGGCTGTTCCAGAGCCGGAATCTTGTTGTCCAAGGGGGCCGCCGTACCCCGATCCTTGTAGTTTTTGAGCGCCTTGGCCGTTTGCTCTGCCTGCAGTGACTGAAACGGATCGTCTCCGAGCACCGTGGGCGACTGGAGCGGAATTGGTGTGATGGTGCTCGGGTCAATGGTGAGCTGTGCTTTGGCCAAAACGGTGCTGCCGCTGTTGTGACGCACACGCGGGCGTTTGGGGCCGTGCACGTCACACGGTTCATCCTGTCCGGGCCGTTGAAATTCAGTGAGCCAGATCTCGGTGGCGGTGCTCACTGGTTGCCCGCCCTGTCCGGGTTCCTGGCAGCGGGGGAGGAGGTTGTAGCCGGATTTGGAGCAGATCTGGCAGGCATGGAGCGATTCGGGCCGTGTAAAATCCCGGGGAGGGTAACTGCCAAAACTGGCATTCATCACCTCCGTCCATACCGGCAGCGCGATGTCGGAGCCAAAAGCGCCGTAGAAAATCGGAGTGCGTGGTTTATCGAATCCGACCCAGACTCCGCAGGTGATTTCACTCGAGTACCCCACAAACCACGCGTCGGTGAAATTGTAAGCCGTCCCGGTTTTGCCGGCCAGGGGCATCCGTTTGAGTCCCATCGATGTGAACGCTCCCGCCCCGGTGCCTTCACTTAACGCGGCCGTGAGACAATCATGAACCTGATAAGCGGGTCCGACGGAAAATGCTTTTGTACGAGAGGGTTCCGCCCGGTAAATTACATTGCCGCCTTTTTCCTCCACACGATCCACTAAGAATGGCGCATTCGGGCGGGAACCGCCTCCGGCAATACTCGTGTAGGCCAAAACCAGCTCCATCGGAGTGACTTCGCTGCTACCGAGAAAGGTGGCGGGAAAAGCCCTCAGCGCACTCTCGATTCCAGCCGCCTTGGCCAGAGCCCCCACCGATTCCAGCGACTCCTTTAAGTCGTCGCCAATCTGCATTCCAAAACGGACGGTGGCGGCGTTTTTGGATTTCACCAACGCGGTTCGCGCCGTCACCGGACCTTCGTAGGGAGTATTGGCCTGTTCGCGTGCCCATTCCCCTAAAATCCCACTCGTCCCTCCGACCATCACCATCCGGTTGTCCATGACCGTGTCATAAACAATGGTGCCCGGATGTAGCCCCTTTTCAAACGCTGTGGCGTAGACCAGCGGCAGAAATGCGCTTCCGGCCGGGCGCTTGGCTTGGGTGACCCGGTTAAATTCGCTGTGCTGGGGATCGCGTCCGCCGACGATGGCCCGAATGGCCCCGGTCGCATTATCCAGAATTATGACTGATCCCTGAAGGTATTCGGGTTTCGGAGTAGGCTCTTCGCCGCCGGTGGACTGGGCGCGTTTCCAGGCCCGGTATATCCCGTCAAACTGGGCGTAAGTCTGGTGCTTTTGAAAGTCGGAGCGTTGTTCGACCTGGGACAGTTGGGCCTGCAACGCGCTTTCGGCCTTTCGCTGCAGCTTTAGATCAATGCTCGTGTAGATCCGGTAGCCGTCGCTGAGGGTGTTTTCCCGGCCCACGAACTTGGACATATGTGCGGAAACCATATCCGCCGCGTAACTTTCCAACAGAGTCGCACGACGGTTTTTCACCATCGGTTCCTCGGCGATAGCCTCCCGGTATTGGGCATCAGTGATGACATTAAGTTCGCGCATCCGGAACAGCACATAATTGCGGGACTCCAGACAGGCCTTGCGGTTGCGCCAGGGCGAAAGATTGTTCGGACTGCGCAGGAGACCGGCGAGCAGGGCCGATTCGCTTAAGCTTAGATCCCGGGCCCTCTTGCCAAAGTAACCCTGGGCGGCGGATTCCGCTCCGTAGAATCCGGCCCCGAAAAAGACCCGGTTCAGATAGTGCTCGAGGATTTGGAGTTTTGTGAGGTGATTTTCCACCTCCCAGGCGACGAACATTTCCAACACCTTCCGGCGAATAGACCGGTCGTCGCTTGGCAAATCCTTGGGAAAAGTGTTCCGCGCTAATTGCTGGCTGAGTGTGCTGGCTCCTTGCCGGGCTTTGCCGGCTTGAAAATTGCGCGTCATGGCACGTGCGATCCCGTAAAAATCGACACCGCTATGCCCGTAAAAACGCGAGTCTTCGGCGGACACGACGGCTTTTTGAAGAAATGACGAGAGTTCCGAGAGTGGTTTCTGGTCGCGGTTCTGGATGAAAATCCGCCCGAGTAGCTCGCCGTTGCGGTCGAAAATCTGGCTGGCTGACTCCATTTCCCCGAGTTTGCTGTAATCAAAAAGCAACGCCTTGGAGTGCCAGACCTGCCACTGCCAGCCTGCCACACCCGCCACCGCAAGCGTCATCGCACCAAGAGTGATAACCACCGGCTTGACCCAGCGCCGGGCGGGGTAACTTTGCTTACGCGTATTGATTGGGACGACCATGGGAGTTGCAACCTGAGAACCAGGGAGCCTTCGAGGTTAATGCATCGAAGCAGCTGTAGGGAACCTTCAAGAAAGCACGGAATCGGCTCGTCTCCAAGTCCGGGGTGTCGCACCGCAATTACCCGAGGGTTATCCCCCAAGAACGGACATCTCCGTTTTACTCCGGCTTTGGCTGACCGAGGCTCGCAAATCACTGTAACGGTCGGATCGTCCGCTCCACACCGATCCAATCAGTCCGAATAGGGCCTCATCACTCGAGCCGTCGCGCAAACGGCTTTTGAGATCCAGACCCGCTTCGCTAAAGAGACAGGTATGCAGCCGTCCGTCTGCTGAAATACGAGCCCGGGTGCAGTTCTGGCAAAACGGCTGGGTCACCGACGCAATAATGCCCAGTTCTCCCTCTCCTCCCTGGAATCGGTAGCGGCGGGCCGTTTCGCCCGGACTCTTGGCGGGCAATCTTTCCAGCGGGGCATGTTGCTGCAGGGTCTCGAGGATTTCAGCACTGGGGACGACATCGGCCAAGCGCCACCCGTTGGTGTTTCCCACGTCCATGTACTCGATAAACCGGACAACGAATCCGGGCCGGGAGAAATTCAGCGCCAGAGGGAGGATCTGCGGTTCGTTCAAGCCGCGTTTGACGACCACGTTGATTTTGATCGGTGCAAATCCCGCGGCCGCTGCCGCCTCGATTCCGGCCAGCACAGTTTCCACCGGAACGTTGGTGTCGCTCATCGCCTGGAAGATCGCCCCATCCAAAGCATCCAGGCTGACGGTGAGCCGGTGAAGGCCGGCCGCGCGGAGCAGGGGCGCTTGTTTTTCAAGTAGCGAGCCGTTGGTGGTGAGCGCAATGTCCTCGACGCCTTCGATGGCGGCCAGGGTTTGTAGTAACTCGGGGAGGCGCGGCCTTAGCAGCGGTTCACCACCGGTAATCCGCAATTTGCCCACCCCGGCCCGAACAAATACTTTGGCAACCCGGGCAATTTCCTCGAATGTCAGAAGTTCCCCGGGTTCGAGAAAGGGATATGCCGATCCAAAAATCCGTCGAGGCATACAATACTGGCAACGAAAGTTGCAGCGATCGGTCACCGAAATTCGCAGATCCCGCAACGCTCGCCCGAATTGATCCTGGACGGGGCGGATATTGCCGGTGAAGGGAGCGGCGGCTGTAGCAGCCCGGGATTTCGGCATGGCTTGAGTCGACGGGCTTGAAGTTGGCGGAGGAGACGGGCAAAAAACGCACCCTTTTGCTAGAAATGCGTGCGGTTAGCTGCGGAGGACGGCGACAGGAAACGCCCGTGTGTGTGCTTGGGCCGCTAGCGGGGACTGTCCGAGCGCCTCCAGAAGGCCGGTAGAATGGCGGGGCTGAAAGCAGGGCTACAAGAGAGGGGATTCTTTCTCATAGCCGGATGCCTAAGATTCGCCGACTAGGGCTGCTCTTGGGTGCAGGAATCGCTGTCGCACCCGGAACATTCCTCATCTTCGGCCAAGGCCGCATCTTCAGCCGCAATCGCGGCGTATTCGACGGCGCGGAGTTGATGACCGTGGGCGACGTAGGCGTGATAGCCGGCGGTGAGAATGTCATCTTCCTCGTCAGCTTCGGCGGCGACCATGTGATGTTTGGCTGCGAGCTCGAAGTGGCGTGCGGCCAGGCGGTGGTATTCGGCCACCTCGCTCTGGATAAATTCTTCCTCGGCAACGACTTCTTCGGGGTTTACGGGCTTCTGTTCAGACATAATAAACGGGAGGTTGATTGGGATGGCTTGGAATCGGGATGCGCTAGGTTAGGGGAAGCGTCGCATTCCGAAGACCGGCTCCTATAGGGTGGTAGGAGGCGGCAGACTAGTAAATTGGCCAGTTTTGGGAAAAACGCACGCACTCTTCCTTAGAGGTCCTCGGGCAGGCAAAGGGTTGAAGCCGAAAGGCGGCGAGAAGTCGCCTAGTGAGAAAGTGGCATTATCCCTAACACCGTTTTAAAGGCGGGCTTTCGATTTAAAGGATAGGGGCATTCGGTGTCCTTATTTGGGCTTAGTGAACTCGGTAAGCATTCTAACGAAACGATTCCATGAACACTGATGATATTACTAATCCGGCCAAAGAGGCTGGACGAACCTTGGCGGATGGAGCTTCCCAGGCTTGGGAAAACACCAAGGTCAAAGCGGGAGAAGTGGCCGACCGTAGTGGGCAACTGGTTCGAGAACACCCGACAACGACGGTGCTGAGTGTGTGCGGGCTCGGGTTTTTGCTCGGGCTGGCGGTGGGTTGGAGTGTGTCGCGGACGGAGGCGGAACAACGCTGTGTGTGTGCCTATAAGTTTTTCAAACGCTGGGGGCACAAGCTGAGTTTCGATTAGGGCTGCCCGCGAGGCCAATCTCGTGGTGGCCGGTATGATCCGAGCCCAAAACAGGCCCCTGAGGCGGGGACGGTGGCCGGGGCAAAACGTACCTCGCGGTTTGGCTGTCGGAGACACTTTCCCCGCCCTACACCCCTAGGCGGGCGAGAAGTCGCTGGGTTGCTTTTGGGCGCTGAGTTCGGGCCGTAAACCACTGACCAGGGCCCGTTGGGGCGGGTCTCTTGGGGGCTTGTGGCGGGAAAAGAGAGAACCACTCAGCGCACCGCCCTTAACGAATATGGTTTTCGTAAAAGAGCGTTTTGCGGCGGGTTCATCCCGCTGTAAGAGCCATACGGATAACATTAGTTGAGCTACTCGTCTCTATTTTGGGGAGCTTCAGGCCAAGATTCCGGCCGCCAGTAACACTCCTTTCCACAAGCGGCCTCTCCTCTTGCGATGCTCCATCAGCAGCCGACCCGAAGCCTTCGCATCGCTCCACTGGGTGCCGATAAAAAGAAATCCTCTTACGTGATTGTTGATTATATCGCTTATCAGAATCCCTATTGAGGTAGAACTGCCGGTTGCCCGACAGTCCTCTCGCAAACGATGTGAACAACGCGATCAATGATGGAAAATCCTTTTTGCGTACGTGTGCAGCGAAGGGCTGTATTGCCACGGTGCGTTAAATTCCGAATATTATTCCGTTAAGTAGTATCTCGAGTGCTTTCCTCAAAAAGCGCCCTGCAGCAGGAACAATATCCTGTCGATCTCACGAGCCACGGCCGGATCGCTACCAGGATCGCCTCCCACGTCGCACCAGAAGTTTTTTTTGCAGGTGTATGGACTGTAAGAACGAAAAGGTAGGCAAGCGCAATCAGAACCAAGTGATGGTGAAAGCCTCGCCAGGATCGCCCCTCGTAGTCGATCGTGGAGCTGGTTTTTGATCTGGATTTTGAGGGTCTCGCGGGGCCACGAGTGCTCCAGTGCCTCGCGGGCATACCAGTCCCGAAGCGCGTTGTCAGATAGACTGCTGATTAGGGCGAGGATGTGGAACCACGGCAATTGGGCAGCAGACTGCTGACCAATTAAGCGATCCGGACACTCCTGCGCGAAAAAAACGCATGTATTTGAGGTTAGAGGCCGACAAGCCCTTCATGTCCGGAAAGGCAGCCCGCAGATCAGCCGAGAGATGGTCGATCACTTTGGCACCCCAGCCTTGTTGAGTCTGGCGGTTGAGAATGTCGCGTCCGATTTCGTGATAGAGCCGGATTTGTTCGGCGTTAGCCGCCAAAACGGCCCGTTGCCGAGCGCCTCGGATACGTTGTTTGAGAGAAGCCAGCCAGTCGTTGATGACTGCTTGCACGAAGCCAAAATCGTAGGACGGCGCCTTGGGGAAAGCCTCCTAAAACAAGATGCTTTTGGAGAGCGGGACTCAATCATTTGGGCACTATTTGGGCACCACGGTGCCTGATGCGTGCCCAGAGGTTTATGTAACCCCTTGGGAGAGAGGAGTGCACCCGTTAGGACTTGAACCTAAAACCTTCTGATTCGTAGTCAGATGCTCTATCCAATTGAGCTACGGGTGCGGACACTGCGATCACAGCGGGCGAATATTCAACCATAAGCCGTGTATGGCGTGCAACTGTTTCGTGAAAAAAATGCATCCACAGTTTGTTTCAACCGATCTGCTCCTTAGCCACCAAACGCCCGGCCCCTGCGTTGACCCCCACCCGCCCCTTAAACGCTCCTATGCCGCCTTTGTAGCCGGTTTGAGCGGCTGTATTTTAGGGCATTTCTGTTCGATAGGTAAGGTTTTCTACTAGGAACAGACTTTGTTCCCGTTAGCCTCGATATGTCATTTTCCTCCCCTCTCCATGCCCTTCCGATTCACGCCTGGCCGACTTTTGTTCGTGTTGAGTGCGCTGGTACTTTTTGTTCCCAGTGTGTCGTACGCTCAGTTTCCCGACCCGCGAAATTCTGAAACTACGCCAGGTTCTCCAATGCCCCCCGACGAGGCTGTGGCAAAATGGAAGTTGCCGCTCGGTATGCACGTGGAGGTGTTTGCTTCCGAGCCGGATGTGATGAATCCGGTCGCCATGGTCTGGGACGCCCACGGGCGCCTTTGGGTGGCAGAAAATTTTACCTATGCCGAACGCGGCGTTCGGATTGATCCCAACCACAAGGATAGGGTGCTTATCTTCGAGCCTTCCAGGGAGAAGGGAAAGCCGCCGAAGCGCACCGTGTTCATGGACGGCCTTGATGCCCTCACAAGTGTCGAAGTCGGACAGGGGGGCGTCTGGCTGTTATGTCCTCCGCGTCTTTTGTTTGTGCCGGACCCGGACGGTGATGGCCTGGCGGATGCCTCGCCGCGGGTGGTTCTGGATGGCTTTACGGTGGCCGACTCCAACCATCATAACCTGGCCAACGGTTTACGCTGGGGACCCGACGGCTGGTTGTACGGTCGGGCCGGTGCGTCCTGCCCCGGCGAAATCGGCGTTCCCGGCGCTGCAGCGTCGGAGCGGATTCCAATGCGCGGTGGCATTTGGCGCTATCATCCACAGAGGAAGGCGTTTGAGGTGATCTGTCATGGCACCACAAATCCTTGGGGTCATGACTGGGATGCGCTCGGAGAAGCGTTTTTCGTCAACACGGTCAACGGGCACCTCTGGCACATGATCCCGGGGGCGCATTTTGTGAGACCGCACACCGCCGATCCGAATCCGCATGCCTATGTGGCGATTGATCAGCATGCCGATCATTACCATTTTGACACAGGCAAAGGGTGGAGTGCCTCGCGGGACGGAGCCGCCAGTGATCTCGGAGGGGGACACGCACACAGCGGCGCGTTGATTTATAACGGCGGTCTTCTTTCGGATGAATATAAGGGGCAGCTATTCACATTAAATTTTCATGGGCGGCGAATTAATGTCGAACGACTCGAACGCTCCGGAACGGGGTATGTAGGCAAACACGAAACCGATATTGCCCAAACCTCCGACAGCTGGTTCCGCGGCGTGGATCTTTCCACGGGGCCCGATGGCAGTGTTTACGTGCTCGACTGGAGCGATACCGGCGAGTGCCACGAGAACTCGGGCGTTCACCGCACAAGTGGCCGCATTTACAGGATTTATGCCGAAACGACCGGCAAGGTCGAGTCGGCCGACATAACCGGGCGTGGTGAAATGGGGTTGGCGGATCTTTATCGCCGCCCAAACTCGTGGTTTGCTCGCCAGTCCGCCCAGGTGCTCAGAGAGCGTTGGCTCAAAGGCGCTTCGGTCAAGGAAGCGGTTAAAGCCCTGCGAGAGGGAATGGATTGGGATGCCGATCCCGCCATGCGGCTCCGCCAGCTCTGGGCGCTTTGGGGCATTAACGGCATCAGCAAGCCGGAGTTGCAGTCCAAGTTGAATGACAGGGACGAACATATGCGTGTCTGGGCCATCCGCCTGCTCACCGACGCTCTGCCGCTGGATACGGTCATGGGCAAACGCCCTAAGGACGAGGAGGGCCTCAGTACCGCTCTGCTCGCTCAGTTTACCCGTCTAGCCTGGGATGATCCCTCGGGACTGGTCCATCTCACTCTGGCCTCCACGATGTGCCGGTTGCCTCTGGCCCAACGGGTCGATTTGGCCGCGCCGCTTCTCGCCACCGAACAATGGGCGAATGACCCGAATTTTCCGGCCATGATGTGGTATGCGCTTCAACCCGTGGCCGAGGAGGATCCGACCATTGTGGCCAATCTTGCCAAGGGTTGTGCACTGCCTCTGACCCGGCGCTGTATTGCACGCTTTCTGGGCGAGGGGATTGAAAAAAATCCGGGTGCGTTGAGTATTCTGCTGTCGGTGACTGCGACTGCGGAACCCGAGTTCGCCACTGACGTTTTGCAAGGGTTAAGTCAGGCGCTGGCTGGCTGGCGGAAGGCGCCCGAGCCTAAGGGGTGGAAGCCCATTGCGAAGCGCTTTTCAGACGATGAGACTCTCGGCCCTATCGTCCGTTCCTTAAGTGCGGTGTTTGGGGACGGGCGCGCCTTGGGTGAGGTTCATAAGGTGGCGTTGGATGAAAAGGCCGAAGTGTCCATCCGGATCCGGGCCATCGAGACGCTGACCGAAATGGATGTGCCGGAGTTGCGTGCTGTCTGTGAGAAGACGATCGGGAATAATGCTTTAGCTCGTGTCTCTGCGCTTGGGCTCAGCAAGTTTAACGATCCGGTCATTGGTAAATTGATCGCTGCACGTTTGTCCAAAACGCCGCCGGACGTCCGCAAAACACTCATGGGAGTTTTGGTGTCCCGTCCAGCCTGGGCTCGTTATCTGTTGGATGCCGTTGCTGCCGGCCAGGTGAATCGTACGGAAATCAGTGCGTCGGACGCCCGCCAGATGGCCGCTTCCAAAGATGAAGCTTTGAGCGCCCAGCTTAAGAAGGTCTGGGGAGAAGTCCGCGCAAGTAGTGCCGCGCGACAGGAGTTGATTGCAAAGTGGAAGACGAAGTTAAGTCCGGGCGTGGTAGGGCAGGCAAACCCAGCGGCGGGCCGCGAGGTGTTCCAGCAAGTTTGCGCGGCTTGTCACAAAATGTACGGAAAAGGCGGTGAGATCGGTCCCGATCTGACCGGAAGTGACCGGCGCAACTTGGATTATCTGCTCGAAAACATCGCCGATCCGAATGCCGTTGTGACGCCCGATTTCCGACTGAATACCGTCACAATGAAGGACGGCCGGATTCTGAGCGGTATGATAGGCGCTCAAACCCCCAAGACGTTTGAGCTTAAGACCTTTGCCGGTTCGATGACCGTCGAACGTTCTGATGCTAGTAAAACCGAGGAGTCACCTCTCTCGATGATGCCCGAGGGTCTGCTCGAAGCCTTCTCGGAATCACAGGTGCGGGACCTCTTTTCGTTCCTCATGTCCGAAGCCGCTCCCCAATAGTTCGCCATTTGAAATCACGGCAAAGCTCGTGGTTCTAATTCAATCCTTTTCGTGTCAGCAGGTATTCCCGAGTCGTTGTACGGTCTGTCCTTCTCCGCCCTGGAAAAACGTCTTCTCCGGGATGACGTGAATCCCGTTCACGCCCGCAGTTTGTGGCGCGCTCTTTACCGCGATCTGGAAGCCAACCTTGGGACGCGGACCGACTTTTCGCCGCCGCTCGCGCGCTGGGTAGCGGCGAATTTGGGCCGCACCTTCGGACTGGAAGGTTTGGTCATTCGGCAGCATGTGGAGAGTTCTGACGCGCGGACCCACAAACTGTTGCTCGGGCTGCACGACGCTCAGGAAATTGAAACGGTCGTGATGGCTTATCCGGGCCGCCACACGGCCTGTCTGAGTACCCAGGCGGGATGTGCGATGGGTTGCGTTTTTTGCGCTACGGGGCAAATGGGGTTTGTGCGGCATCTTACATCAGGAGAGATTGTTGCGCAGGTTGTGGAGGGGCAGCGCCTCCTCCGCGAAATGGGGGAGCCGCCGCTGCGCAACCTGGTCATGATGGGTATGGGCGAGCCGCTTCATAACTACGATGAGGTGATGCAGGCGCTGGCCATCGTGTCGGATCGGGGCGGCCTGAATATCGGGCCGAACCGGATCACGGTCAGTACGGTGGGACTGGTTCCCGCAATTTTACGGATGGCGCAAGAAGCTCAGCCATACCATCTCGCCGTGAGTTTGCACGGCATGAACGACGAGGAACGTTCGGCGCTGCTCCCGGTGAACCGCCGCTGGCCACTCGCCGAGTTACTCGACGCCTGCCGGGTTTATATTGAAACGACTGGGCGCCGTATTGTCTTCGGCTGGACCCTGATCGAAGGGCGCAACGATTCTCCCGAACACGCGCGCCGTCTCGGCCGCCTTCTGTCTGGAATTCACGCCCATGTGAATCTGATCCGCTTGAATCCCACCCAGGGGTTTGATGGCACCACTCCCGCCAACGCGGCTGCTGACGCTTTCCGGGATGTCATCCGCGACGCCGGATTTCCTTGTACGATCCGGCAACACCGGGGGATCGATGTGGCGGCCGGTTGCGGCCAGTTGCGGGCCGTCGGGAAGCGTCGGTGATCTTTGCAGAGGGCCCGGAGTTGGGTGGCTCGGGCGGGGAGCGTTCGGGGGTAGTTGCCATCTTCGGCTCAAATGGTTCAAATGAGGGCGGCGTCATTTCAGGTTTAATGTTCTGTGTCTGAGCGGTTATTTTAAATTGTATCATGCGTATTGTTTTGAAATTCGGTTCCGGAATCCTGGCTACATCCAAGGGTAATACCTTGGATAAGAAACAATTCGATCGCCTGAGCCGGGAGGTCTCCGCTTTGGTGGCTGCGGGGCATGAGTGTGTGGTGGTGTCCAGTGGTGCCGTCGCCGCAGGCCTCGGCGCGCTCGGCCTCAAGGCCCGGCCCGAAGAACTCGCTCTGCGGCAGGCTTGTGCGGCCGTCGGGCAATCAAAACTGATGCAGTTGTATTCGGAGTGTTACGCCGAACACGGATTTGGCGTTGCCCAGCTTTTGCTGACTCACGGCGATATTGATAGTCGGACACGGTGTGAGAATGTGCGGACTACCTTGAGTTGTCTGCTGGCGCGCGGACGAGTGGTCCCGATCATTAACGAGAACGATTCCGTGGCGACCGAGGAACTAAAGTTTGGCGACAACGATCGTCTTTCCGCCGAGGTGGCCATGCTTGTGGGCGCGGATCTTCTAATCTTGCTGACCAGTGTGGAGGGACTTCTGGACGGAGACGGCAAGCGGGTTTCTGTGGTCAAAGACGTCACCTCCGTGGCCGGTTTGGCGCGCGAGGACAAAGGGCGTCTTTCGGTGGGCGGGATGGTTTCCAAGTTGCAGGCCGTCCGCCTCGCTGTGGATGCCGGCATCCCGACGGTAATCGCCAGTGGACGCAAGGCCGGCCAGATAGAGGCGGTGGTGGCCGGGCGCAATGCCGGCACTAGGTTTCTTCCACACGAGGCTTAATGTTTTATTATGAGTGAATTAAAGCAGACCATTCTGGACTACGGGCGACGGGCCCGCGCGGCGGCCCGGCTTCTGGCTCAATGCAGCAGCGCTCAAAAAGACGACGGGTTGCGTGCGATGGCCAAGGCGCTCGAAGAGGCCAAGGACGAGATTCTGGCCGCAAACGCGCGGGACCTTGACGCGGCCCGGACCAAAGGGCTCTCCAACGCCATGCTCGACCGGCTCACACTCACGCCCAAACGGGTGGACTCCATTGCGGAAGGGATCCGGCAGGTGGCCGCGTTGCCCGATCCGGTCGGCGAGACCATTCGCGAATGGACTCCTCCCAATGGCGTGCGGATCCGCAAGGTGCGTGTACCAATCGGGGTTGTGGGTATTGTTTATGAATCCCGCCCGAATGTGACCAGCGACGCTGCGGTGCTTTGCACCAAGACGGGCAATGCCACTATTTTACGCGGCGGCTCGGAATCCATTCATTCCAATGTCGCCATAGCGGCCGCTCTTTCCCGCGGTTGTGCGCTTGCGGGTCTTCCTGCAGATGCAATTCTGCTCGTGCCGGTTACCGATCGTGAGGCTGTCCGCCATCTGTGCGAAATGGATCAGTATCTGGATGTGATTGTGCCGCGTGGCGGCAAGGGGCTCATCGAGACAGTGGTCAGCCATGCCCGGATGCCGGTCATCAAACATTACGACGGAATCTGCGCGCTTTATGTGGATGGCGAGGCCGATCCACTCATGGCCAAATCGATTATCCTGAACGCAAAGTGTCAGCGGCCCGGAGTGTGCAATGCGGTCGAAACCGTCCTGGTTCATCGGGAGGTTTTGCCGACGTTTATGGAAAACACGGGCCGCGCACTGGTGGCCCAGGGTGTTGTGCTGCGTTGTGATGCCGAGGCCTTGAGGGCGGCCCAGGCATTTACTGACGTGGCGGCCAAAGCCGTGCTCGCTCAGGAAGCTGATTTCCGGACGGAATTTCTGGAGCTAATTTTGGCCGTGAAAGTGGTCGGTGGAGTGGAGGAGGCCATCGCTCACATCGAGGAACACGGTTCGCATCATAGCGACGGCATCATCACGGCGAACGAAGCGGTGGCGGAACGTTTCTTGGGTGAAGTGGATTCGGCGACGGTTTACTGGAACGCCTCGACGCGGTTCACCGATGGCGGCGAGTTCGGCTTTGGGGCGGAGATTGGTATTTCCACGGACAAGTTGCATGCGCGTGGGCCGATGGGGCTTGAGGAGCTTACCACCTACAAATACCAGTTACGCGGCACGGGCCAGGTTCGGGAATAAGCAGTATGAAAACTCTAAATCTACCAACTCAGGGAACGCCAAAACACGCCATGAGCCGTGGTGTGTACTCGGTTGTTGTAGCGGGCCTTTGTGTGTGGGCGACCGGTTGTTCGAATACCCAACTGTATTTGCGCGGGGGTATACTGGATAAAGTTCCCGGGAGTGAAAGAGTGGCGGAGGCTCCGAAAGAGACCTCCAAAGTGGCAGCTCACGGGGGGGCAACTTCCTTTGTGAAATCCGAAGCGTCGCTTGATGAGGTTCGCATTCGGTTGCTCGAAGGAGTGCTCACTAATGACCGGGCCGTAATTCAGGTTCTGCTGACGCCGGATTTCGCCTGGCGCGAGGATGAATCGCCGCTTCAGGAGACACCGTTCCAGTTTTGGGACCGCCACAAGTTATGGGGCGAATTGCAGCATCTGCTCGGAGCCAAGGTGGCCAAGGAAGGGCGTCTGGCGATCTCCCCCAAAGGCTCGGACCGGCCCGGGTTCCGTGGTTCGCGCCTGGCCTGGCGGCAGGTGGGGGGCGAGTGGCGACTGGCGTATTTTTACGCCGCTAACGACACGCGCTAAGTCGACTCCGTCGCGAGTCTTGTTCTGTACAAAAACCCCGGGGAGTGCGGTGCTCCCCGGGGTTTTTGCGATCGGGCTCCCTATTTCAGGCCGGACACGTACTCGATGATGTCGCGCAGGTCGCGTCGCGAGATGAGGTCGGGAATGTTCGGGATCATCCCGCTCGGGGCATTGTCGCGTTTGGCGACATTGGCGACTGGGATGCTTTCGGGCGGAGCCGGAGGGAGCTGGATGGTGAGGTTGGTGGCGTCTTCGGACTTGAGCAGGCCCGCCTTAAAACCGCCGTCTTTCAACGCTAACGTCACCATCTGGAAGCCCGGCGCGATCCGCGCATTCACGTTTACGATACTTTCGAGAATGTAATGGCGGTCGTGGGTTTTGGCGAATCCGTCCACCTCCGGGCCGGCATCACCACCCGCACCGCCCACTTTGTGGCAGCGCATGCAGGCCGCCACGGGATGTTCCTTGAAGAGCTTTTCACCCGCAGCCCGGTTCCCGCCAAACAGGGTCGGCGCGAACTTCGCCAGAACGTCTCCGGTGGGCAGGGACGCTTCGTATTTGGCCAGAGCCGCTTTGACCTCTGCTGCGGAACGTTTGGCGGCACCTTCGAGAATTTCCAAATGCGCCTCCTTGGGTTCCAGGTCGAGGCCTTCGATTGCCGTGACAAAAAACCGGTCCGCCTCCGGGCTGTTAATTCCGGCCAGTGTGTCGGCGATTCCTTTTTTGGCCGAGGCGGTTGCGCTGCTCCACGCTGCGGCAAGTTGTTTGGCGGCGGCGTTCGGATCGCGTTTTCCTAAAATGGCTCCCGCACTCGTGCGGACTCCCGCGTTGTTGGTTACTAGCGCCAACGGCAGAACGGATTCGAGCATGGGCGAGTCCATCGCACCGAGTGCATCGAGCGCGGAGACGCGTACCTTGCCGTCCCGCTTTTCATCCAGCACCGCATCGACAAGCGCTTGGGCGCACTCGGCGGCTCGAAGTTTTCCAGCCGATTCACTCGCGGCCATCGCCACTGCGGGGTCGCCTTCGAGCAGAGCATTTATGGACGCGGAAAGCGCTTCCGCAGCCGGTGCCGCCGGGCGCGGTTCCATGGGCCGATAGATTCCGATCACTCGATCGCGGGCTGGAGGCTGAGCCCAGAGCCCGATTTCGGTCAGGGCTTCGACGCGGAGTCCGCCTTCGTGTTTTGCGTCGAGGGCGTAATTGATGAGGGCCTTTGCGTCAGCTGCGGTTCCGGTTCGGAACGCGGCGTTGAGGGCTCGTAACTCGATGTGTTCGCCGAGATTCTGTTTTTGCAGAAGCGCGGCGAGTGCCGGTTGAGCGGAAAGAATCGGAGCGTCGGAGATAACGTGAGCCGCTTCCGAGACAAGCGCGGGGGCTTCATCCTCAAGAAACTTCGCGATTCCGGGGTGCAGAAGTTTTCCATAAGCCAGAAGTGCTGCGAGCCGAACTGACGGCGACGGATCGTTGGCGGCCAGGCTCAGGGCGGCATCGTTTGCACAACCGCTCAAGGCCATCACGCCGGCATGGCGCAGGTATTGGTCCTGGTCGGCGTTCTCACGCAGCATTTCAAGGACAGCGGGGATCGAGTCGGTGGCGCTAGTCTGCCCGATGGCCAGCGCGGCAAAGAAACGCACGCGGGCATCTGGATCTTTCAGGAAGGGATTCAATATCCCGTCGGTGGTGAGGGTGTGCGCGCGGCAGTCGCCGATAATTTTGAGCACGTTCGCGCGGACTTCCGAGTCCGGGTCTCTGAGCAGGGGAATGAGGGAAACGAGCGGTTTCACGTCGAGCGCACCAGGCCCGTTTTTCTGCGCCGTCCGAGCCACCTGGCTCAGCCCCCAAATTGCATGTAAACGCGGCAAACGTTCGCCTTCGGTTGTGGCCACTTTAACGAAAGCCGGCACGGCATCCGCCCGTGACGCCAGGGTCCACTGAGCGCGCAACCGGATACGTTGATCGGGGAATTTGAGCAGTTCGGCCAGTTCCGCCGACGACACTGCCCCGAATCCGGCCTTAAGCAGCGCCTGGACCTTCTCCACCTGATCCTTGGCCGCCGCGTAGGCTGCTTCGTGTCGGACACGGTAAATTCGGCCGCGCCCCTGACTTTCCCAGCCTTCAACACCCCAGTCGCTGAAGTAGAGGTTCGAATCGGGCCCGAACTCGACGTCGGTGGCCTGGGTGGTGCCGATAAATTCTTTCGGTTCGGTTTCCGTGGCAAAGCCGGCGCCATTCACTTTTACAGACCAATGGTTAATGGCGCTTTTGGCGGAGGAACCCTTAAAGCTGCATACGAAGAAATGCCCAGCGTACTCAGTCGGCAACCCGGTTCCCGGGTAGTAGGCCACGCCCGAGGGCCCATCGGGGATATTCAGGATGGGACTGAGAAGGTAAGCGGGTTGCGCCTTTTTGGCGTCGCGCGGGGCCCAAAGGTGTTCAGACATCCACGGGTTGAAGCGTTTGCCAATCGGATGATGTTGCCAGCCGATGCGCCAACCGGCGTCACCTCCGGGTACGACGTATACGAACCGTTCCCGGTCGCCCATATCGCCGTCGTTATCGGCGGTGAACAGATTGCCTTCGTTGTCGAATGCCGTTTCCTGCGGGTTGCGTAATCCGCGCATGACCAATTCCAGGTGGGAGCCATCGGGGTCGCACCGGAAAATCCCGCCTTCGTCGGGCAGATCAATCAGCGTTTTGCCGGTGGTAGGATCGGTGATGTGGGCGCCGCGATCGCCGATGGAGAAATAGAGCCGTCCGTCGGGTCCTAGGGAAAGTCCGTGGAAATCATGGCCGGTATAACTGTAACGCACCCCCCAGCCGTAGCTCAGCGATTTGCGGGCTTTGGCCCGCCCGTCCGGTCCTGTGCCTTCAAACTGCCAAAGGTTTGGGATGTCGGTGAGCCAGACCTTGCCGCCGTAAGAGAGGATACCCGAGGCGATCCCATCGAGCATCGAGTTGAGGCCGTCGGCGTAGATGCGGGAGCGGTCGGCTTTTCCGGCGCCCGTGGTGTCTTCAATGAGACGGATAACTTCGGTTTCCTGTTCCAACTTGGGCCAATCCTTAGGGAAATGCTTTTTGGTGTAAGCGACACGGTCGTTCACGGTGCGTGCCGCCAGATCGTCCTCGAGCATGAACATGTAGTGGCGAATATCCAAAACGCTGGTGCGGTACCGGTTGGTTTCGGAGGTAAAGCAGCGGCCCTGGTCGTCAAAGGTGAAGGCCACCGGGTTGCCGAGCATCGGTTCGCTGGCCCAGGTTTCACTGACGAGCCCCGGCTGGAGGTGGAGGGCCTTACGCCAGGTTTCCGCTTTTTCGTCGGCGGTCTGGAGTACGGGTTCCGGTGATCGTGGAGCAGCCTTCAGATCACGCGAAGCGGAGTTGTTGGCTGAAATTTCAGCGGCAAAGAGATTAGCGAAGCTAAGGCCTAAAAAGGCCAGGAGAGCGTAGCGAAGATTCATGGGGAACGAGTCGGAGAACGGGTTTCTAAAAAGAAGAACAACTTCCTGTATACTTCGGCCACGACCCAGAACAAGGGAGTGCATCGGAAAGATCCCGCCCTTTTCCGCAGGTGCCAGGAGGGGTTTGTCGTAAGCCGAATCCGCTACCCCACACCTCGGGTGATCGCCCGGTGGACTTTCCGGAAATGCCCACTGGGGATTTCTTTTACGCTAAGGTTGCCTGGGGTGAGGGGATGTTTATCACTGATTGCATCCGTAT
>CAMCYN010000030.1 GCA_945883955.1 Akkermansia muciniphila
TTCACCACCTTGGCCACCTCTTCCACACTGAGCTCGTCCTGTTGATGGCTCTCGATGTACTCGCGCGCCTTGCGGATCACCGGGGCCTCGCCGGCGGCCTGTTCGGTGGCGATCCGCTCGCCGGCCAGGCTCAGATGCCGTCCAAACACCTTCAGGAGCTGGACAAACGCATCGTATTGCGCCGGTTCAAGCACACGCGAATGAAACCAAGCCTCCTCCACCTTCGAGAGATCCGTATTCAGTCCCCAGTCGAGTAACTGCCGCGCCACCCGCGTAAAATCCCGGTCCTTGGCCTGCTCGAGCGCCACCTGGCCGGTCCTCAAGAATCCCACCACCTGTTCTCCCACCACCACTGGCACGGCCGTATCCACAAGTCCGGCAAGACAAACCTCCGTTTTCGCCTCGTGATTCCCCGGCGCCCCCAGCTTGGAATCCACCGCCAGACACATCCGGCAAGCCGCATCGTTTTTCGAAATCAGCGCACAAAACGGATTCTCCGCAGCATGCTCGCGCAAGGAGGGCTTCGGGGTGATCTCTCCCACAGGCACAAATCGCAAAGGCAACCCCGAAGCCGCCACAAAGGCATTCTCGTAGTCCGCCAGGATATTGGACCTCGAGATCTTGGCGGCAATCGCTTTGGAGGTGTCTTGTGGCAGCGTGGACATGGCCCTTCGATTCTCCAATGGCACCGGCAATCTGCAAGGGCTGGATTCGTCCAACCGGACAAAATACGGGCAATAAACAGCAAGGAACGGTGAGACGACTCGCCATATCCGTGGTCCAGTGGGGTTGCTGATGAATAAGACCGATCTCAACCACCCACGCCGCCCGGCTTTCCACTTCCGGACGTTATGAACGCGTTGCCCATCACCATCTTCGTCAGCCTGGGTCTCGCCCTGTTTTTTCTCTCCCTGTTTGTCATCCAGACAAGCGAGGGAGCCGGAAACCCGCGCGACGCCTTGTTACCACTAGAAGCTGACGAGTCGATCTCCCCCATATCTGACTCCAGATCCGGACCGAGATTAGACTTATGACTCCGAGTGCAAAGACTTTAGACACCCATCCCAACGCCGCCAAAATCCGCATCACGTACAACGACCGAGTTGTACGCCAATTCCTCCTGGCCACTCTGGTCTGGGGAGTCGTCGGGATGCTCGTTGGCGTACTCCTGGCCACGCAGCTCGCCTTCTGGCAGGCCAACCTCAACACTTCCTGGCTGACCTTCGGCCGGTTGCGTCCGCTTCATACAAACGCCGTTATTTTTGCGTTTGTAGGCAACATGCTTTTTGCGGGCGTCTATTACTCCACCCAGCGTCTGGTCAAGGCGCGTATGGCCAGCGATGCACTCTCGGCCATACATTTCTGGGGCTGGCAGCTCATCATTGTGGCCGCCGCCATCACCCTCCCCCTCGGCTTCTCCCGTGGGAAAGAATACGCCGAGCTCATCTGGCCCATTAATATTGCCGTCGCCGTCATCTGGCTGGTTTTCGGCTGGAACTTCTTCTGGACGCTTCGTCGCCGCAACGAACGGACCCTGTACGTGGCCGTGTGGTTCTACATCGCCACGGTCATCACGGTGACGGTGCTTTATGTGGTTAACCATCTTCAGATCCCGACCAGTCTCACCCACGCTTATCCGGTGTTCGGCGGAGTTCAGGACGCCCTGGTCCAGTGGTGGTACGGCCATAACGCCGTCGCCTTCTTCCTGACCACCCCAGTGCTCGGGATCATGTATTACTTCGTGCCGAAAGCGGCCGGACGGCCCGTTTACTCTTACCGGCTCTCCATCGTCCATTTCTGGTCGATTGTGTTCCTCTACATCTGGGCCGGCCCCCATCACCTGCTCAACACCGCCCTGCCCAGCTGGCTACAGTCCCTCGGCATGGTCTTCTCCCTGATGTTATGGGCTCCAAGCTGGGGCGGCATGCTTAACGGCTTGCTCACCCTGCGCGGTTGCTGGAACCGGGTGCGTACCGAACCCGTCCTCCAGTTCTTCGCCGCCGCCATCACCTTTTACGGGATGGCCACCTTCGAAGGCCCGTTGCTGTCGATCAAATCCCTCAACGCCCTCTCCCATTACACGGACTGGACCGTGGGCCACGTCCACTCGGCCGCCCTCGGCTGGAACGGCTTCATGGCCGCTGGGATGATCTACTGGCTGGTGCCGCGCCTCTGGAACCGCGAACTCTATTCCAAGAATTGGGCCCAGATGCACTTCTGGCTCGGAATGGTCGGTATCCTTCTTTACGTCGCCGCGATGTGGGTCTCGGGGATCACCCAGGGCCTGATGCTCTCGGCTACCAAAGAAGCCGGCTCCGTTCTCGCCTACCCCAACTTCCTCGATGCCGTCACCTCCACCCGGTGGCTCATGCACATGCGCGCCCTCGGCGGCGCTCTTTACATGGCCGGCTTCATCCTGATGGGCTGGAATATCTTTAAATCCATCCGGGGCGCCGCTCCGCTCGAAAACCATGTCGAGGTCGTCCCCGAACCAGTCGAAGCCGCCTCCAGACTCGGACTCAAGAGCGGCTTCCTGAATCCCCCAGTCCTCTATTCCCTCGGGCTAATCCTGTGCGCAATCGGCTGGGGAACCCTGAGCGGACTAGCTGGCGGACTCTGTTTGTGGGGCATGATTGCCGTGGTGGTGGTCACACTCATCCACAAGGAAGTCACCGGTACACTCTGGACGGAATGGTACGACCGGCTTCTGGCCAATGCCCTCCCGTTTTCGGCCCTGACCACCGTCGCCATGCTCGTGGGAGGTGTCGTCCAGTTGTTACCGACCATTTTGATGGATAAAAACCGCCATCAGGAAGGGATCAACATGGAGCCCTACAGCGCGCTCCAGCTCTACGGCCGCGATTTGTACGTTCAGGAAGGCTGTTACAACTGCCACTCGCAGATGATCCGGACTCTGGCCGGCGACGTCCTCCGCTACGGTGCTTATTCCAAGATTGGCGAAAGCATTTACGATTACCCGTTCCAGTGGGGTTCCAAACGCACAGGACCGGATCTGGCCCGCATCGGAGCCAAATACCCCAACATCTGGCATTATCATCACATGCGCGATCCGCGGCAGATCTCCCCCGGATCCACCATGCCCGCTTATCCCTGGTTATTTAGCAAAGAGGCGGATCTCTCGGTACTGCCCAACCGGATCGCCGTCCTCAGGAAACTCGGCGTGCCGTACCCCGAACAAAGTGACGCCGAAATCCTGGCCGACGCCAAAGCTGACGCCGAACGGATCGCCGCGGACCTGGGCACGGCCGGCGCCCCCATCAACCCCAATCGCGAGATCGTAGCGCTCATCGCCTATCTCCAACGCATGGGCAAATCCAATGCCCGGCCCCTCGCCGAAGCCCCCACGGCAGCGCCCGCCACGAAATAACCCAGAACCGAATTATGTTCCGTCGCATTATCGTGGAGGACTGGGAGCGCATCACCGCCCTGTTGGGATGGTTCCTGTTCGCCTTCGTATTTATCTCGAGCACTGTCCGGGCGATCCGCATGCCCAAGGAAGCGGTTCGCCGGATGGAAAACCTGCCTTTTGAAAGGGAGTCCCATGAGTGAACCAACAATGGAAAACACAGAGCCCCAGGAAGGACTCGAAGTGTTGCGGCCGCACAAATTCGACGGCATTCAGGAGTTCGATAACCCCATGCCCAACTGGTGGCTGGCCATCCTCGGAACCAGTATCGCCTTTGCCTTGGGATACTGGGCGGTGATGCATGCGTACGGCCCCGGAATCGAACCCGGCAAACGCCTGACCGAAGAAATGGCATTGGCCGCTCAGGAAGCCGCCAAACGATCGGGCCTGCTCACCGATCCGCTGCTCTGGAAAATGAGCCAGGACCAGGCCGTGGTGAACAATGGCCGCGCCATCTATGCCGTCTCCTGCGCCCCCTGCCATCTGCCCGACCTGGCCGGGGCTATCGGACCAAACCTGAAGGACAACCTCTGGGTCCATGGCGGCAACCCCATGGCCATCCTGGGGATCATCACCGAAGGCGTCGCCGCCAAGGGCATGCCGACCTGGGGCCCCATGCTCGGGCGCCAGAAGATCGCGGAAGTCACCGCTTTTATTCTCTCCTATCACAAGGAGGGTGAACCAGTTCTGCCCGCACAACCTCAAGCCCAGGCACGATAGAATCTATAGCCCCTGCGGACTCCCCCTTTTGTCCCCACCCCCAAACCCTAAAATCCCATGTGTGAACCAGTCACCCATCCAAATGCTCCACGGCAACCTTGTACGGGAAAATGCTCAGGCATCTGCCATACCTCCAAAAGCCATTCCCACACCCAACCGGTTCTAGTTTCGCCCGAGGCCACCTCCGCCAACAGCGCCCCCCCCGCCGAGAACGGCCCCGCCTCCGACGCCGAAGAGAAGGGAGAGCCTGCCAGGCGAAGGCAGCTTCCCTCCCTCGATTCCGTCACCACCTTCGGCCTCAACGGCCGTCACAAGATCCTGCACCCCGCCCATGCAGACGGTCCCTTCTACAGGGCCCGTTCGCTGGTGGGTCTGCTGCTGATTGCCGTTTTCCTCGCCCTGCCCTGGATTCCCATCGGAGGCGCTCCGGCCATCTTCCTGGATGTGGCCGCCCAGCGCTTTCACCTGTTCGGCCTGACCTTCGTCACCCAGGACCTCTGGCTGGCGTTTTTTCTGATCTCCGGCGTCGGCTTCGGCCTGTTCGCCATCACAGCCCTGCTCGGACGCGTCTGGTGCGGCTGGGCTTGTCCGCTCACCGTCTTCCTCGACACCGTCCGACGCGTCGAACGCTGGCTGGAGGGCGATGCCCCCACCCGCAAACGGCTCGATTCCGAGCCCTGGACCTTTGGTAAAACTCTCCGGCGCGGCCTTAAACACGTCGCCATGTTTGGGCTCGCCGCCATTTTGGCCCACGGGTTCCTGGCCTATTTCGTTTCCCTGCCCGGTCTGTCCCGGATGATGCATGAATCCCCCGGCGCACACTGGAGTTCTTTCCTGCTAGTTTTTGGACTCACCATCGTTCTCTGGTTCAATTTTGCTTGGTTCCGCGAACAGTTCTGCATCGTGCTGTGTCCTTACGGCCGGCTTCAGAGTGTGCTCACCGACGAACACTCCCTCGTTATCGGATACGATTCCGCCCGGGGTGAACCGCGCGGTGCGCTCAAAACGGGCAACCCCGGCGACTGCGTCGATTGCATCAAGTGTGTTCAGGTCTGCCCGACTGGCATTGATATCCGCCAGGGCCTTCAACTCGAATGTATTGGATGCGCCGCCTGCGTGGACGCCTGTGACTCCGTCATGACCAAGCTCAAACGTGCCAAGGGCCTCATCCGCTACGATTCCCTGGCCGGATTACGCGGTGCTCCCAAACGCTTCTGGCGTCCCAGAATCGCTCTGTATCTGGCCCTGATGCTGGCCGGTACCAGTGCCGCCTCCCTCGGAATTTCCACCCTCCGCTCCGCCGGCGTCAGCCTCACCCGAATGACCGGCGCCCCGTATTTTGTCCAAAACGGCGAACTCCGAAACCAGTTCCTGCTCCGGGTACTCAACAAACGCGCTGACTCCGCCGAATTCCACATCGCCATTGAGGGATCCGTTCCTTCCGGCATGGTCCTTCAGGGCAATCTCACCGAAGAAATCCCGCGCTGGGGCGAAGCGCTCACCCCGATCGTCGTCACTGTCCCGCTCGAAAACTGGAAGACAGGCACACCTCTTACGCTCACCGTTCGGGATAGCGCAGGCGCTCTGATTGCCACCAAACCGCTCACCATCCTTGCCCCGGAAACCCTTTGAGCTCCGATCCCGCCCAAACTCATTCGTCCTCCCCCTCCGAGCCCCCACAGAGCGCCCTCCCGTGGCTGCTCATCCTGCTCGGATGGTTGCTGGTGCTCGGTGTGATGACCGTGGTGGTGGTGATAGCCGTCCGAAACGCGCCGCAAAGTGTGCCCCTTGACCCGCCCGCCCCCGCGCTCCATGGACGCTAATTCGATACTGGCAGCCTTCCTGACCGGCGTGGGCACCAGCCTGCACTGTTCGGCAATGTGCGGTCCGATGGCCTGCGCCTTCCGCGTGTCTCCCCTCGAATACCACCTCACCCGAGTGATTTCCTACACACTGGCCGGCGCTCTTTGCGGAGGAATCGGCCTGATGATGCAATCCGCTTTCCGCACCGGACCGCTGCACCTGGCCCCGTGGTTATTCCTGGCGGTGCTGCTTCTGATGGCCACCGGACTCGAACGCCGTATTCCGATGCCCAACTTTCTGCTCAAACTCGGAACCCGCCTGCGCTTTGAACGCACTCTCGGCTGGCTCAGTCCGCTTATTCCGTGCGGCCCACTCTGGCTGATGCTCGGCGTGGCCGCAGCTACCGGTTCCATTCTCACGGGCTCTCTGCTTTTGTTGTGTTTTGCGCTGGGCACCATCCCACTTTACCTGGGTTTTCAGCTCGGGCTTGGCCGAATCCAGAAGGCCCTCGGACCAGCTCGACTGGTAATGTTGCAGCGTTCACTAGTGTGGTGCGCCGCAGGAATTTTGGCGTGGCGACTTTTTTCCCCTTCTCCCAATGGGTGCTGCTCTCTCTGACCCTTCCGCACCGGCAGCTGCGCGCAAATCCAGAAGCCAGCTCCTCTGCGCCCATTGCAGCTCGCCTGTACCGGAGGCAATGCTCCCGCAGGAACCCCAGACCGACAAACCCAACTTCTGCTGCAACGGTTGCATTTTTGTTTATCAACTCATTCATCAACAGGGCCTCGAACGTTTCTACGAACTGCGCGACTGTCCGCTCCCACCAGTCCAGTCTTTGGTGTTTCAACGTCGCAACTTCGACTGGTTGCCACCGCTGATCGCGGCCGCAAACGGCCGGCTCGAGGTCGAAATCCAGGGCCTTTCCTGTATCGGATGCGTCTGGCTGATTGAAAAAGTCTTCCGCGACTTCGCCGGCACCATCTCCATCCGGGTCGACCCGCTCTCGGCCACCGCCGAACTCAATGTCATCGTCGGCAGTTTCCAGGGGGATCAATTCGCCGAAGCCTTACATCGCCTAGGTTACCTCGTGGGGCCGCGCTCGGAAAACACCCCGAAACGCTCAGACCGAGCGCTCCACATCCGGCTGGGTGTCTGTGCCGCACTCGCCATGAACGCGATGCTGTTCTCCGTACCCGCCTACTGCGGGATTGAGACCACCGACCGTTACGCGCCGCTTTTCGCCAGAATCGCCCTCATCTGCGGCTCGCTCTCCATGCTCGTGGGGGCCACCTATTTTATCCGGCGCGCCTGGAACGCCCTTCGATTGGGCATCTTGCACGTGGACCTGCCCATTTCCCTCGGCCTGATCGCAGCCTACGCCGGTTCGCTCGCAGCCTGGTTCCGCTCGGACGGTCAGGGCATGTATTTCGATTTTGTTTCGATGTTCACCGTGCTGATGCTCGCCGGACGCTGGATGCGTCAGACGGCCATTGAGAAAAACCGGAGGCGCCTGCTGCACACCCCTCTGGCGGTAGTTCGCCCAAAAATGGGCGCCATTTACTCTGTGGAAATGGGCCAGGTTATCCCTGTGCGCTCCCTGCTCCGCTCCCAAAGCGCCAACCTCGGTATGGAATGGATTAACGGCGAACCCGACGCCCGGCCCGCCTTTTGCGGAAACATCGTTCCGTCCGGTGCAATCAACCTTTCGCCGGGTCCCCTGGAACTCGAAGCGCAGGAAGCTTGGGAATCCTCCCTACTCTCGGGGCTCGTGGCGCTTCATCCGCACGGAACCGATCGGGACCGAAAGGCCGAACGTTTTATCCTGATTTATCTGAGTGTCGTGTTGCTGCTGGCATTTGGAGGTTTCGCGGCCTGGACCCTGTCCGGCCATCCCATGGAAGCCGCACTCAAAGTGCTGATTTCGGTGCTGGTGGTTTCCTGCCCCTGTGCCAGTGGCGTGGCTCTGCCGCTTGCCACCGAAGTCGCCACCGCCCGACTCCGAAACCAGGGTGTTTTTGTGCGTGAAAGCGGTCTCTGGGCGCGCCTCAAAGGAATTCGCCGGATCGTTTTTGATAAAACCGGCACTCTGACCGGCGAATCGCCCCAACTCCGCGACACCACTCCCCTGACCACCCTGGATCCGCTCGCCTCGAGTATGCTGACACGACTGGTCAGCCACTCGTTACATCCCGTGGCAACCAGCCTAAGGGAACACCTAGCGCTAGCCGCCCTTCCTCCGGAGCAAAACTCCCAACTCCAGGTGTCCGAAACCGTCGGGATGGGTCTCGAAGCGCGCCATCCCACGACCGGCGCGGTCTGGCGTTTGGGCCGCCCGGAATGGGCGCTTCGGCCAGTAAACTCCGAAACTCCCCTCGAATCTCACACCGTCCTGTCGTGTGAAGGTCGGTTTGTGGCGGGTTTTCAGTTCGAAGAAGCCCTCCGGACAGATGCGGCGGAAGAGTTACACCACCTGCAAGCCGCTGGATTGAACATCC
Organism: Akkermansia muciniphila; assembly: GCA_945883955.1. GTDB lineage: Bacteria > Verrucomicrobiota > Verrucomicrobiia > Chthoniobacterales > Chthoniobacteraceae > Chth-196. Next base: position 8,446 of record CAMCYN010000030.1, read on the forward strand.
AGATCCTCAGCGGCGATGATGGCACCCGGGTTGCGGGTATCGCCCACCAGCTCGGACTCCCAACCACGGTGGCCGTCGGCGGCCTGACTCCGCAGGGCAAAGCCGATTGGTTACGCGCCCACACGGCGTCGAGCGACACACTCATGATCGGAGACGGCGCCAATGATTCGCTCGCCTTTGAGGAAAGCCTCTGTTGCGGCACGCCTGCTGTGGATCGGGGGTTGCTCGAACATAAAGCCGACTTCTTTTATCTCGGTCGGGGCCTCCGTGGAGTCCGCCTTTTACTCGAAGCCGCCGCTCAAAAAGAACGCACAACCAAGGCGGTCCTTTGTTTTACCACGACTTATAACATCCTCGCCGTTGCCTTGGCTCTTGCCGGTCGGATGCATCCGCTCCTCGCGGCCATCCTCATGCCGCTCTCCTCCGTAGCCACCATAGGATTTGTGCTCTGGAGCCTGCGCAAACAAGCATCCGAGATAGCCGTCTCCGAAACCTCCATGCGGATCCGGTAGCGTCGCCACATCTACCGGTAGGATTACATCCGCCTCAATCCGAGTCTGTCTCACTCGAGATCAAATCCCTTTTCCCCCAAAAGCCAGACGAACGCCCCTGGTAATCCAGCCATCTGATAACCTTCGGAAATATCTCCCATTCCCGAATTCCTACGTCATTTGCTCATACTCCAAGTCACACTCAGTCTTAAACCGCTTAGAGCTCAGAGCGGCGTATACGCTGGGTTTAGGTTCTATACTAGAAGATGGTTTAAAGATCCCGTGCTTGAACCAAAGGACGGGGCGTCGATTCCAAGGTTTTGAAGGATCGTTACAAATAGATTACTAAGGGGCACCTCGCGCTGTCTTCCAAGCATATGATGTTGCCCATGCTTAAAGCCGCCTCCTGCCAAAATAATCGGCAGATTTGTATTATCATGCCGATTAGCGTCCCCCATATTACTACCATAAAGGATCGTGGTTCTATCCAACATCCTTTCCCCATTTTCGCGGGTCACGGCAAGCCGCTGGATCAGATTGCTGATAATCGCGATCTGCTTGCGATCAGCCTCCTCTAATGGGCGTAATTTGGCCGGTTCCTGGCCATGATGACTCAGCGCATGGTAGCCCTCCGTAGTGGTTGTTCCATCTTCAAGCATGAAAGCCGGCGTTGAGAAAGCATCTACCATGAGGGTAACTATCCGTGTCGCATCGGATTCAAACGCCAGGTTCACCATACGAAGCATGAGTTCCAGTTTATCGAATATTAATTTCTTATCCGCCACTTCCACGGGTTCCGAATGATTCGTGGGCGGTTTTTGTTTTGTTTCCCATTCGCGTGCGGTAACTAGCCGCTCTTCCACCTCCCGAATAGAAGTGAAATACTGATCGAGACGCGACCGATCCGCCTGTCCCAATTCCCGGGTTAAACTGTGGGTATGATCCAGTAAAACATCCAAAATGCTGCCACGCTCATCGAGGGCCTTGAGCCTGTTGTGGACAGACGCAGCATTGCCTTGAACAAACATTTGGCGAAACAGAGAGACGGCGCTGTCTTCTGCTGGCAAAAGCACGCCATCTCTAGTCCAAGACATGCTGCGGCTCGCTTTACTGATATTTATTCCAAGGTTCAATGTCGGGAACCTCGTTAACTGCCCCAATCTTTCTATGGCGTATTGATCCAGCGAAATCGTATTTCTAAAGCCGCTTTTTGCCGGTCCTCTGGCCGCCGTAAGGAAGCAGTTTTCCGCGCTGTGCCCTCCTTTAACATCCGGATGAGAGGTACCGCTAAATATACTCACTTCCTTTTTGATACCCGCAAACGGGCTCAACGTGGGCGATAATTCGTAGTCTTCCCCTGCCGTCGCAGGAAAAAAGGTTTTCGGAACAAATCCTAGATTGTTTGAGATTGCCAAAAAACGCCTTGGGGATTCTCCCTGGACGGCTTTGGCAAAAACAGGCGTGAAACACTCCATCAGAGGCAGTGCCAGCGCCACGCCTACCCCTTGAAGAAAACGCCGGCGCGAATAGTCATTATTTGCAATGTAAGCTGATTTCATATCATATCTGATTTGGCTTTTATAATTCACCGGCAAAAATCCGACTTTGGACTAATGCTATGATCAAATCTTTGCAGAGGTACCCGTTTTGTGCGCAGGCATCTAAAATGGATTCGACCTCAGGCCGCTCAGAGTACCTTACGGGTGTGCCTGTCGCATAAACCGTAAATTGATTAATAAGATTCCGCGCAAGCTGACGCGGATGTGAAAGCAGGATCTTCTTCAAATCCTGAATATCTCTAAATGTATCACCGTTCATTAATTTTCCACTGCTATCGACGTTCACCGCAATGGCGTAACTAAAATCATGCCCGGCTCGGTCTATTCCTTTAACACGTTCTTCACCGTCTAAGCTCCGATAATGAGTCCTCCAACCGCCCAATACATCGAAGTTTTCCAAAGCCAACCCAACAGGATCGAACTTCGCGTGACAATTTGCACAGGACTTTTCTTTGGTATGTAAGGCCAGCAAATCGCGGATTGTTTTAGCCCCCCGTATATCGGGTTCCACCGCCGGCACACTAGTCGGAGGAGGAGGAATGGGGAGGCCTATCAGGCGTTCTGTAATCCAGGCGCCTCGAATCACCGAGGAGGTGCTCGTGCCATTGGCGCTCACTTTCATAATCGCCCCCTGGGTTAATAGCCCGCCCAAGGGACTATGGGCGGGAAGCGCCACTTTGCGCAGGCTGGATCCGATTAAAGGATCGAGCTTGTAGTGTTTTGCAAGCCGATCGTTTGCATAAACAAAATCCGCATGTACCAGACATGTTGCCGGTAAATTATCGCGCAACATCGAGGAAAAGAACAAACGCGTTTCCTTCTCGAGGCTTTCCACCAGATACTCGTCGAAACGATATTCCGGGTAGAGCCGAATGTCCGGGTCATCCCTTTTGACGAATCGTAAGTTCAACCAATAGTCCGTAAAGACTCGAACAAACTCCTCAAACGCCGGCTTCGCCATAAGCCGATCGGTTTGCTCCTTCAGGACTCGAGGATCCCGTAACCGTCCTTGTCTGGCCACTTCTATCAATAGCTTATCCGGACGGCTATTCGTCAAGAAATGAGAAAGCCGGGAAGCAATGGCAAAATGATCGTCGGCTCCCCCCGGCTCCCGCAGATAGACCATCCGTCCCGACGCCAGGAAAGCCTTATAACCGGTTAACATCGCTTCCTGAAAAGATTCCCCAGCGGAGAGTCGCCCTTCAATGAGTTTCTCGAACACGGATATTTCCTCTTCGGAAACGGGCTCCCGGGAGGCTATCTGAATAAATCGCTGCAGCAGTCGATGGGCTTCCTGTTTCGGCTCCGCAGGCTTGGGGGCAATTCCTAGCTCGTCAAACAGGACACGATGAGAAGGTGGCGGCCAGTTTGTATCCGCCAAAGGCCCCTCCACTTCGATCCATTGGACGGCAACCCCCGGTTGCCCCCCCACCGGAAACGGCGGGTAACGAAATACCTGCGCTGCGTTGTTTGGATTGAGGGCGATGGGCATGGGCAGCCCAAGCAAACTATATTCAAAGGCTTCTCCTTTTTTAAGATAAAGGACCGTTTCATAGACCTGCTTGTCTGGCTGAATATCCAGAATACCACCATCGGCACGAACTTCATTGATGATGTCCACTCCACTCGGTTCCCGAACGCGAAAGGTCATGGGTACCGGTTCCGTGGCCGGGATAAGGACATACCCGGGTTGCTGTAATACGGCCCTTGCGGAAATGTGCACTCTATACCGCCCTTGCTGCGGTGCCTTATACCCCTTTACAACACCATAATAAGGCCAGCTCGCGGATCGAAAGAGCGCCATCTCAATACTCTCATCCTTGGCTGCTGCGATAATGGCGTCCTTATTTTCCTTTAAAAGAGGCCCCCAGTCTACAAATCGGTTATCCCTTGCGAAAAACATCGCCTTCCGTTCTCCAAACGTCTCATGGAGGGGAAAGAGGTTGGTTCCTGCTATCCGGGTTTTCAGAGATTCGGGTGGCCGATTCTGAGTTACCATGGCCGAACGCAAGGCCTGGTCTGCGGCGTCCAGATAGGCATTCAATTGGACCCGCGACATATCGAGCATTTCCGTCGTTTTATTGAAATGATGTCCTTCTCTATCCTCGGGTAAGATATTTCGGATATCCAGGTCCGGAAGTTGAAGCAGATCACGAAGATTTTGCTGATATTCATCCCGGTTCAGACGGCGTAACGAACCCCTTCTATTCGAGATTACCTCGGCGCGATCCGCCTTATAAATGGAAGCATCCAGGGCGTGGAGTAAAGTGAGCCGATCAGCTTCCTTCAAATCACCAGCCTTCGGCGGCATTTCGCCGCTTTGAATGCGATCATAGATCTGGATCCATCGATCCCGGGTTTGGCGATCCGTGAGATCGAATGTCAGCTTGCTCAAATCCAGCCCACCCTTGTGGGTGTCCGGATCATGGCACTCGGCGCAGTTCTGCTCGATTTGGGGAGGTATTGCCGAAACGGGAAGCTGCCCCGAAGCCGCCACAGGCAAGATACACAGTCCCAATGACGCCTCTGCCAAATATCTCCATAAATCCGAAGGCTTCCTTCTGGCACGCGCAACGATGGAACTCATGGTGGTATAATACGCCGATCGGCCGTGGGGAACATAAGCCCAACGGGCGTCTACATTCGAAAAGCAGGCATACGGAGCTTAAATGAATATCAAAGGTGCCTCCCTTTAAGGCAGGATCGCTGCCACCCTTAACCTTTCTTAGGGCGTCACTGCCGTGCATTTATGAATGTTCTACCGCCAACTTTTCCTGATACGGAACTGCTCCAGGAAGAGGCCATTCGCCCAGCGCAAACAGTCACCCTGGGGGTGAAAGCGGAGCCTTTTGAGGAACGTGGCTGGCTTGCTCAGGCGCCTGTCGTCCCCGTGCTTGGTACTCTGGGAATTGCTCATGCGGGTGTACTGACAGCGCCCGCTCCCTATCGGATTGTTCGGCCTCGCCTCAGCGGTGCCTACCTGATGGCTTCTCTGTGCGGCAGTGGGCGTGTTTTTTTAAACGGCGAATGGACAGAGTGTGGCCCGGAACAGGCCGTCCTTCTGATGCCCGGCATATTGAACGCCTTTTATGCCTCCAGCGAGGAGCCTTGGTCTCATTGCTGGGTTCGGATCGCCCATGGGGTCGGGGTCCTTTCCGGACCGGTTGACCGTTTGCAAGTGGTGACCCCATGGAACGCGGAGCCTTTGAGTCATGCCGTTCTGGGACTTCGCGCTGCAGCGCTCTCCAAGGCGGCTCCCTCGATAGTGCGCGCCTGGGCGGAGCTAGTGTTGATGAGCGTATGCGAATTTCGGAGCCGCCGGGAACCCGATCCGCGTGTAGTCCGTCTCTGGAGTGAAGTAGAAAAACACCTTGCCGAACCCTGGGCATTGCCGGACATGACAAAAGTAGCCTCTCTCAGCCCGGAACAACTCCGGCGCCTGTCCCGGGCTGCTACCGGCCGCGCTCCACACGAACATCTGATGCATCTTCGAATGAAACGAGCCTCAGAGCTTTTACTCAATACCGACTGGACGATTGCCCGGATCGCCGAGGCCGTCGGGTACAGTAATGCGTTTGTTTTCTCCAATGCCTTTAAAAAGGTCATCGGCTGGCCCCCCTCGGAATATGCACAAAGGAACCGGCGCTGATTTCAAAAAGTGGGACAACCCTCGATCGATTTCCTCGTTCCTGAATGTTGGGCTGTGGAGGTCACTGTGCCGTTGCTAACACAGCCGCCATTGCAGACGGCGCCTAACACACGCGTTCGTCCCCTATGACTGCACCCTACAATCCCGGCTCAGCCGCGATTGGTCCGGCGTTGTTCTTCTTTCTTCTCACGCTTTTCACGAGCGCGCGCTTCGCGATCCGGAGGTGTGGCGCCGATATGCGATTGATTACGTTGTTTGGCGATCTGGATCTGCTTTTGCCGTTCGGCAAAACGCCCCTTCTGTTCCTCGCTTAACCCATCGTAACAACGCGGACAACTGACCCCCGCCATATATTTCTCCGAACTTTTATCCGCTTCGGTAATCGGATAACGGCACCCGTGGCACTGTTCATAAATACCCTTTTGCAGGCTATGGTTTACAGCCACACGATTATCAAAAACAAAACATTCCCCGCGCCACAGACTTTCCGACTCCGGCACGTCCTCCAGATATTGCAGAATTCCACCCTGTAAATGGTAAACCTCTTCAAATCCCTGCGCCTTCATATACGCCGTGGATTTCTCGCATCGAATCCCGCCCGTACAGAACATGGCGACCTTCTTATGCTTCGCCGGATCCAGGTTTTGAGCCACATAAGCAGGAAACTCACGAAAGCTCTCTGTTTTGGGATCTATGGCACGTTCAAAAGTCCCAATATCGTACTCATAAGAATTACGGGTATCGACCACAACAACCTCAGGATCGCTAATGAGTGCATTCCAGTCCCTGGGCTTCACATAAGTGCCCACAATTTTGAGCGGATCAATACCAGAGACACCCATTGTAACAATCTCGGGCTTCACCTTTACCTTCATTCGGTAAAATGGCATTTCCTCGTAAATAGATTCCTTATGCGAAAGCTCCGCAAACCGGCTATCGCCCCGTAGATACGCCAACAAACAGTCAATACTCTCGCGGGTTCCCGCGACCGTGCCGTTGATCCCTTCTTTAGCCAACAACAACGTCCCCTTTATTCCAAGACTGTCGCAGCATTCCCTTAAACGCGACGCGAATTCCTCGCAATCCGGTAAAGTCACAAACTTATAAAGGGCAGCAACAACGATCTGGCTCATAAAATCAAACTTACAACAAGGCTCATTTTCACACCCCCCGATTACAGAGAGGCGAAACGAAAACCATAACCGTCTACATTGAAAACAGCCAGCGCAAAGTGCCCCGGACTGCGCCTATCTCGTAGACTAAAAGGCCTTCGCATTAATACCGCATCCTCTTTATAATAAGTTATAATCCTAAAAATTAAGCCTTTTCCCGGAATCCCCCTTCACCGACCGGCTCGGAGCAAAGAAGGTGTGTCCCGAAAGTGCCGCCCTCAGCGTCTTTAACGGCTTGCACCTCACCGAATGACAGGAGCAAACACCTCTGGCACAATTCATTTCCAGCAAGCTATTTCCAAAATCACAAGCCCAACGCCCAGCAGGAACCCGATGCTCCGGAACACAATCCGCACGAACCTTTCGCCCGGCATCCACCCGCAAATTTCATCCCCTCGTCAAAAAGTTACCACGAGCACACGTCCACCTTGGGCTCGTGAACTGGAAGGGTGATTGCAACCAGAACTCTTTCCTGAGTACTTTATCCCTCTCCTACAGGGGTAAACCCTGAAGATTTACTGAACGCAGAATTCATTATGATAGATGCACCGGAAATAGCGGCGACCCCAGCTCGCACAAACTCAGCCCCCAGTCCAGCAGACTGGAAAAAGATCGTCCTCAAGTATCAGGAACCCTCGCTCGGTCGTGCGATCGGGCAGATGGCCAACACCTTCATCCCCTTGGTCCTGCTCTGGGTGGCCATGTATTTCACCCTCCCCAACTGGTGGCTAACCATGCCTCTGGCCCTTCTCGCCGGAGTCTTCATGATCCGCGTTTTCATCATCTTCCACGACTGTGGTCACGGCTCTTTTTTTAAATCCAACCTCGCCAACGATGTCGTCGGATTCATCTCGGGCATGCTCACGCTGACCCCCTATTTTCAGTGGCGCTGGGAACATTCCATCCACCACGCCACGGCGGGCCACCTCGATAAACGTGGCACTGGTGACGTCTACACCATGACCGTCCGCGAATATCAGGCCGCCTCTCTCTGGGATCGCTTGGTGTACCGCCTCTCCCGCAATCCGATTGTGTTGTTTGTCCTAGCCCCCCTGGCCCTGTTCGCAGTCCGCCAGCGTTTTGTTACCCCCAATGCCAGCTCCCGGGAGCGGAATTCAGTTTACTTGCTGAACCTCGCCCTGCTCATCACCGGTACCTGCCTCAGTCTTATTTTCGGGGTTAAAAATTATGTTATCATTCAGCTCACCGCCATGATGGTCGCGGGTTCAGGCGGCATTTGGATGTTTTACGTACAACATCAGTTCGAAGGCACGTATTGGGCTGCCGGCAAGGAGTGGGACTATACCCTGGCCGCTTTACAAGGTAGTTCCTTTTATAAACTTCCAAAGATTCTACAGTGGTTTTCTGGAAATATCGGCTTTCATCACATCCACCATCTCAGCCCGCGTATTCCGAATTACAACCTGGAAGAATGCCACAACGCCAATCCAATCTTTAACGAGGTTAAGCCGATTACTCTGCTTACTAGCCTGAAGTCTTTCTCGCTACGCCTCTGGGATGAGGACAGTAAAAAGCTCGTGGGTTACGGGCACCTGCGGACTCTGCGCCCCTCGCAGTAATCCGGCCGGATTCAGTTACCGTCCTCCGCGTTCCTGAGTACATTACCTAAGGCGATCGTCCTACCCATTACTCTTCTCTCATGCAATTCAACGATACCTTCCTCAAAGCCTGCCGAAATGAGCACACGGATTATACTCCGATGTGGATTATGCGTCAGGCTGGCCGTTATCAGCCGGAATATCGGAAGGTACGTGAGAAGTATAGCCTGGTAGAAATTTGCCACCATCCGGAGATCTGTGCGGAAGTCACCATCTTGCCGGTCGAACAATTAAAGGTGGATGCCGCCATCTTATTCTCCGACATTATGATTCCGCTGGATCCGATGGGGATCAGATTTGAGATCAAAGAAAGCGTCGGGCCCGTTATTGATAATCCTATTAAGACGCTGCAGGATGTCGAACGGATCAGCGAGATCGATCTCGATAAAATTGATTTTGTCCGCAAAACCGTCCAGATCCTCAAACAGGAATTAAAGGTTCCTCTAATCGGATTCTGCGGCGCGCCTTTCACCCTGGCCAGTTACATGATTGAAGGCGGCCCGAGCAAAAACTTCATGAAGACCAAAACCTTCATGTATACCCAGCCTGACGCCTGGCATCTTTTAATGCAGAAGCTGTCCGCAGGCATGTTCACTTACCTGCAATTCCAGGTTGCCAATGGTGCCAGCGCCTTACAGGTCTTCGATAGCTGGGTAGGCAACCTTACCGCCGATGATTACCGGCAATATATCCAGCCGCATGCAAAGGCTCTGTTTGAGAAATTGAAGGTGTTAAACGTGCCGCTCATTCATTTTGGATTCTCTGCCTCCCACCTTCTCGAACTGATCCAGGAAGCCGGCGGAGATGTAATCGGCATCGACTGGAAAACCAGTCTTGCCCAGGCCAAGCAACGCCTCGGCCAGAACGTCGCCCTTCAAGGCAACCTGGATCCAGTCAGCCTGTTTGCCCCGTGGGAAGTTCTGGAAAAGAAGACCGCCTACATCCTGGACAGCATTCCCCAGCGTGGACACATCTTCAATCTGGGCCACGGCATCCTGCCACACACCAATGTCGCCCAAGTTCAACGCCTCGTCGAATTTGTGCACACCCACAGTCGCCAACCCTGACCCGTTGGCGCTTGAGTTGACGTCTCCCTCCCGTCTCAAAACAGGCCCCGGAATCCCGTCGGTCTTGGGAACAATCGGTCCCTTTAAGCGCGACCGCTTGAGAACCCCGAAATTCGCGCTTTAGTGATCCCCGGGATTTAGGGTTTTTATGGCGACGAACATCCAGCTTTAAGAATGAAAAAAGTAGTCATTGTAGGCGGCGGCATCACTGGATTGAGCTGTGCTTATTACTTAAATAAGGCAGCAGGCGCGGATGTAGACATTACCCTTGTGGAATCCTCTGCGACGCTTGGAGGTAAGATTAAAACGCTCATCGATCCTGCCGGCAGAACCGTGGAAGGCGGGCCGGATTCGGTGATTACAACCAAGCCTTTTGGGCTTCAGTTGTTCAAAGAACTTGGTCTGGAGGATTCCATCATCAATCCCCTCACCACAAAATCCTTTATCCTAAACCGGGGTTCACTACGGAGTATCCCGCCGGATTTTATGAGTATGGTGCCCAAGGATATGATGGGCTTTTTGAAGTCGGATCTCTTCTCGATCAAAGGAAAGCTGCGTTTGTTATGCGAGAAGTGGATCGCCCCGTCCCGGGATCCCGGCGATGAAAGTCTCGGGGCCTTTGTTACCCGACGTTGCGGAGCGGAAATCAGCGAACGATTTGCCGAGCCGCTATTTGCCGGGATATACGCCTCTAATGCCGACGAGATAAGTATCCGGGCTTCGTTTCCACACTGGAAAACGATGGAGGAAAAATACGGCAGTATTACGGCCGCAGCCTTAAAACAACCCGCTCCCCCAAAGCCGGCACCCGGAGCGCGAAAATACAGTGCCTTTATCAGTTTAAAAGGCGGGATGCAGCAGTTGGTCGGTGCACTCCAACAACAGCTCACCGGCATCAGGACCGAACTCAATACTAGGATTGAACGCATCACCAGGCAGCCGAACGGCGGCTATCAATTAACCACCAATACGGGCGCGCAGTACACGGCCGACGCCGTTGTTTTAGCCACGCCGGCTTATACAAGCGCCAGCATTCTTGGCGAGGTTGCGCCCGAAGCCAGTTCGCGCCTAAACGCCATCCCTTATGCGTCTACCATGATCGTGAGTTTGGTCTATGCCCGTTCTGACGTCGCCCATCTTCCGAACGCCACAGGGTTCGTTGTATCGGCCAACGAACAGTACTCCTTCACCGGATGCAGCTGGACGTCCAATAAATGGGCGGACCGAACCGGAGACGACGAGTTACTGGTCCGATGTTTTTACGGTAAGGCCGGCAACGAACATATCCTCCAGCAGGAGGACTCGGCCATCGGCCAGCTTGCCGTGCGGGAAATTAACAACGTACTCAATCTCGGGGATGCCAAAGCCAAAGCCGTTTATATCCAGCGCTGGCCCAAAGCGATGCCCCAGTATTTTGTGGGACATCTCGATAGGCTCGCGGATCTGGAGCAGCATCTTAAAGCATGCGCTAACATTTATTTAGTCGGCGCAGCTTATCGCGGCATTGGGATCCCCGATTGTATCAAACAAGGCAAAGAAGCCGCCGAAAGTATCCTCAAGGCTTAAAGCCCGCGTCAACCAGCCGCGTTAGAGCCGTTCGAAAGCAAACAGATGCGCTCCTCGCGCCTCCACCTCGAGAAAGAGGCCCTGGCTGGCGAGTTCGTCGCCATTACGAATCCACTGCTCGTGGCCAATCCGGTCGTTCAGACGCCAGATGCCGCCTGTTAACCCCTCGACGGTCAGCGGGACCCGGCACTGCGCGCGATGCGGCGCCAGATTCACCACCACGAGATCAAAACGGTTGTCGTGGTCCTTTTTCTTCCACTGAACCACCGTGAAACACTGCGCGGTCGGATTATCGTACCACGCCCGCTGCGGGACCAACAAATGCCCCTCGCCCCTACCAACGGCGCTCTCGGCAAAAGCGGGCAAAAGTCTCGTGTAGATGCCGTTGACGTCTTCATCCAGGGGCTCGACCGCCCGGCGCGACAACTGGACACGCGCAAACCGGCGTAATCCTTCAACCTGGCCGTCGTGCAGGAAACGCATCCCGGGCAGACCCATTCCGAGCGTCATCGCCGCCCGGTGCAGATCCAGTCCGATGCTTCCGGCAATACGCGGTTCGTCGTGATTCTCCAAAAAGTGAGCCCGCCGTGCATTGTGGCTGCCCAGACCGAGCAGATGAGGCTGCACATCCCAGGGTCGGTCATGGACGATGAAATCGTAGAGAGCCTTGTCGTAGGCGTAATCGAACCCCAAATCACAGAGCCGCCCTTCGAGCCCCCAGTAAGCCTCGGCCAGGAACAGAAAATCCGGCCGGTCCCGCTTCACGTGGGCAATGGCGTCGTGCCAGAACTCACCAGCGGCAAGATCCACGTCCATAGGCACGTGGTGCCAGGTACCGTGAAAAACGTCCGTGAGAACCAGCATGGCCATGTCGCAACGCACACCGTCGCATTTCTCAGAAACCGAATGAAGCAGCTCGCTCATGGCCTGGCGGGTTTCCCGGCGCCGGTAATCGAGCTGCACGGTATCGGTCCAGCCGGCAAAATACGGATCCTTTCCGTGGGCCACAAACCGTTCTCCCTCATGCGACTGCACGGCAAAAGAGTCACGAAACCGCTCCCCCATTCCCACAAACAGATGCGGCCTGGCCTGTAACCACGGGTGATCGAGCCCAAGATGGTTCGGGACGAAGTCCAGGATCAGCTTGATTCCGAGTGCATTCAGACGTTTACGGAACAAAGCCAGGCCGATGTCGCCGCCCAGAAGCGGAGCCACATGGAGATCAGCGACGGCATAAGGCGAACCGAGCACGTCGGCTTCAGTCCACCCGGGCAGGGCTTCCGCATAAGCGCGGCGCAAATCGACATGGTTGACGGCTTCGGCGCGCGATTTCGGTCCGGTGGGCCACACCCCCATGAGCCAGAGATGGGTAAAACCGTTGCGTTTAAAAGTGTCGAGTTCCTGGTCGGGGACGGTGGAAAGGTCTATCGCTTCGCCGGTTTTGCGGGAGAGTTCCGACATCCATTGCCGCGCGTTTACTTCGTACAAAAGCGGATGAACCATACACTGCCTTAGCAACCGCGAGACCGGCTCTCAAGCGTGGAGTCTGGCGTTGAATGTTTGGTGAACAGGAGGATCGTCCTGATTGCGTGTATGCTCAGACAGGCTGGGATCGCTAAACTTCTACCCGGCGAGCGCCGAACGATAATTCAAAGCGCGACTCAACCGCGCCCCCAATTCCGCCACCTCTCATGCCCGCAAAAAAGAACACTTCGCCACTGACCGGCCCGGCTCTCCTTAAAGAGACGTGCCGCCGGATCCGGCTGGCGCGCGTGTACTGGGACGCCCACAACAACCGGGCCTGCCGAGCCGAACGAGAGCGGGCGCTGGCCCTTTACGACACCCTCACCGATGCCCAGCGGGAACAAATCCCGCAAATCCTCCGGGTCTGGCTACGCTACCGCAGTGAGAAATATTTCGGCCCAGACCGCACCAAACCCGGGAGTACCCGAAAAACGAGCCGACCTCCGAAACCCGAGAACGCCGCCAACGCTCCTACACACAAACCGCCAGCAACCGCGCCGGACACCTATGCAGCTCCGTCCCCCCAGCCTCCGATCCCTTGACGGGCCGGAATGCGTCGCGTTCTTCTCTGGCACCTTCTCCATTTCCAAAACTCACCCCCGACTTCATTTCATCCCAACGCCTTCGGATTCCTTACGCGTTAGCCAGCGCAGCCCGACAAGCGCAGCCAACGCACTCGGATCCTTCTCCAATACACTGGTAAAATATGCCCGGGCCACCGGGAAATTTCGCGAGGCCAGCGCGGCCTTTCCAAGTTGCAGCCGGTCCTTCTGGCCTTGCACAGGACAAAGGATGGTCTCTTCGAGAGAGACCACCACCACGCCTCGTGTCCCCTCGGGTGGTGTCCCAGCGGAAAAGGGCGGTTCTTTCTTTCTGGTGAAATTGCCCAGAAGCGCTCCGATAAGCCTTCGCATTTTCCCATATATTCGCCCCCCGAAAGGGTTCCGGTCGCGCCCGCACCCCGTAATCGCTCAACCCTCCCGCACCCCATTTCGCCATAGACCTCCCGCCGCAAAAGCCGCTTTCTGGCTTGGTGCATCCCGCTCTCACGCTTCAACCCATCGGCCATATCTGCGCCCCCAAACAACTCAAGTTCCAGGCGCGCCATCAACCTGCCGAGGCCGATGAGGAAAGCAGCGTCCTCGAACTCCTCCCCGGCCACGATTACGAACAAGCCTTGGCCGATCTCGCCGGGTTCGACCGCATCTGGCTGATCTGGTGGTTTCATCGCAACTCCAACTGGCGCCCCCTGGTTCTCCCCCCACGCGGCCCGGCCCAACGTCGCGGCGTCTTCTCCACCCGGTCCCCCTATCGCCCAAACCCGCTCGGCATCACCCCCATTCGCCTCCTCCGAGTCGAAAAGCGCCGCCTGATCCTCGGCCCTTGCGACCTCGTCGACGGCACTCCCGTCTTCGATATCAAACCTTACGTAGCCGCCTTCGACGCCTTCCCCGACGCCCGAGCCGGCTGGATCGACGAAGTGGACGCCGCGCTGGCGCAACCCGGCCGCTTCACCGTGGAACTCTCCCCGCTGGCGAACACGCAGGCCGAGTGGCTGAGGACACACTGGGACATCGATTTTATTCCCCGTATGCTCGAACTACTCAGCCGCGACCCCAGCCCTCATCGCACACGCCGGATCAAACGGCGTTCGCCCGAGTTATGGACGATCGGCTGTGGCGCGTGGCGGGCGGTTTTTGGACTCCGCGACGAGACCGTACAGGTACGCGCCCTTGAGACCGGGTATCCGATGCGTTTTTTGTTACGCGAAAACTACGAGCAAGTGCCCGACAGGGAGGCGCAGCTTGCCTTTTTGGCGCTCTGGCCCGATCAACCCGGCGCCACCCTGCCCGAATAATCCGGCCCGCCTCAGCGTTTAATTGCGCGAATCCGCGCCACCTTCTTTTCGAGTTCCTTGGCTTCCTTGAGCCGGTTGGTGGCCCGGTACAACACGGCGATATTTTCCAGGCAGGTCGCCACGTTCGGATGATCCGGCCCGAGCGTCTTTTCGAGAATGGCGAGCGAACGCTTATACAACGGTTCGGCCTGAGCGTACTGACGCTGGGAAGTGTAAAGATCGGCCAGATTGTTCAGACTCGCCGCCACCGCCGGGTGATCCGCACCCAGCGCCCCCTCCCAGATCGTCAGCGCCCGTTTATAAAGCGGTTCAGCCTGGGCGTACTGCTGCTGGGTCCCATAAACCTCCGCCAGATTGTTCAGACTGGTCGCCACTTCAGGATGATCCGCGCCAAGCGCCTTTTCCCGGATCGCCAGCGCGCGTTTGTAGAGCACTTCGGCCTGCTCGAACTGCCGTTTGGCACTATAAAGCAGGGCCAGATTGTTCAGGCTGGTTGCCACGGCCGGGTGATTCGGGCTCAGCGTTTTTTCCAGAATCGCCAGCGAACGCTTATACAAAGGCTCAGCCAGTTCCGGTTGATTCTGGATCCGGTACGTTTCGGCCAGATTATTGAGGGTGGTCGCCACCGAAGGATGTTCGGGGCCAAAACAGGCTTCCAGAATCGATATCGCCCGTTTGTAGAGCGGACGCGCCGTGGTGAACTGACCCTGCGTTTTATACAAAAAGGCGAGGTGGTTTAAAGTCAGAGCCACATCGGGTTGATCGGGCCCGAGGGCCCCTTCCTGAATCTCCAACGCCCGTTTATGGAGTGGCTCCGCCAGGGCGTATTGTCCGAGGGTACTGTAAATTTCAGCCAGATTGTTCAGGCTCTTGGCCACTTCGGGATGATACGGACCGAGGATCTTTTCCTGAATCTCCAGCGCCCGTTTACTGAGCGGTTCCGCCGGAGCGTATTGCCCCTGGAGGGTGTATAGATCCGCGAGATTATTCAGGCTCTTGGCCACGCCCGGATGATTGGGCCCGAGCAGCTTCTCCCAAATTGCCAGGGCCCGCTCACACAGCGACTCGGCTTTCGCGTATTCGCCCTGGATATGATAAAAGTCGGAAAACTCGTCCATCTTTCGCGCCACCTCGGGGTGGTCGGGGCCGAGCCGCGCCTGCTGGAGCGTCAAAGTCCTTTTGTAGAGCGCCTCCGCCTGGTCGTTTTGGGCCAGCGCGCGGGCGATCGAGAGCATTTGCTCGAGTGTTTTAAGCACACTCTCGTGCTCAGGCCCCAAAGTCTTCTCCTGGAGGGCCACCACTCGCTTGTAAAGTGGCTCCGCCTCGGCTTCGCGGCCCAGAATGCGGTAAAGGTGAGCCAATTCCTGGAGGCTAGGAAGCACGTCGGGGTGGTCCGGTCCGAAGGTTTTCTCCTGACTATTCAGCACCCGCCACACCAACGGTTCGGCCAGCTCGTTTTTGCCCTGCACCCGGTAACAGGCCGCCAGGTTCTCCACACTGCGCAGCACATCCGCCGGATCCACCCCAAGCGCCTTTTCCCGGATGGCCAGCACCCGTTTATAAATTGGCTCGGCTTTGTCGAACCGGCCCTGGCTCCGGTACAACAACGCGAGGTTTTCCAGACTCCTGGCCACCTCGAGATGCTCGGCCCCAAACGCCTTCTCCTGAATTTCAAGAGCGTCAACGAGGAGCATCTCGGACTGGAGCCCACCTTGGGCTGGCGGAGCAAACCTCTTAAAAACAGTCACCACAACTCCGCCGCTCACAAGCAGCAAGCCGCTTAACGTGCCGATAAGAATCTTCGCCTTTGCCTTCTTCGTAAATGCCATGCAGTCCCACAAAATTACCCCAACGACCTCCCGACGCAAGGCAACCTCTTTCCACCGCACCCCTCTCCCTAAATACCTTATGGCGAGGAAGCGCTTAAGGGTTAATCGAGCGAACGTTTCGGCAGCTCGCCTCCGCCACTCCGGCAATATTGCGTGGCCCCCTCCACCGGGACGCGGTTTTCGGCATCCACGTCATTCGAGCTGCGGACGCCCCAGCCGAAGATTTTTTCAAACAGCGGCAGAAACGGGCTCTCCCGGATCTGGTTGAGAAAATAGAGCTCATGCTCCTTTTCCTTCATCCCCATCTCGTACAGGACCTCGTCATGTTCCTTGATCCCAAGGGTATGAAAATACTGCATCATGACAAAATACTCGCACACATTACCGCTCTCCAAACGGCCCGCAAAGAAGTACGGCATGAACCATCCGATAAAATAACAGCTCAACGAAAGCAGCCTGCCGATCACATGCAGCTTTACCTCCTCATAAACCGAAACCGGAATCTCGTACCGCTGCATGATAGATAGAACACTCGCGCGGTGTTTCCATTCGTCTTCTTCAATCTGCCGGACCGCCGCTTTCTGGACCGGATCCCTCAAAGAACCGGCATGCCCCACATAAGCAAAAGCCGCCGCCTTCTCCCCCGAATACGCTCTCTGCAGCAACCGCACCAATTTGGGATGATCGAGTTTCATACTAATGTCCAAGCTCCGTTCCAGCTTACTCCTCGGAGGGAAATGAGCGCCCGTCTTATTTCCCGCGCTCTCGAGCGTTCCTCCCCGCCCACCCCATGAATCTCAAGACCCTTGCTCTCGCCGCCAGTCTGCTTTCGGTCGACCCGCTTCTCAACGCCACCCCAACCCCAACCCTGCGCGCCGGAGCCGCTGCCATCGATGTCACCCCAAAAGTGTTCCCCATGAACATGCCCGGCGGTTTCAGCGCCAATGCAGCCCAAAGCGCCCACGATCCGCTGCATGCACGCGCACTCGTGCTCGATGACGGAACCACAACGCTCGCCATGGTCGTTTTGGACAACCTGGGCGCAGGACCCGATCTGCTGGACGAGGCCAAGGAAATCGCCGCCCAGCGCACCGGCATTCCTCGGGAAAAGATGCTCATCAGTTCCACCCACACCCACTCCGGCCCTTCTACCGGAGGCAAAAACTCGCCCC
>CAMCYN010000031.1 GCA_945883955.1 Akkermansia muciniphila
CTGAAGTGGAGCAGGTCATGCCGTCCTGGGAGAACCGGGGCACAGGCGGGTGGATCTCTGCTTTTTTCAATACGATCACGGAAGTTCTCACCAATCCGTCCACCACTTTCCGGCAATTACCGCAGAGCGGCAGCTGGGGGCGCCCGCTGAGTTATTACATCCTTTGCAGTACCATCAGCACAGTCTTCTGGGTTCTCGTCCTTCGTGTTTCTCCCCCACCGAACGTACCGCTTGGAGTTCCGGGAATGAACCCTGCGGCCCTCAATATTCCACTCGGACTCACCCTAGCTTTTGTCCTCCCGTTTTCGTTGCTGATTTTTCCGATTCAAGCCGTCATTAGCACCGCCATCCTGCAGGCTTCCCTGTGGCTTACCGGAGCGGCCAGGCAGGGATTCGAGACCAGCTTCCGGATCGTAGGCTACGCGACCGGAACAACTTCGCTGCTCTCCATTATCCTGCTGACCGCAGGCGCCGCAGCCTCCCTGGCACAGGATCCCGCTCTCTCCACTCGAGTGCTGTCCCTGTCCTCTTATGTCATGATGATCTGGGGGTTTATTATCTTGGCCAAAGCCGTTTCGGGCGCTCACGGAATCAGCCTCCCTCGCGCCCTTCTGGCCCTGATGCTGCCGCTCCTTCTCTGTTGCGGACTAGGGTTCGGCTTTCTCGTTTTTGCTGGCTACAATTTCGCCCACTGACGTGCCAGCGCTCGCCCCCGCCTCCGGACTCGGAATTTTGTGGGAGAAAAAAGGGCTTCTCCTCACGGGATCCTCCGTTCTCTTTGGCACATTGATTGCCACCGGGCTGTTTCGCTTTCCGCCCTGCATGCTGCGACAAGTGACGGGTATTCCTTGTCCGACCTGCGGCGGGCTCCACGCAATCCAAGCCCTGAAATCCGGTCACCCTTTGACCGCCCTTTGGTTTAACCCCCTGTTGGTGATGGCACTGGCGGCCGCGCTCCTTTATATGCCGTACGCACTGGGAGTGCTTTATGCGAACTTCCCTCGGTTGCGGCTTCCCTCGTCCATAGGCTCCGAGCGGCGGCTTCGCAGCGGTCTCCTTTTGCTCCTTGGCCTGAACTGGCTCTGGCTCGTTTTCCGTCCTTAACACCCCATCCTGCTTTCCTCCCCATCCCTCCATGGTTCGCGCTTTATACCCCGGCTCTTTCGATCCCGTTACCAACGGCCACTTGGATATCCTTCAACGGGCGTCCCTTCTTTTCGACGAAGTGCTTGTGGCCGTCGCCGACAACCATTCCAAACAGGTCCTCTTCAGCCCGGAAGAACGCGTCACACTGCTACAAGAAGCCACCGCATTTTTACCCAATGTGAGGGTCACCAGTTTCCAGGGACTGCTGGTAGATTTTGCACGCAATCAGGGAGCCCGTGCGATCATTCGGGGGTTGAGAGCCGTCTCCGACTTTGAATTTGAATTTCAAATGGCCCTGATGAACCGGAGCCTGGAACCGAAATTGGAGACGCTTTTTCTAATGTCATCCGAAGAGTACACCTACCTTTCTTCCCGAATGGTGAAGGAAGTTTCGAGGCTGGGTGGCGAAATCGGCCGATTTGTGCCAGACTGTGTCAACGCCGCGCTGCAGGCCCGTTTTGCACCTGGCAAAGACATTTAACTCGGAGAAAAATAAGCCTTATGAAGATCCATATCCTTCAGATTCCCGAAGATGGAAAACACGTCGAAGGCGAAGATCCGGCATCCGTATTTGCCCTGGAGGAAGAGACAGTGGAGGCGGTTGCGCCTCTAGCCTACTCGCTCGATGTAGGCCTTAGCGACGGCGGCCTTTTCGCCACTGGCGAAATTAGCACCGTCTTCAGAATGCAATGTGTGACCTGTCTGGAATACTTCGAACTCCCAGTCGTAGTGGACGATTTCGCCTGCCAGGTCGAACTCACAGGTCGCGAGGAGGTAGACTTGACAGATCTGTTACGAGAAGACATTCTCCTCGCCCTTCCGCCCCATCCGCACTGCGACGGGACCGGTCAGCATACATGTTCTGGGCCTCCTAAATCTGCCCAGAAAACGTTACCGACCGAGAGTCCGCGTAAAGTCTGGGGGGATCTGGATCGATTGAAGCTTTAATCATAACCGCTACGTAATATGGGAGTTCCAAAGAGAAAAATGTCGAAAATGCGCCTTCGCACGCGCAAGGCCGCAAACCGCTGGCACGCCCCGCAGCTCAGCCGCTGCACCAACTGCGGTTCCGCATCGCGCTCCCACCGAGTTTGTGCCAGTTGCGGATACTACCGTGGCCGTCAGGTTTTGGCCGTGGCTGCCCTCTAGACAGAGTCTTCCAGTTTTTTAGATCACAGCCGCCCCGCATTCTTTGCGCGGGCGGCTGATTTTTTTCCGCCATCCATACGGCTTGATTCCCTCCGGTCCCGGCGTTTCAACCTCGCCACTCGTTCAGCAAAGGTTCATAGTTACGAGCTTTCGGTAACCTGAATTTCTGACGTATCCTTTCATGAGAATTGCACTCGACGCCATGGGGGGAGATTTTGCCCCAGCAAATCTCGTGGAAGGCGCAGCCCTCGCGCTGCGTGAATACGATCATATCACCAAACTCTTCCTCGTCGGCGACACTCCCCGACTCGAAGCGGAACTGCAACGGCTCAAGTTCTCTGACAACAGGATAGAAATCGTACACGCCTCTCAGGTTGTCGAAATGACCGACGGCGCCGCCGAATCGGTCCGCCGCAAACGCGACTCTTCCATCAGCGTGGCCGTCGAACTGGTAAAGTCCGGGCGCGCGGAAGCGGTCGTCAGTGCCGGACACACAGGCGCCGCCGTGGCTGCGGCTCAAATTAAACTCCGCAATCTAACCGGAGTGGAACGTCCGGCGATTGCAGCCGTCATTCCCACGGAGACCAATTATTTCATCCTTATCGACGCTGGTGCCAATACCGATCCCACTCCGCACCAGCTCATTCAGAACGCGATCATGGGAGCCGCCTATTCCAAACACGTTCTTGGCTACGCCAATCCGTCCATCGGGCTGATGTCTATTGGTACGGAAGATGAAAAGGGCAACGAATTTACCCGCGAGGTTTTCGACCTTCTCAAGCAATCCAAATTGAATTTCAGGGGCAACGTCGAGGGCCACGACCTCTTCGAACATCCAGTCGAAGTGGTTGTTTGCGACGGGTTTGTCGGAAACATCATGCTCAAGACAGTGGAGGCCATCGCGAAGGCCATCTTCCGTTGGCTCAAGAGCGAGCTCATTAAATCTCCCATTCGGATGGCCGGAGCTTGGCTCGCAAGAGACGCTTTCCGTACCATCAAAAACAAAACCAACGCGGACGAATACGGCGGAATGCCACTGCTCGGAGTCAACGGCAACTGCATCATCGCCCACGGAGGCAGCTCCCCGATTGCCATCAAAAATGCGATCCGAGTCGGCGCCGAATCCATCCGCCATCAAATTAACCCTCACATCCTCGAGGAAGTGAAGCGCTACAATGAATCTGCAGGCCCCAAATCAGCTTCCAAGTCCTAACCACCGTTCGGCCTCCGTCATCGGCACCGGTTCGTATGCGCCCCAGCGGGTACTCTCCAATGCCGAGTTGGAGAAGATGGTCGAAACCAACGACGAGTGGATTGTTTCCCGCACCGGTATCCGCGAGCGTCGTATCGCCGACGCCTCTGAATCCACCAGCGACCTGGCTGCCGCAGCAGCCCGCGCCGCCATGGAAAACGCCGGCATAGAGGCCGCTGAAATTGACCTCATTATCGTCGCAACGGTCACTCCTGACATGTTCTTCCCGTCGACAGCCTGTTTTGTGCAAACCAAAATCGGCGCAACACGGGCCGCCTGTTTCGACGTGAGTGCCGCCTGTTCCGGCTTCCTCTTCGCCATGGACATCGCCCGGCAGTTTATTGCCACCGGCACCCACAACACCGTTCTTGTCATTGGCGCAGACAAACTTTCCACCATCGTCGATTGGACGGACCGGAATACCTGTGTTCTTTTCGGCGATGGCGCCGGGGCTGCCATTCTGCGCCACAAGGAAGGCTCCAACGGTATCCTCGCCACTCACATGGGAAGCGACGGAGCCTATGCAGAGATCTTGTATATTCCCGGCGGGGGCTGCCTAAACCCCATCACGGCCGAGAATGCCGCGCAGGGGATCAACACAATCAAGATGAACGGACGCGAGACCTATAAGCAGGCCGTCACTTCGATGTTGTCCGCCGCGAATATCGCGCTTCAGGCAGCCAACCTCACATCTGACGACCTGGCCTGTATTATCCCGCATCAGGCCAACTTACGTATCATTGAGGCGATCGCCGATCGCATGAAAGTGCCCATGGACCGGTTCCTCGTAAACCTCGACCGCTACGGCAACACCAGCGCGGCCGCCGTCGCCATCGCTCTGGATGAGGCCAACCGGACCGGTCGTATGAAGTCGGGCGACCGGATTTTGCTCGTGGTCTTCGGGGGCGGTCTGACATGGGCCAGTTCCGTGATCGAATGGTAAAAGAGCCCATGCTCATTGATACCCACGCGCATCTGGATTTCCCCGAATACGCGCAGGATCTGCCCGGAGTTATCGAACGCGCAAAGGCGGCGGGCGTTTCCCGAATCATTTCCATTAGCACCTCACTCGAAGGAAGTCTGCGAGCCATTGAACTGGCCGAACGCTTCGACGGCGTCCAGGCAACCGTCGGCATTCACCCGTGTTACGTGGATGAATCGCCGGAGATCATTCTTCCGCAACTGCGTGAACTGGCAAAACATCCGCAGGTCGTCGGCATTGGCGAAACCGGTATCGATTATCACCGAAACCAGAATCCCCCCGAAGCACCCGAAGCCCTCACTGTCTGGACCCGGAACCGAGAAAAACAGGCACGCTTCTTTGATCAACAACTGACGCTTGCCGTCGAGCTCGGGCTCAACGTGGTGGTCCATCAACGCGACTCCTGGGAGGACACTCTGCGTATTCTGCGCCCTTACAGCGGCAAGCTGCGGGCTGTGTATCATTGCTTTGGAGGAACACTCGCGCAGGCCCATCAACTTCTGGATCTCGGATTCCTGGTTTCCTTTACGGGCATCGTCACGTTCAAGAACGCTCACGGCGCCCACGAATCCGCCGCAAAGCTTCCGGCCGGATCATTTTTCCTCGAAACCGACTGCCCGTTCCTGGCTCCCGTCCCCCACCGCGGTCAACGGTGCGAACCCGCCTACACGCGTTTGATAGCCGAACATATCGCCCGACTGCGCGGCGAAACCCCGGAGCAGGTCGCCGAGCACACCTCGCTCGCGGCGAACACTTTCTTCCAACGGCGCTAGCCTCGCTTTTTCCTCGGCCCGGCACGGCTCCCTTTACTTCCTCATGGCCGAGGCTCTCAAAGATCAGTTCGGGATCAAAATCCCCCACCAACTCGCCGACACCCTCACGGCGGTATTCCCTAGCTTTGAAGCGACATCCTTCGTCCGCACCTGCCTTGTGGGATACGAACCGCTCTCTCTCCTCGCTCGTGCACACCACCTCGCAGCGAACCTTCACCGCTATCTCCCGCCTTATTACCCCGACGCTCTGGAGATCCTCCTGCGTTCTCTCGGCCCGCGTCTGGAAAGCGTCTCCAACAATGGGATGGCCCCCTTCTTCTACCTTCCTCATACGTTCTTTGTGGCCAGGTTCGGGCTCGACCACTTCGAACACTCCATGCAAGCGCAGTATGAGCTCACCCAACGTTTCACGGCGGAGTTCAGCATCCGCGCCTATCTGGAACGCCATCCGGAAGCCACCTTCGCACGCCTCAGAGAATGGACTACCGACCCGAGTGTCCATGTGCGGCGCCTCGTTTCCGAAGGGACCCGCCCACGGCTTCCCTGGGCTTCCCGGATTCGCTCACTCCAACTCGATCCGGGCCCAGGAATCGAACTTTTGGAGCGTCTTAAAGATGATCCCGATCTCTATGTCCGGCGCTCGGTAGCAAACCACCTCAACGATGTCGGAAAGGATCATCCCGCTCGTTTAATCGAGATCGCAGCCCGCTGGCTCCAGAACGCGACAAGCGAACGCAAATGGATCATCAACCGCGCTCTGCGTTCGCTAATAAAACAAGGCAACGCCACCGCCTTGGCGGTTCTTGGTTTTCAAAACAATACGTGCGCCGAAATCCTCCACCCCCATCTCACTCCTTCCCCCGCGCAGATTGGAGGAGCCGTGAATCTTTCATTCACACTTCGGAATACCAGCAACGCGACAGGCAGCTTTCTCGTGGATTTCCGAATCTTTTTCGTTAAAGCCAGCGGCCGCGCGGCGCCGAAAGTTTTTAAACTTCAAACTATCGAGCTTGGCCCTGGTGCTCAGGTGCCCCTTTCCAAGCGGGTTTCGCTGGCGCAAATGAGCACCCGCCAGCATTACCCCGGCCACCATCGCGTGGAGGTTCTGGTCAACGGCGAAGCCTTTCCGGCAGGCGCGTTTGAACTGCTCCCAAGCGATTCAGTCTAGGAGCGCTGAGGGCCCGCCCCTTTCAGCAGACGCTGAAAAAACTCAGCCGCTTCAGGAATTTCCCCTTTGTCGCCAGCGACTTCGACCCAGTCCCGTTGGAAATCAAAATCATCCGCCGCGTTCTCCAGCGTGTCCTCAATAAAGGCGTATAACATTGAGGCAGGGCTGACGCCGGCACGTTCGGCCAGGTCACAAAGAAGATTAAAATGATCCATACACTCCGCACTACGCCTCACTCCCCGCCCCCTGTCCAGATTCGCTAGCTACCCCCCGCCCCTGTGGGGCCCGTCGAAAGTCCTCCAAACTACACGTGGCTGGATCGGTTATTGCACCCGGAGGGATGTCCTGCGTGTGTTGTTCCAGCGAGGATTCCCTCATCCGCGTCCCGTACCCATGTATTTCCGCATTCACTGCGAACTCGACTACGCGCTCCAAGGGCCGGCGACCTTTCTGTTCGCTCTGCGCTGCCTTCAAACGGGAGGCCAGAGCGTACTCGCCGAAAGCCTTGTTTTCAGCCCTTTTGTGGACGTCGAAGAGTTCAGCCTCACCGGCGGGATGAACCGGTTTTCGCGCATCCAGACCTGGAATCCGGGGTTGATAAAAATTTGCTATCAGGCGCAGGTCACCACCTCGTTCCGGATCGTGCCGGCCAGTTCTCTCCACACCACCGGGCTTGGCAATCTCAACCCGGATGCCATTCCTTTCCTTTTCCCGAGCCGCTACTGCCAGTCCGACCGTCTGCGCCAGTTCGCCCTCGAACTGTTCGGACACTGGAATTCCTCCCATGCCATCGCTACCGGAGTCAGCGACTGGATTTTTGAAAACATCGCATACGTAGGCGGCAGTTCCGGGGAGAATTGCTCAGCGATCGATACGCTCTCGCGCCGCCAGGGGGTTTGCCGCGATTTTGCACACCTCGGCATTGCCCTCTGCCGGGCCCTGAGTGTGCCCGCGCGATACGCCACCTGTTACGCCTATCAGCTCTATCCAGCCGATTTTCACGCCTGCTTCGAAGTCTTCATCGACGGATGGTGGTATCTCTTTGATCCCACTCGTCTGGCCCCCCTCAACGGCCTAGTGCGGATCGCCACGGGGCGGGACGCCGCCGACGCCGCGGTATGTACCACCTTTGGAAACCCGGAATCAATCGGGAGCGCGGCTCGCTGTGAGTGCTCCAGCCTGGATTTCCTGCCCATCACCCACCGTATTTTAAGCCACGAAAACCAGGCCTTTGCGCTGCTTTAAATCCAATGAAACTTTTCGATTCTTCACCAGACACGTGGGAACAAATCCATTTCGTTCACGAGACTTGTTACACCTATTCACAGCCCGTTCAGTTCTTGCCACACCGACTTGTGCTCCGTCCACGGGAAGGGCACGACGTCCGCCTTCACTCCTTAAACCTGACCACCTCGCCCCCCTCCACCATTCGCTGGCACCGGGATATGCTCGATAATTCCATTGCCCACGCCGAATTCCACGATCGGGCCGCAGAACTTCGCATCCACAGCGAGTTCACCATCAGCGTACCCCCGTCCTCGCCTGCCGGTTTACCTCCAATCTTTATTCCCCACCCTTCCTTGATTGCCGGGATCGAGCAACTCGTGGCGATGCCTTACCTGCAATACATCTATCCGCCGGAAGTCGCACAACTCCGCGAATGGTTCGCCGCCACTGGTTTGGCGCCGGCCCCGGGCAAAACCAGCGCCATCTTTGACGACCTCGCCATCCTCATCCACCGGGTCATCCGGTACAACCGGAGGGAAGAACCCGGAGTCCAGTCTCCCGCCCAGACCCTCGCCTGTGCGACTGGTTCCTGCCGGGATATGGCGGTGCTGATGATTGAAATTAGCCGGTCTCTGGGTTACCCGGCCCGGTTTGTGAGCGGGTATATGGAAAGCGAGACCTCCAAAGTCGGCAATGGCTCCACTCACGCCTGGGCGGAAGTCTTCCTGCCCGAGCATGGCTGGACCGGCTACGACCCTTCCATTGGCGCTAGGGTCGGCCCCGGACATATTGCCGTAGGCGTCAGCCATCATCCGCGCGGCGTCATGCCAGTGAGCGGAGGCTTTAATGGCCTGTCCGGGGTGGGCAGTTCGCTGATCGTCAACATTACCACCCGCCGCTTGCCCCCCGTCGCCGCCTGGATTCCTCCGCGATAAGCGGCCAACTATATTGGCGGTTGTGTCGCTCGAAGTCAGAATTCCAAGTAAAACGGAAGGGATTCCTATACGCTCGGCGTCTCTACTGGAAAAACGGAGACCGTCAAAGAAGGCGTTTAATCGGAGTCCTCGGAAACTCCCGGTGTACCGACACCCAGCGGGGGGTACCGACACTCCAAACCCTCCCTCTAGCGCCCGGATGTGGCGGCTTAATGATCGCCTCGCGTCTTGGGATCGCCTCGCGTCTTGGAGCCGTAGCCGGGTTTAGGGATGGCCCCTTCGTGCTGAGCCTCCTTCTCCTCGCGCAGGCGAAATTCTTCAAGTAGTTCACTCAGGCGAAGCAGAGCCTTTTCCTCCTCTTCCCCGAAAGCCTCAAGGGTGATTTTACAACCGCACCCCAAATTTGCGCTCAGCAAATCCATGATACTTGAGGCGGAATACACCTCCTGCCCCTTGATTACTTTCACCTCGGCCCGAAACCGGCGCGCCCATCGCACAAACTCCGCCGCGGGCCGTGCATGTAACCCCTGAAAATTGGTGATCTCGACATCTCGGCGCATGATCCTGCAAGGTACGTCACTTTGATAGATGCGCAAATGACCCGAGAAACGAATACGTTTAAGGGCACAGGCTCCGACGCTCCTTATTTATGGGAGACCAAGCCTCCTGAACCCTGTCGCACGCGTGGCTGAGCCTCTTTTCCGGTATCAACAAGCGCGGAGATTTGTTACCAAGCCTTCACCTCTTCGCAACCTAGGTGCCATCAACCCGAGACTTAGTTCCCTACCGTGACTCAAACCGACACCCCAACCCGTCAATCCGCCCTCGGTCGCCGTATTCTTGCTCGTGGAGCCGCCCACCGCCAGTACTCGGTCCGGCTCGCCTCCTCCAAAAAGGACGTCCAGGCCGCACAAACCCTGCGCTTTTTCGTTTTTAACCTCGAACTTGAAGAGGGACTCGAATCCTCCTTTCTAACCTTTCGCGACGAAGACGCCTACGATTCGGCCTGCGATCATCTCCTAGTGGAATCCAATGGCGAAGTGGTGGGCACCTATCGCATGCAAACCGGCGAGCGTGCTGCCACTCACCTCGGCTTTTACAGCGCCCAGGAATTTGACCTCTCGCCCTTTGAACCTATCCGCCCCCAAGTGCTCGAACTCGGCCGCGCCTGCGTCCACCAGGATCACCGCAACATGCATGTGCTATCCATGTTATGGCGCGGAATCTCCGCTTATGCACGCCAGCACTCCTGCCGTTATATGCTCGGATGCAGCTCTCTAACCTCCCAGGATCCCGTCGAAGGACTCGCACTCTTCGATCGCCTCGCCCAAGACCATCTCGCGCCTCGGGAACTGCTCACCGAGCCGCTCCCCGGTTGGAGGTGCCAACCGAGCACCACCCCCATTCCTCAAGCCCCCCCTCCAAAGGCTCCCAAGCTTCTCAGCGCGTATCTGTCCCTCGGAGCCAAAATCTGTGCGCCTCCCGCCCTCGATCAGGAGTTCAAGACTATCGACTTCCTTACCCTTCTCGATCTTGAGAATCTCCATCCCAGTGCCGCCTCTTTCCTTAGTTAATAGTCCGCACCCCGACACTCCGCCCGTTTTTTGGGGCGCCGCAGATTGTGCGCATAAATCGCTCCGCATTGCTGCCCAGCTCCTCCAGGGCCTTGTCTCGTTCTGGCGCACCGGAATTCCTGATCTTGCCACGGAATCTCACGAGAACTTGCATAAACGCGCCCGGCGCCTTCAAAGGCTGAGCCGGGCCCTATTGAGCCACTTCGGGGTCAGCCTGCGCGCCTCCGGAAAGCTTCCACAGAGAGGACTCTTGGTGGCCAATCATGTCAGTTTTGTGGACATCATGGTGCTGAGTGCCCTTCAACCCACGGTTTTTGTGTCCAAAGCCGAGGTAGCCAACTGGCCAATCGTAGGTCCCATCGCAGCCGCGGCGGGAACGATTTTTATCCACCGCCAGAAGCGCTCGGATGTCGCCCGCGCCAACATCCACCTGCACCGGGCCATGGACTCCGGGCTGCTAGTGACACTTTTTCCCGAAGGCACCAGTTCCGACGGACAGAGTATCCTTCCCTTCCAACCCTCCCTGCTTCAACCGGTCCTCGAATGCACTGCCGGAGTCACACCGGCCTATCTTCGCTACTCGGGTCCCGACACAAATCGAGTGGATGAAGTGGCCTATTTTGGGGATCGCAATTTGCAGGACTGCCTGTGGGCGTTGGTCAAACGCAGAAACACGGTCGCCAATGTCCGCTTTGGCGACACACTCTTCCCGGAAGGCAATCGCAAGTCCCTAGCCCTACTGCTCCATGCGGAAGTTAGCCAACTAGCCGCCCGATTCCCCTAACCCCCGCCCACGCTTCAACAGATCCAACACAATTTGGCTTCAGCCCAGGCCGAAGCCACACTCTTGGCGGGCCCTTTCGAAGCAGAACATTCAGTAAAAACTCACACTCGTTACCCGGCAATGCCTACGGGTTAATCATCTGAACCGCACGCAACTGAACCTCGCCAACGTGTATTCCCAGCGCCTCCTCGGCCACTCGCAAAAACGCACTCGAGGGGTCCGTGAGCGCGATTCGTAAACTCCCCACATGAGTGTCTGACGCGGAAATCCCCTCCGCCTTCAACACCGAATCCACTTTCAACGCACAATTGCGGGCGGAATCCACCAGCGCGATTTCGTGGCCGACATAGTCTCCCAACACCTTCCTCAGAAGCGGATAATGCGTGCAGCCCAAGACCAGCGTATCAATCCCCTCCGCTACCATCGCGTCCAGATAACGCCCTATCACTAATTCGGTCACTGGATCCTCCAGCCAGCCTTCCTCAATCAAGGGCACCAAAAGCGGACAGGCTTGGGCGCTCACCCGAACCTCCGGAGACAGCAACTGGATAACCCTTTCGTAGGCCTTACTCTGAATAGTGGCCCGGGTGGCAATCACCCCGACATGCCCGTTCCGGGTGGCCGCAACTGCGGCCTCCGCCCCCGGTTGGATCACCCCAATCACCGGCACGCGCAGCAACTCCTCGAGCCGAGGCAGGGCAAGCGCCGAAGCGGTGTTACAGGCCACCACGATCATCTTCGCCCCCTCGGCCAAAAGCATTCCGCTTATTTCCAGACTGTAGCGCTCAATGGTTGATGCACTTTTCCCCCCGTACGGCACACGGGCCGTATCCCCAATGTAAAAAATATCCTCCGCTGGCAGCATTTCCCGCAACGCTGCCGCCACCGTTAACCCTCCGATGCCGGAGTCAAAAACACCGATCGGACGGCGGTTCACAACAGACGGGAAAACCTCAGCAAGGGGGATACTCACGATAAAAAAAGGGGGGAGCTTCCTCCCGCCACTTTCATTCGGCTAACGAAATCCAGCAGGCGGGAAAACAAGGCAAACAATCTAAACGGATTCCGGGGTCAGCGCGCGACGGTAATTCTGCACGGCCTCCAGAATTCCCGTTGCCAGCGCCTGGCGGTATTGGGGAGTGGCGATTCGACGGATATCCTCGGGGTTGGAAATAAAGCCGCCTTCTAAAAGCACACTCGGTAAAACCGTCTCGCGGATGACAAAAAAGCGTGCCCGCTTGATCCCCCGATCCGGCAGTTGGGAATGAGCCAACATGGAGGCGTGGGTCGCCGTAGCCAGCGCCATGTTTTCCGCATCCCGCACATTCCCCGGACACGCCACCAGATCGGTCACCAGCGGCCCATCGGCCGCCATCGAAGGCACGCCCCTAGGAGCCAGCGTAAAGGTTTCTACACCGGTGCCAGCACCCGAGGAATTAAAGTGAATGGAGATAAACAAAGCGCTTTCAAAGCGGTTTGCAAACCGGGCGCGTTCGTCCAAAGACACAAACTCGTCCCGCGTCCGGGTCATTTGGACCCGGTATCCCGCCCGCAAAAAGGACGTCTGCGCCCGTAAAGCAACATCGAGAGTGAAGTCCTTTTCGTTACCCAAACGGCCACACGCCCCGCTATCCGAGCCGCCGTGTCCCGGGTCGAGTACAATGGTTTCCACCCGACTCGCCGCAGCAATCTTGCTGGGACGCAAGACCGGTTCGATCAATTTAACGAGATCCATCCGCGACATACAGAGTTCGTCGAAGATCTCGCGGATCGGGTAACTGAGAATAAACTTCAGATGACTGATAAAGAAATCCTGCGAATCCGACTGGCCGCGCAAACTGGTCCGGCCGATGCGTAACGAGAACTGATTCAAAGAACGCTCCAAGGGACCGAGTTTATAAAATGCGCCGATTTGCCGGAGCGGCAAATAATCCCGCCCTCCGTATTGAAAGAGGGTCCAGGGCCCCTCTGCGGAGGCTCGCACCGGACACAGACCGGCAAGCAGGCTCCCCGACGCAGCGGCAATAACGCTGCCCAGAGCCGAACGGCGGTTTACAAAGGGAGGAGAGTGAGGGGAAGCCGAAACCGAATCCATGTCAGGCAGCATTTTCCATCAGAACGGGTAAATTTGCAATGAGCGGGCGGAAAACTCGGTGAAAGGAGCAGCGGAAAATAAGGGAGAGCCCTTACCGCCAGGATAAGGTCCTCGAAAAGGGCACACTTCGATTTGCGCAAACCCAAAACTGCGCTATACTGAGTCCACCTACATTAGGTAAGGCGGTTGAAAAACCGGCCTTGGACGGCTTCAGAGGGGTTTTAAAAGCCTTTTGGGTGCCGGAAACGCTCTCTTTTGAAAGAAAGGAAGTGCGCCAAATGTGGGGGCGTACTGGTCTCGACTGATTGTTAGAGGCACAGACGGCATGCCGAGGAAGTCTGGTTGGCCTCGTTAAAACATCTGGACAAAAAAATTAAACGCCAACGATTACGAAGATCTGGCTCTCGCGGCTTAATTAGCCCGTGATGTTCCCGCATCAACGCCTGCTAGGCGCGGGGACAACGACAGCAGGCTGGCTCGAGGGGGGAAAGACCGCCGCCAAGAGTGAGATCGTCCGTGGTCGATCGGGGAAACTTTACCCGCCCGCCGGTGGGGTTTTCCTTAAATTGATGGCGGTGCTAAGCATGTAGAAGTTTGTGGCAAAGGCTTTCAGGACAGGGGTTCGACTCCCCTCGCCTCCACCATTTTGGCTCCGAAGGACTTACACCTAAGGAGCAGGCAAACCAAGACCCAATCTAAGACCCTGTCCGCCACGGTCTCAC
This sequence comes from Akkermansia muciniphila, assembly GCA_945883955.1. Taxonomy (GTDB): domain Bacteria; phylum Verrucomicrobiota; class Verrucomicrobiia; order Chthoniobacterales; family Chthoniobacteraceae; genus Chth-196. The sequence goes on from CAMCYN010000031.1 coordinate 13,808, forward strand.
TGCATCCGAGGACGTCAAATCGGCGTTTTTCCGAGCCGATTGTAGCCTTTTCTTAACGGCTACGGCCCGAGATTCCAGAGCCCTCCGGACGCTCCTGTTTCGTAAAAAAGCAGTGTATCAGTGATCCAGAACACCTGCGCCCAGCCACACTCCGGAATGTACGTATTTAACGAACTTAGCGTTCAACTTCGCAGAAGCGGAAGCGTCGTTCCCTTCGTCTTCTCTACGAAAGTACGTATTTAACGAAGTTAGGCCCCAACCTTTGTTCAAAGCCTACGAGATTCGGACATGAGCGCAGCACCGTCTTGTTGGCGGAGTGATCAAGCAAACCAATCCCAAAGCGTTACACTCGTTTTCGGAGTGGCAAAAACGCCAAAATAACCTCTCTACGTGCCCGGAACCTACGGCCCTCTTTGGTCACCAGTCCCATCTCTACAAGCACATTCAAATCCCGCTGTGCCGTCTTCAGCGTTTTGCTCCCGTACGCTTTTGCAAGCCGCGTGGTAAGTTCCGTAACGGTTCCAACGTCCACCCAATCCTCCTTCTCTCCGAGGTCTAGTGCCAATTGTCGCTGGCGCGCGTCGGCTTGGCTGTTTTTGTTTTGAAACTTCTCATGTACGAAATTCTGCCACGCCACGTCCCATTGCTGGTGCCAGATCTTTTCTAACTGCTCTCTGAGACCATCCACAAAACCCCGTACCGCATACCGGATAAACGGCAAAAGTTCTCCGCCTGATTTACTTGCCTGATCCAGTTGGCGGTAATACTCGGCTCTGGTTTGGTTGTAGAAATTGCTGAACAGATGCGCCGCCGGAGAAGGCACTCCCGCCGCGAGTAAGATATGGAACTCTAACAACCGGGCCGTTCGACCATTCCCGTCTCCGAATGGATGAATCCACGCTAAATAAAGATGCGCCACAATCGCCTTTAAAATCGCATACACCGATTCGGACCCGACCGCGGCATTCTCGGGAGCCTGAAACTCAGGACCACCAAGCCATTCACTGAGCCGCTGCATCAGGTAAGGACAATCCTCGGCTGGAGCACCACGATAAACATTCCCCACTACCACCGAATGCGTCCGCAGTTCTCCTGGCTTCACATTATCCTTGAGCGCCAGTTGCTCCAGAATCTGCCGATTGTAACCCACCATGACGTCCACGGATAAATTGGGGAGCGTTCCCTCGGTCAGTTGCTTCGTGATTCCGTTACAGGCTGCGATGATGTTCAGCACCTCCTGCTTGAGATATTCCTTCGATGGCGGCACCTCAAGCGTGCCTTCGACGGCCTTCAGCACGTCCTCTTCGGAAAGCGTGTTCCCCTCAATGGCAGTCGTCGCCGCCGCTCCTTTGGCTAAGTAAAGTTGATGCAGTTGCTCGGCGGTAGCCGGACGCAACGGGACACGCGAGATATGTTCGCACTTCGAAGCTGCTTCCCCCAGAAGCAACCAAAGGTCGGCACCGGCCCGGCTTAAATCGCAACGGAAGGTGATCCAAGGATGAGATTGCTCAAATTGCCGCATAAATGTCCCGAAGGTTTGAAACGCTAAAAGCTCAATAAAAGCTAATTAGGGAGACAGAACAATCGGAATGTCCGCTTTTTTGTCCAGTGTTTTGTCCTAAACACGTCTAGCCCAACTCACCTAGACCGTTTGAAGCAAATTCACCCGATCAGCATGACGCTCATCTGCGCGTTCTCGATGAAAGCGGCGAATCTCTCTAAATAATCCAAGAATAACGCGATGCGAGCGTTGAAGCATCCGGAATTGCATCTGCAATTCACAACGAGCACGCTATTAATTAGCTTATCATTACCTGAGTTTAACCCCCAAACTTTTGGGTTATGAGCTCCCCCCGCTATTGGTTAACACGTCTTCTCAGCTCGGCCGTCCTCCTCCTTTTGCGCATTAATGCGCACGGCTCTCTTTCTGGCGATCCTAGCGCTTGGGAGGGAGCAGGTTTTCACTCATGGCCTTCGCAATCGCTCCCCCACGGTTACGGACCTGCAGTTTCTCGTATACTTTGCGGATATATTCGTCCGCTGTGTAGTAACCGATTCCAAGTTGCGCGGCGGCTCCTTTGGTGGTGGATCCCTGTACCAAGAGTTGAAGGATTTCAGTTTCCCGTGGGGTGAGTCCGTAGTCGGCTTTTTGAACGGGATTTTTGGACAACATCGCAAAAACGCGTTTTGCGATATGCGCGTTGATCGGAGAGCCACCGCTGTGTGCCGTCCGTACGGCTTCTGCGATTTCCTGTGCAGTCGATGTTTTTAAAATGTAGCCCGTTGCACCTGCACAGATAGCCCTGAAGATTTTGTCGTCGTCTTCAAACACCGTAAGAATCACGGCGCTGCATTTTGGCGCGGCTTCCTTAAAATGGCTGAGGGCGTCGATCCCGCTAATCCCGGGCAATTCAACATCCAGCAAAATGACATCCGGGTTGGCCCCAGCCTGAATGGCGGCGAGAGCATCTTCGCAAACACTGAATCTCTTTGAGCAATTGATATGATCAATCCGATTCAATGAACGCATGAGCCGTTCTCCGTAGTGTGTATGATCTTCGACCAACCACACGGTAATGTCTGGATTTGCGTCATTCATGAATGGGGAAACGAATCTTAAGTGTAGTGCCGAGTCCTGGCGCCGAATGGATATCTACTGAGCCGCCGTGTTTGGCTGCGCGCCGTTTCAGGTTGCTGAGGCCCATGCCATTCGAGTGGAGTGTTTTGAGATCAAAGCCAGAACCGTTGTCCTGTACCGTGAGGCATAAAAAACGTTCCGGCTGAGTGAGTGAAATTTGTACGTTTGTGGCCCGTGCATGTTTCAATAAATTATGCAGAGCCTCTTTAAACATCAGGACAATGTCGCGTCTCTGGGGAACTGGAGCCTTGTTGAATGAGGGTCCTGCAGGATCATCAAAAGAAAAAGGAATCGACCGTAGAACCCGATTCGCGATTCCCCGCAAGTGATCTGTTAAATCTCCATCTCCGTATTTACCGCTCTGCGAAAGTTGTACCAGATCACGCATGGATTCGATGGCCTCAAGCGTGATCACTCGAATCTCGTGCAACTCGGAGCGTGTAGACTCCTCTTTGGTGTGAGCCGCCGCATCATCGGTAATAAAAGCGATACTGCCAAGACTGCTGCCGATTTCGTCATGCAGATCCTGGGAGAAGCGTAATCGAAGCGCTTCCACTTCCGATCGGCGCAGGCGTTTTTGTTGAAGGTAAACTGCGCCAGATGCAAAGGTAAAGCCCCCCAATAATAAGAGGATGACCACTTCACTCACCTTCTTGAGTTGCGAGCGAATTACCGTTGCTCGTGATTCCAAAAGCGCGATGTGGTGCAGCAATTCTCGTCGCTTCGAAAGCCCATCCAGCCAATGGTACCATTTCACAATATTTGCCCGGCTGGTAAATCCGTCGACGAGTGCGGCTGTAGACCACCCTTCGGCTTCAATGGCAGAGTCTAATGCCGTTACGGGTTTGCCGAGCGCTACATTTTTGCCGTCCGACCAGATCTCCATTTCGGCCAGAGCCAATACAATACGGCCATTACTGACTTGAGGCTCTAGCGCCAACAGGCGTACGAACCTGGCGGTTTGGCTTCCTCCTTCAATCTCCACCACATTGTCTCCGGGCGGCCCATTGTAACTGCCGGCTTGTGGCGCCGGCAGAATGACCGGAGGGCTATCTGCGGCTTCCCGGAGTTCGATCTGATAACGAACTGGGAAACCATATCCCGTGGTGTGCCCGAATTCCGGCGGATGTGCGGGAAAAAGACGAATCTGATCTATCGGTACAGATGCTCCAAGATCAATCGATACCCAAGGTGGCGGAGGCACCTCGCTTTCGCTATGCGGCGCGCTGCGGTAGCCGAGGGTAGAACTTGGATTTGTGCCAAGCGGCGGGCCAAGAACAGTCTGCCCGTCCACGAGGTTGATCCTTCCCCAGTCTGGCCGCGTACCCTGGCTGCTACTTGCTTTCACCGCATCTGTTCCGAGGTATTCCAGTCGGGCTCCGAGGTTGCGATTGCCCTGCAAGAGGATCACTTCCCCCAATGCTACAACATAGCGGCTTCCAGCCTGAACCAATCGGGTCGCAGTGATCCTGATCTTTTCAGCCTCCTGTCCGTGGGTATCGATTAGAACTGGTAAAAGGCCGGGATTCGGAAAGTCCTGCTGTGTATGATCTGCGACAACGGTACGCTCTTCTTCCTCACCGTTGTTTATCAAAAATTCGATACGAAAGCGTAAAGGAAAGCCGTAACCCGGCTCCTCATTCCCTCCAATGGGAGGTGGCGCAATCAGGGTTATGGAGTCGATTCGTTCGGGCTTGTCGAAGGTAAGATCGATCCATTCGACGGTGTCCGTGGAGCTGGAATAGAGGCTATGCCAGCCGAGACGTTGCGTGACCTGCGGCGGAGGAGCGGCTGGGAGTAAATTGAGCGCCCCATGGAGCGAAGTCCCGGCTTCTTTGAGGCGGGAGAGTTCCGGGCTTAGCCACGAGAAGGAGAAACCCTCGCTCGATTCGGAACATCCAGAAAGAACGAACGCAGCGCAGTAAAAAAGCGTAGGAAGCTTGCGACAGAATCTCATCAACCGCTGATTCATAACAGCGGCGGGACCGGCGAGCCAACCCCTTCCGCAGTAAAGCGTACAACAGTTGCGGCTACGTGATGATTCCGGCGTGGCGCGGCGCGGCGCGCGCGAAATTCGTACCGTTCAGCATAAAGGATTACGGTTTTGCAGCACCTTTAATGCAGGCATCTAGTTGGACGGCGCCACCTCTAAAACGATCGTGGAACACAATGAGGTACGCGACACAGCGGTTGGCATCCGCATTCGGGCGACGGTCACCGGAACGTTTTTGAGTGGCAATGTGACGGAAGGAGTGAGCAAGCCGGTCGTAATACTCGGCGTGGGGTGTTACGGAGGCCAGGATTGGCATCGGGCAAAAAATCATAGAATTTGCTTTTTACGTAACTGAGGCTGCATTGCCGCGGCGCGTTAACGTAGAAACAATCCAAGCGGCGAAAGGACAGAACGCGAGCTCGCCCCCCTTACGTACCCAAAATTGGAATTCCGTTTCAATAGAAAGAACAAATGCGCAGCCACTAGTGGTGCGCATTTGTTTTCCGGAAGGATCTTCTAACGGGTATTAATCCCGAGGTTTCAGACGTAACTCGCCTGCGTAGATCAGCTTTTTTTTCGGATCGGCCGAAGGAATGGTAAAGTGCCCCATCACGCTATCGCCATCAGGCGCAAGCATCCCGCGGAAATTCGCGGTTCGCGCTTTAGAGGCTCCTTGAGCTTTCACGTTTACGGCCCCTATCACCATCCCAGTTTTTGCGTCGTAACGGACAGTCACCCCGGAAGCCACGGGAGCAGCTGCCACTTTTGCAGATCCTGTTGCCGATTCCTTTGGAGCAGCGGCTGCTTGTGAGGCAACCGGTTGAGTTACGGGCTTGATCGCTTTTGCACTCATGGAAAGAGGCACTTCCACTTCCTCGCCCAAGTCAGCTCCGATCAAATCCAGTTCGGCATTCGCTATACTTTCCTCGAGCCCAAACAGATTTAGCCCATTGGGTTGAACCACAAATCTGGCTCCAATGACTCCGGAGTATCTTTGAAGCGCTATCCCCCCAGGGTAAGACATGCCGGTATTAGACGGATTTTTGAACCAGCTGAAAGTTCCAGCCGCATCGCCATCTGTATTCACAAAGTTACTGCCCATCAGACTGCTCTTGCCACTTGAGTTAGCGATAGGAAAGTAGGTGAAGAACCGTGCTCCATAGGCAGATTCCGTAAGGCGAGTCGCCACCGTAACAGGTGCACTTCCATCCGCCGCCCAAACCGTCGCAGTGACAACTCCGGTTGGCGAAACTCGGAGGGCACTGAAACTGATCCCTGTTGGCTGACTGACGGGATCCAATGGTGTGCTATCTACTTTGATAGGATTCTCGATAGTCTCGTTGGTGTTCCCTGCGGGATCCTTGTCCTGGTTTCCAAACGGATCATTCACCACCATCAAATTAATAGGAGCCGCACCGGCATACGGGGACGGATCTTTTGCGCTGCGTACTGTGGCGCGATAGCCATTTACGTAAGCGAAATATTTATCTTCGTTTTCAAGCTTCCCAGCGAGACGGAACACCGGATTTTCAGGCGTCGAATACCCCGCTTGGTCCTCTTGCAATGTCCCCTTAAAAACAACTCCAGCTTTCGGAGGGGTAATCTCGATTTCGCCGCTCTCTTTGTCCAAAACCACGTTTGCTGAAGCGAATCGATACTTCACAAAATTGTGCAGTAAAAATCCGGAAACAGCACCCTTTGCGGTGAGCGCAACACTCAAAACGCCACCATTGTTATCGTTCACTGCCGCTCGTTCGACCAGAGCATCGTAGTTCCCAGAGTAGGCGATTCCTTCCTGCGGCGCTGCCAGAACCTGAAACGAAAAGGTCACGTCGGGAGTGATCGAGCCATCCTCAAAAACAGCGTGAGCGGTTACGGTAAAAGTCCCCGCTTCCGTTGAAGCACCCCTGAGAAAAAAGCCCTGCTCGGCACCCCACGGTGCGGAAAACGAGAGCCCCGAAGGCAATCCCTGAGATTCAATTCTGAAATTTCCAACACTCCCGCCAAGCTCGTCCCTCACTTTTAAACCAACAACTGGAGAATTTTCTATCTTCACAAACTGACGCAGAGCGGCTCCTGACATTCCAGCTTCTAGCGTGCGCGCCGGCTTGAAATCCTCAGGCACAATTTCCCAGGTGGTTGTTTGACTGCCAAGCACACTGCCGTCCTTGGCAATTGCTTCAGCAGAAATGACAAAGCTCCCCACTTGCGTTGGGGTTCCTGTAATCGACAAACTCCCATCTCTCCAAGTGTAAGAAACTCCGGGAGGCAGTCCGGACAACTTCACCTCGAATTGGGCGAAATCCACCTTTCCCCAAGTGTCGCGATCTAAATAATAGACATAGGAGTACAACTCTTTCCCCACCATAAACTTCTGCTGCGGAGCGAAGTATATCCCGATGTTCTTAACCGTTTGCGCTTCTCCGACGACCAGCTGCACTTCCAGATCCGCAGTGACAAGTCCATCCGCCATCGTCCCGCGCAGGGTCACCGGATAGGTGCCTGCCTTCGTCGGAGTCCCTTGGAAAGCCGCCAAACTAAAGTTTTGTCCGCTATTCTGTAACAAACTCAAGCCCTCCGGCAGCTGGCCTCCCACGACCGAAATCGTATACGGAAGACGATACCAGTAATCATCCCCGGGGCTTGGTCGATTGATGACGATGCGAGTCTCATAGCTCTCAATCTTGCGTCCCACCTGAAGATTCGAAACAACCGCTTGAATCTGATAGGTCTTCTGCGCCGTGTTACCGATCACAGGGGATCTTCCGGAAATCGGATTACCCGTCTCCGCCAGCACACTTGTATTCGCCTGAACCACGCAGAGCAAATAAACCGAAACTACGGACAGGCCTTTGAGCAGAGCCCGTCCAAAAAGATTTTTCATGGCGCTGACAGAAACTCCCAGTGGATTCGCCCACATGAGCTCCTGATATTTTTGGGCCAGTTCCTCGCGGAAGCCGGCCCCAGCGATAGCGTTCATTGATTTCATAAAAGAGTTCTTACTTAAATTTGCCCGCCCGTTCTTTGTTTAAGTTTGACATACACTTGTCTAATCTGTGTGAAAGTATTAGATATAATACCGAGTTTGGATACCCCCGAGAACTCGGGGGTCCTAAGTCATTCAGAGGAGTACGGTGCGGGAAATCCGCACACCGGGATCTGCGAGGGGACTGTCTGGTAACCGGCAGTAAGAGGTTTAAGTGTACTCTAACCGGAGGTCGGGCTCGGCCTCAAAACACGTCAGAATAGAGCCCATTTTGCCATTAATGGACAGGCCTTGCCCAGAGTCAGGGGGGCTATCCTGACACAATCATTGATGTCCCACAGAATTGGCATTTTGTGGGACATCAATGATAGACCCAAGGAACACATTTTATGGCTGAAGGTGTAAACGTGAGATTTGCAGGTGAACTCCAACGATTTATTCAAAATCGGGTGGGGGTTTCTGGAATTTATGCTTCGGCGAGCGAGTATATTCGTGATCTCGTGAGGCGCGACTACGAGCGTGAAGAACAGCGCAAGGCGATTTGGTTGCGGCAAGAGTTAAAACCGGGCCTGGAAGCGGCTGAGTCTGCGTTCACGGAATTAGATGCAGACAATCTTATTTCTGAAGCAAAGGCACGAAGGGCACAGCGTGGCGGCTAGAATTTTCCAGACCGCCAAGGAGCGACTTCTAGAGATCTGGGACTACACGGAACGAACTTGGGGAGATGAGCAAGCGGACAAGTATGTCCGGGATCTGGTTGAGGCCATTAACCATGCTTGTGATGCACGTCATGCGTGGCGGCCCGTTTTAGATAACGCCTTGATCGGTGTGTGTTTCAATCGCCGCCAGCACCACTACATCTTTTTTCGGGAGCTTTCCTCTGGAAGCCTTGGGGTTATCAATATCTTGCATGAAAACATGGATATTCCAGCGCGTCTGAAAGAAGACTCCGGGCGAGAGGGCTAGATGTAAGCGGGGGGCGTTTCCATTGAGTTGAGAGTGGCTTTTGGCGCGCCAGGAGCCGCGAAACCGTAGTTGGATGAATGTTGAACAATCTGGCGGCATCGGCAGCGGTTTTCTGTTCAGGGGGGCTATCTGTTCATGCGGCTCGTCTCCACGGGGTCGCGTCCTTCGGGCGGTAACACTCCCACGGCGTCCGATACTCCAGCGCCTCGTGCCACCGCCAGATTGACCCGCCGGGGTTCACGCTCGAAGCCTTCGACCCCGTGGGCCAATGGCGTGAGGCCTATCGCACCACCGAGACGGGCGCGGAGGTAAAGGTGTTGAACGTGGATGGGGGAAAATTGAAATACCGCATAGGTGCCGCCGTAGATGCCAGCGGAAGTCTGCTCGATGACAGCCGCTTTGCGGGACCGAAGGAGTTCAAGAAACTCACGCTTCGGCAGTCGGACGCGGTGGCACGGTGTATCACCGCGAAGCTCGTCACCTTCTCCACGGGCCATCACACCGAGCCCGGCGACATCCTCGCGCTCGATGCCATCGTGGCCGCCGCAAAGAAAAACCAATACGGGCTCCGCACGCTGCTGCACGGCGTGATCCAGAGCGAACTTTTCACCAGCAAGTAATCCGCCGACCAACCCTCATGAACACACCACTCAACCGCCGCACCTTCCTGCGCGCCACCGGCATTTCGCTCGCGCTGCCTTTCCTCGAATCCATGACCGCGGCCATCGCGACCGCCGCCGCACCCGCCGTCGCGAATCCACGTCGGCTCGTTGCCATTGGAACGCCGTTTGGATTTGATCCGCAAGTCTTCGTGCCGACCGCCACAGGCCGCGACTACGCGCTTACTCCGCATCTGGAGCACATCAAGGATGTGCGTGACGACTTCACCATCATCTCAGGCCTCAGCCATCCGAATACCGGCGGCGGAGGGCACAAGGCGGAGGCCGTAATGCTCACCGGCGCGCCGTATCCCGATTACTCCTACAACCTCAAGAACACCATCTCGCTCGATCAGAAGTTCGCCACGCGTTTTCGGGGCCAGACGCGCTACGACAGCCTCGTCCTCACGACTTACAACGGCAGCCTCTCTTACACGGGTAACGGCGTGAACATCCCCGCCGTGGACCGGCCATCTCAAGTGTTCGCTGAACTTTTCCTGGCCAGCACACCGGCACAGCAGGCTGAGGAGCTCCGAAAGATTGGCACCGGCCGCAGCATGCTCGACTTCGTCGGCGACCAGGCGAAGCGCTTAAGCAAGAGCGTCACCGCTGCTGACCGTGCGCGGCTGGATGAATACTTCGAGTCCGTGCGGGACGTGGAGCGGCAGCTCCTGATGTCCGGCGAATGGGTGAATCGTCCGAAGCCGACAGCGCCCGGTGCCGCGCCCACGGATATTGCCGGTCCCGGCCAGCCGCAGAAGAAGCTCCAGCTCATGTTTGACATGATCTACCTCGCGCTCCTCACCGACTCTACTCGCGCGATCACCATTAAGACCTTCGGCGACCATCACGACCTCTCGCATCACGGCAAAGAGCCAAAGAAGCTCGAGGCCTGCCGACAGGTCGAGGTCGAGCTTCTGCAGGCCTACTCCGGCCTGCTCACGAAGCTAAAAGCGGCCAAGGAAGGCTCCGGAGGCAACATGCTCGACCGCACTATGGTCCTCATCACGAGCAACTTGAAGGACGGAAATTCCCACTCGACCGCGAACCTCCCCGTGCTCCTGGCCGGAGGTGGCTTCAAACACGGACAGCACCTCACTTTCAACAAGCCCTACGTCGAAAGCATCGCCGCCGCCTTGAAGGAACCCGAAGCCAAAACGCCCGTCCCCGTCGTCGGTGCTGGCTCCACACCTCTGTGCAATCTTTACCTTTCGATGCTGCAGCGCGCCGGGATCACATCCGAGCGTTTCAGCTCAAGCAGTGGCACTCTGACTGGGCTCGAGCTGGCGTGAGGGAATCGAGCCGCAACTGGATCGCATCGCCGAGACTCTGTATGACCCGCAACGCCTCCTGCCTATATGACTGACCCTCATACCAAACGCCTAAGCCTCGCGTCATGGTGAGGGTTGCCCGAACCGTTCTTGAGAGGAGCCCGGTGCGGGAAATCCGCACGCCGGGATATGCGAGGGGACTGTCGGGTAACCGGCAGTTCTACCTCCATATCTCGAGTCCCTACTTCGGCATACCCATGGGAATTGCAGCGCGTTTGGATCACAGTGTGACCGTGTAGCATGACACAGATACAGAAGCGTTAGCGTGTGATGTGTGGTTTGATCTCGAAACCCGCCACCTGCACGTCGCCAACCTGTACCGCATAAAGACCCGCCACCGCCTAACAGAAAAAGGGGTCAGACACCATTGAGGGGGTCTGACCCTCTTCATTTTACCCCCCGAGTTCTCGGGGGGAGGCAACTAGCCTCACGAGGGTATAATCACCCCATCGCGGTAAATCCGCCGATCCACATTGGACTCCTTACTCTCGCACACCCCAGTGAAGAAACCCCGAATCAAAAAGATCTTGCTGGCCGATTGGCCTGCACTGTTCTGCCTCATCGCGATTCCAGGCATTTGGATCTTAGGCGTAATTTTCCCACTTCTTCGCAAGAACACGGAGTTCGGAATGTTCGAGATACTCACGGTTGCCCTGCCGGTGTCGCTCGTCGCTGCATGTTTCCTTTTTTGGCGAATCGCCCGCATCCAAAGGCTGTTCCGACATGGGATCGCGGTAAAGGGAGGCATCACCCATATTCAATTTTCGCGCGACCGTGCCAGGGTTGAATTTCTATATGAGTTTAATGGAGAGTGCTTCGGAGCCTGGATGCCCTTACACCAAACCCGCGAAGTCCTCGCGCTACGTGTATCGCAAGAGGTCGAACTATTGGTGGACAAGACTCACCCACGCCAAGCCATCATCTGGCATCTCTTCGCGTAAAATATTGCTACTTCCCGTTGACTGATATCAGAGAGTCAACACAACCCTTA
>CAMCYN010000032.1 GCA_945883955.1 Akkermansia muciniphila
TGCCCCTGCAACCGGTGCGGGTTGATGGAGTTGACGACCGCGATGGGTTCGGTTTCACCGATTTCGCGGACCAAGCGCAGGGCGTCATCGAAGTTGCCTTCGATTGCCACCACTTTGGCTCCGTACATAAAAGCCTGGGCAAGTTTACCGAAGGCGATTTTCCCAGCAGGGAGCAGCACAATACACGCGATGCTGGCTCGAGCGGCATAAGCGGCGGCGGCGGCGCTTGTATTGCCGGTGGACGCACAGATCACGGCTTTGGCCCCGGCTTCGACGGCCTTGGAAATTGCCATGGTCATGCCGCGATCCTTGAAGGAACCGGTCGGATTGAGGCCTTCGTATTTGATGTAAACCTCGCAGGAACGACCCACCCGGGCGCTCAATTTGGGCGAGTAAATAAGCGGTGTGGACCCTTCGTTGAGGGAGATGATCGGGGTGGTGTCGCTTACGGGCAGGTATTCACGGTAACGGGCGATGAGGCCGCGGTCATGGAGAGGGTGGAGGCTCATGAGAAATGTTCCACGCGAATCATTCGTGGTGGGCGTTTGACGCAGCTTAAGGCGTCGATGCGCTCGACGGCGTTGCGCATCTGAGAGTTGGAGGCCGTATGAATCATCATGACCAGGGCGACGTTGGCGCCTTCTTCGTCCGACTCAGGCTGGAGGATGGACGAGATGCCGATTTGGAGTTCGCCTAAAATGCCGGCAATTTGGGCAATGACGCCGGGCCGGTCTTCCACAGTCAGACGCAAGTAATACTCCGAAAGACTGGACTCGATCGGTTTGCAGGAACCGTACAGCGAGTGCGGAATAAAACCGAGATCCCGGCGTGGCCGCTGGATGGCGTCGGCGGCCTCGGCAATATCGCTCAGAACCGCACTGGAAGTGGGGTTCTGGCCGGCACCGCGACCGTAGAAAAGGACTTCCCCAACCACATCCCCGTGGACGGCAATGGCGTTAAAGACGCCGTTGACCGAGGCGAGCACGTGGTCTCTGGGAATGAGCGTGGGATGGACACGCACCTCGATTTCCGACCCTTCCGAGTGCGGCGAAGCTTTGATGATCCCAAGTAACTTGATTTTGTAGCCGAGGGATTTGGCGAAACGAATATCGGCGGCTGTAAGCTGTTCAATTCCTTCCACAAAGATCTGATCTTTGGGAATCCAGAAGCCGTAGGCGAGCGAAGCCAGGATCATCGCCTTGTGCGCGGCGTCCCATCCGTTCACATCAAAGGAGGGGTCCGGTTCGGCATAACCGGCGGCCTGGGCTTCGGCGAGGGCTTCTTGGAAGCTGAGGTCTCCGTCGGTCATCCGGGTGAGGATGTAGTTGGAAGTGCCGTTGATGATTCCGTGGATGGAATCGATGTGGTTGCCAACCAGGGCTTCACGCAGGCACTTGATGATGGGAATGCCGCCGCCGACCGCTGCTTCGTAGAAAACGGGAGTCTGGTTGCGGGTTGCGGATTCGAAAATTTGTCCGCCGTGTTCCGCCAGCAATGCTTTGTTGGCCGTGACGACGGCCTTCTTTGCATCGAGCGCGGCGAGGATCAGTTCGAGGCTCTCTTCCTTACGGCCCATGACCTCGACGATGATCTGAACGGACGGATCGTCCACGAGATCGCGCCAGTTTTCGGTCAGAAGCGCGGCCGGGAAACCTTCCTCGGCGCGGTTGGCGGGGTTGCGTACGGCGATGCGTCGGACTTCGAGATCGAGTCCGAGACGTTCGCGTAAAAGAGTGCGGTTGTTTTGGAGGTGCTTAAAAACACCGGCGCCAACATTACCGAGTCCTGCCAGTCCTATACCGATGGGGTGCTGCATTGCTTAGAGGAAAAGAAGGAATTATGGGCTTTGGGAAAACATGCACGCAAGGCGATTCCGGACTGGAGAGCGGGCCTAGACCATGAGCAGGAAAGAGGGATGCAGTTTTGGATTCTATTTTTGGGCGCGGCGGGGGTGCTTTGGGTGCAGTGGGTGGTGATTTCGGTGGCGGCTCTGGGGGCGTTGCGCCGTCGGGCGCAGGAAACGTATGGAGGAATTGGCGGAGCGATGGGCCGGTTTTTAGACGAGTCTCTGGAAGCGGGTGAAATGGCCCGGGGTTTTGGGGTGGATTCCAGTGTGCTGCGGGATTTGCAGCAGAGTCGTCTGGATTTGGAGAAGGCGTTCTCAACACTCCATCCTAACACAACGGAGCTCGGAGTGTTTGCGCAATGTTCGGGGGCTTGGGACCGGATGTTGATGGCTAATGAAGCCGTGAATCTGGCTGTGTGGCGTCTACCGGGAGTGCTGGAAGGCTGGGGCGGAACCCAGTCGGCCCTGGCGGCCTGGCGCGACCGGGTCGGGCAGGCGGTCGGTGTTTACAACGAAGCCGTCCAGAATTACGAATCCCGCCGCTGTCTGCGTGGGATGCCTTGGGCGGCTCGGCGGTTCGGGTTTGGCGCAATAAACTGCCTGAGCATTGCCAAGGCACCCTGATGTTGACTCGGGGAAACGGGATTGGAGCCAGCCGTGCCACGAGGCGCGTTTACCTTCCTGCCAACATTAGCTCGCCGTGGCTCTTAGCGCAGAGACGGAGGAAGGCCTGCGACGACTTCCTTGAGACGTTCGGCCTGATCTCGGGGACACACGAGGAGTGCGTCTCCGGTGTTGACCACGATGAGATTCTCGACTCCCAACAGGGCGATGTGCTGGGTGGGGTCGGTGGAAAAAACGATGTTGCCGCGTGAATCCATGGCCTGCAGGGACGCGTTACTCGAGTTGCCTTCCATGTCCGTGGGAAGGTACTTGCCGGCGGCTGGCCATCCACCGAGGTCGTCCCACTGGAAGGTGGCTTCGACGGCCAGGGCGTCGGAAAGCTTTTCCATAACCGCGAAGTCGAAGGAGATTTTGGGAACGGCGTGGAAGCGTTCGGCGAGGAAATCCTCGAGGGCGTCGGTCTTTTCGAGTTCTTCACAGAAATCGGCCAGTTGCGGTGCTGTGGCCCGAAGAGCCTTGCGCAGGGCGGGTACTGTCCAGACGAACATGCCGGCGTTCCACTGGAAGTTGCCCCGGCTCAGGTATTCTTTGGCCACGCAAATGGTGGGTTTTTCGTGGAAACGCAGGACCGGATGGGCTGCGGGTGTTTCCGGGGTGGAATCGCCAATGGGAGCGCCCAGTTCCAGATACCCGAACCCGGGACAGGGCCAGTCGGGCTGGATAGCGATAGTCACAATACTCTGCGAGCGAACGGCCACGTCTGCGGCGTTGCGCAGGGTTTGCTGCAGGCTTTGAGTGCAGGGAATGTGATGGTCGGACGGTAAAACGATGGCCGTCGCATTGGGATTGCGGCGTGCGATAACTCCGGCGGCCAGGGCCATAGCGGCGGCTGTGTCGCGCCGTTCCGGTTCGACGACGATATTTTCCGCCGGCAATTGGGGGAGCATCGCCCGGACGGCTTCCGCCTGATCGGCGCCTGTCAGAACTAAAATCCGTTCCAGAGCTACCAGTCCGGCGAGCCGGTCCAGAGTGCTTTCCAGAAGGGTGCGGTGGGAAAACAGGGCCAGATGATGCTTCGGACGCGCTTTGCGGCTGAGCGGCCAGAACCGTTCTCCATGGCCTCCGGCCAGAATGACGGCATAGAGGGACGGATCGGTGGATTGGGAGGAGGAAGCGGGCATGGCCGGAAGGTGGGAGTTCGTGGAAAGCAGCATACACCCGAAACGCGCCTTGTGGAGGCTTCGGCTTTGCTTCTCAGAATATCCTGAGAAGTCGGACCTGCGGGCAGCCTGCCGGGAAGGCCCGGCTAATGTCCTCGCAGCCGGCCTAAAAGGCTGGCCTGGAGGGAGTCACGAACGTCTCCGGACGGGAACCGTTCGAGCACTTCGTTCAGGAAGCCAAACGTGATGAGACGATACGCATCCTGTGCCCGGATTCCGCGGGCCTGCATATAAAACAGTTCCTCGGCGTTGATTTCGCCTGTGGTGGCCCCATGGGAGCATTTGACTTGGTCGGCCAGAATCTCGAGCCCCGGCATGGAGTTTGCCTCCGCTTCATCGCTTAACACGAGATTCCGCACCTTTTGATACGCGTCGGTGCCGTGCGCTGCCGGTTCCACCCGGATGAGTCCTGCAAAAATGGTTTTTGCCGTGTCGTAGAGTGCGTTTTTGTAAAGCAGATCACTTCCGGTGTTTGGCGCACGATGGTTCTGCAGGGTGCGCTGATCGAACTCCTGAGCGTCATCTGCCACGGTTGCCGCCAGCATCTCGCTGCGCGCTCCCGGGCCATTGAGATGGCTGACGCTTTCGCTGCGAGAATATTTTCCGCCCAGATGCAGCGCCAGATTGGTGGCCAGCGCTCCTTCGGCAACCTGGGTCGTGTTGGACTGGATGGAGGTCACCTGCCGGTTCCAGTCCTGGACGGTGACGTAACGGACGGTGGCGTTTTTACCAATCCAGAGGTCGTTTACTCCACAGGACAGCCCTTTGGAATCGTCGACCGACTGAAACCAGTCCACCAGTGTGACAGCGCTGTTTTCCTCCGCAATCAGCAGGGTGTGTGGGAAAATGGCCTGCCCCGAACCAGCCAGCCAATGAAAGGCCTGAAGCGGTGCTTCGAGTTTTACTCCCTTGGGGACATATAAGAACGAGCCATTGCGCAGCGAAGACCGGTGCAGGGCCGCAAACTTGCGGGATCCCAAAACGGTGTCTTCCCGCATGAAGTGTTCCTTCACGAGATCCCCGTGTTTTTCCATGGCCTCGGCCAGTGGCAGAAAGAGCACGCCTTCAGGCAAAGCGGCGGTCGCTGGGCGGGCCAGAAGCTCGTCGTTGGCAAAAATCAGCCGAGTATCGGCGCTCGAAACACCGATGGAACGGCCGGTCAGTTCGGCGGCTGCGTCCGCCGCCAGGGGACGGGCCGGAGCGAAGTCCTGCAGATCGACGGCCTGCAGGTTCGCAAACCGCCAGCTTTCATCGCGGCGCGAGGGTTGCGGAAGGCTTTCGTATTGGTCGGCGGCGGCGCGTTGCTGTTCGTGGAACCAGCCCGGGAAAGCTTTGGAACCAAAGGACTGGGCGTTTTCGAGGAGAGCGTTGCTCATGAAGTCGGGGTGGGGCGATGTTTGTGAGGCATCGCCTCTAAAAGGGATAAAGAGGAGAAGGTGCGGCCGGGTTATCCCACGGAATCTTCCATTTCGAGGTCGATTAGGCGTTTGAGTTCGACGGAGTATTCCATGGGGAATTCGCGTACGAGATCGTTGACGAACCCGTTGACACTGAGGCTCATGGCTTGCGCCTCGGAAAGGCCACGTTGCTGCATGTAAAAGATCTGCTCGGTGCTGACCTGGCTGACCGAAGCTTCATGTTGCACCGAGTTGCCTGAACCGCGCACGGTGATGGCGGGATAGGTGTCTGTGCGGCTGTTGGAATTAATCAGCAGCGCGTCGCACTCCGTGTTGTTTTTACAACCCTTGAGGTGCTTGGGAATATGAACCAGTCCGCGGTAGGTCGCCCGGCCTTTGCCGATGGAGATCGATTTGGAGATGATGTTGGAGGTCGTTTCATCGGCCGCGTGGATCATCTTGGCACCCGTGTCCTGATGCTGGCCGTTGTTGGCTAGCGCAATGGAGAGCACTTCACCGCGGGCTTTGCGTCCCTTGAGTACCACGCCGGGGTACTTCATGGTCAGACGGGAACCGATATTACAATCAATCCACTTCACTTCCGCTTCCTCGTGGGCGACGGCCCGTTTGGTGACCAGATTAAAGACGTTCGCACTCCAGTTCTGAACGGTCACGTACTGGATCTTGGCGCCTTTGAGGGCCACCAGTTCCACCACAGCCGAGTGCAGTGTCGCCGTCTCAAACTTGGGCGCTGTGCAACCTTCCATATACATCACCTCCGACCCTTCATCGGCGATAATCAGCGTACGTTCAAACTGACCGAAATTCTCCGCGTTAATCCGGAAGTAAGCTTGCAGAGGGTGTTTCAGTTTCACGCCCGGCGGCACATAAATAAACGAACCGCCCGAAAATACAGCGGCGTTGAGCGCGCTGAACTTGTTGTCGCCGGTGGGAATGACCTTCCCGAACCACTTCTTAAAAATCTCCGGGTACTCTTTGAGCCCTTCGGTGGAGCCGACAAAAATGACGCCCTGATCGCCCAGCGCCTTCTTCATGTTCGAATACACAGCCTCGGAATCGAACTGCGCTTCCACACCGGCCAGAAACTTGCGTTCCTGTTCGGGGATCCCCAGACGTTCAAAGGTGCGTTTTACGTCATCGGGAACTTCGTCCCAGGAACGCGTGGCCTTTTGCGCATTGGAGAGATAATAGCGGATTTTCTCAAAAATGATATTTTCCAGGTCCTTGCTTGCCCAGTTGGTGGGCATGGGTTTGGAAAGGAAAACATCGAGCGCCTTGTGGCGGAACTCGCGGATCCAGTCGGGCTCGCCCTTCACGTCTACGATGTAATCAATCGTGGCGTGGGTCAGACCCACTCCGGCGTCGAACTTGTGTTCTTCCGGGTAATGGAAATCTCCACGAGTGCGGTCGACATCAAGCTGGCTGATAACTTCAGAGGACATGGATGAGAAAAGGTTGGAAATGGTCCGACAGAAACAGGGCGCGAATGGTTTTAGACGGCGGCGGGTTCGGCGAGTTCTTCGCGCAGCCAGTCGTACCCTTTGGCTTCGAGTTCGAGGGCGAGTTCAGGCCCGCCGGAGCGGACGATCCGGCCGTCCACGAGCACATGAACGACGTCGGGGTTTATATAATCGAGCAGACGCTGGTAATGGGTGATAACCAGGGCGCCGAAGCCTGGACCGCGCAGGGCATTGACGCCGGCGGACACAATTTTGAGCGCATCGATGTCCAGACCCGAGTCGGTTTCGTCCAGGATGGCGTACGAAGGCTTGAGCATGGCCATTTGAAGCACTTCGTTCCGCTTCTTTTCTCCGCCCGAGAACCCTTCGTTTACAGAACGGGCCGTGAAGCCCCGTGGGATCTCAAGGCTGTCCATTTTCTCGTAAAGATCGGCGTAATATTCGGTGGCCTCGAGTTCTTCGCCTTCGGCCAGCCGCGCGGAGAGAGCGGCCCGGATGAAGTTGGCGTTGCTCACGCCCGGGATTTCCATGGGGTACTGGAAGGCCAGGAACACGCCGGCGCGGGCGCGGGCGTCGGGTTCGAGACCGAGGATACTGGTGCCGTCGAGAAGGATTTCGCCGCTGATGACTTCGTAATCAGGATGGCCGGCGATGATTTTGGAAAGAGTGCTTTTGCCGGAGCCGTTGGGCCCCATGACGGCATGGACGCGGCCTTTTTCGATTTCGAGGTTGAGGCCGCGCAGGATTTGTTGACCGCCGACAACGCGGGCATGGAGGTCGCGAATAATTAGACTCATATAAAGGGACGAAAGGGTGAGGATTTAACCCAAATAGGGTTCGGCGGGAGCGCATTTTGCGCAGAGGCCCTGGAAGGAGACTTCCTGTTCGGAAATGGAGACGCCTGGGGGCAGGTTCCAGATTTGCTCCGGTCGCATGGGGGTATGCAGGGGCAGATCGGTCACCGAACCGCACTGGGTGCAGAAAAGGTGGGCGTGTTCGGCGAGGTTGGCACAGAACCGGGAGGGTTCGCGTTCGTGGTTTACGGTGCGGACCAAGCCGGAATCGGTGAGGGCTTCCAGACAGTTGTAAACGGTGGCCAAGGAAATGGAGGGCATCCGGTTTTTCACCCTCATAAATACGTCGACCGCGCTGGGGTGGTCGGTTTGCTCCATGAGAGCTTCGAACACAGCTTTACGCTGCTCGGTCTGTCGCAGCCCTTTTTTCGGGGCGGGTGGATCTTGGAGAAGCGGTTCGACTCGGGGCAACATGGCGCAGGAACATCGCATGGGAGGGGGAGCTTATCAAGAATTGTTCTAATTAAGCGCGGTAAACAACCTCTCGCCTCTCCGGCTTTCGCACGTTTCCAAGCGCCGCTTTCTCCCCCGCCACCAACGCAATCCCGCTGGGAACGGCTTTGCCTATAAACCCTGTTCGGCTATGCATGAACCGGATTGCTCCCTCTATGAAAACTCTCCCTCTCCTGACCGGTTTCGCCGGCCTGTTATTCTCCGGTTTTTCAGCTCATGCCGCAGATTGGCCCCAATGGCGTGGGCCCAACTTCAATGGCTCGAGCCCGGAGACCGGATTGCCCGCCGTCTTTTCTCTCGAACAGGGCGTAGCCTGGTCCCTTCCCATGAGCGGGCCGAGCGCGTCGACGCCCATTGTGCTTGGAAACAAAGTATTCATCTCAAGCGTCGACCGCGAAAACCAGTCGTTGCATGCCCTCTGTCTCGATCGGACGGTGGGAAAGGTTCTGTGGCAGGTCAAAATCGGGGATGGCCTCAAGCGGGACGACCGCAGCAATTATTCGTCTCCGTCGCCGGTCACCGACGGCAAGGTTGTGGTGTTTTTCTACGGAAACGGAGAGCTGGCGGCGTTTGACCTGGATGGGAAGCCGTTGTGGAACAGGAATATCGAGAAGGATTACGGAGATTTTGCGTTCCAGTGGACGTTCTCTTCGAGTCCGCTTCTTTTCGAGGGCCGGCTTTATCTTCCTGTGTTGCAGCGCGACCAGCCTGTACACAATCGGGGTAAGGAAGGCGGCGAATCGTACCTGCTTTGTATCGACCCGACTTCAGGGAAAACCTTGTGGCGCCATGTCCGGCCCACCGAGGCTCAGGCGGAATCGCGTGAGGCGTTTAGTACCCCGATCCCCGTGGAAGTGGGCGGGAAATGGCAGGTGGTGCTGGCCGGAGGCGATATGCTTTCCGGTCATGAGCCGGCGACGGGTTCCGAAATTTGGCGCTGGGGAACCTGGAATCCGACCCGGATCGGGCACTGGCGTCTGGTACCGTCTCCGGTGGCCGGAGCCGGAATTGTACTGGCTTGTGCGCCGAAAAAGTCTCCGGTTTACGCGGTGAAACCCGGCGCGGGCACCCTCGATGACAAGGCTCTGGCGTGGACCAGCACCGAACGTGGAATCTCTTCCGACGTACCCACGCCGGCGTTTGCCGACGGAGACTTCTTTGTGCTCTCGGATGTCGCTAAAGCACTCTCCCGTGTGGCCCCGGACGGCTCGGTGAAGTGGACAATGGAAACGCCGGGAAAAATCAAATACGAGGCCTCACCGCTCGTAGCTGACGGCAAAGTGTACCTCGTGAACTTCAATGGCGAAGTCGTCGTAGTGAACGCCGCCGACGGGAAAATGCTGCATCAGTCTGCGTTTGGAAATGCCGACGACAAACAGGTCCGCTCGATGATCGTGGCCGCGCACGGGCAGTTGTTTTTGAGAACCGACACCCGTCTGTTCTGCATCGGCAAGGCGGCCGCCGCCCAGTAAACGGGCTGCGGCCCGGCGGCATCCGGTTGGATACTTAAACGTATTCAACCATGCCGTCGTGTCCGTGGACAACTTGGGTCGGACAGTCGATGTCGGCCAGAATCTGACGTGTCAGGTGCAGCTTGTTGTCCAAATAGGTGTCGTCATGAGCGGGGTCATGGTGGATGACGATCCACTTTTTGACTCCGGCCAATTTGGTGAGTACGCAGGCGTTGGCCAGGTTGGAGTGGCCCCAGCCGATCTTTTTACTGTATTCGGGCGCCAGATATTGCGCCTCGTGCAGCAGCAGATCCACGCCGCTCAAGAAATTGAGGAGCGGCTCCAGGGAGATCACCAGCTCATGATCCCGTGTGATGGCCGAAGGCTGTCCAACGTAGCCCTGCATAAACTCGTTATCAGGGACATACGCGATTTTTTTGCCCAGATGTTCGATCTTGAAGGCCACCGTCGCGCCGGGATGATTGGTGAAGGTCCGGGTGACTTTGATGTCGCCGATCTGGATCGGTGCATCGTCAAGGACGCGGAAATTGACTTTGCCGAGCAGGTCTTCCCGTTCGATGGGGAAGTAATCGTGGTCGAGCTGACCGCTTAGAAGTGTCTCGAAGGTTTCGCCGAAGCCTCGCTCGCCGTAGATAGTGATCTCGTATCCGGGAACATAGATCGGGGTGAAAAACGGGAACCCCTGAATGTGATCCCAGTGGGTGTGGGTGATAAAAAGGTGCAGATGGCGCGGTCCGCCCGAGAGCAGTACGGAGGCGGCTTCGCGGATGCCTGAGCCGGCGTCGAAAATGAGGTGGTCCTTGCCGCAGGAATATTCGATGCAGGAGGTGTTGCCGCCGTACCGGAGATACGGAGCGCCGGAGACGGGAATGGAACCACGGGTGCCCCACAAAACGATCCGGGGGCGGTTGGTGTCGAGGGTGGGCGCATAGATGGCCGAGGCCACCTTCGGGTCGGGCGATTGGGCGGGTAAATCCGAGGGGCTGTCCGGATGAAAATAGGCGTCGACCTTCCGTGCGATGGTGTTGTGATCGAAAGGCTTAATGATCACGTCGGCTACGCCGAGCTCCTTGACCTGGCGCAGTTCGGTGCTGAAATCCTTGGCCGTGCATACAATCACCTGGAGGTCGCAGGTGTCTGGATTGGCCCGGATTTTTTTGAGGACCTCCATGCCATTGAGGCGTGGCAGCATCAGATCCAGGATGAGCAAATCGGGTTTTTGGCGGGCGATTAACGCGAGGCATTCCAAGCCATCACCGGCCACCTCGGTGTGGTATCCGCGGCCTTGTAAAACGTGGGTGATCCGCATCGAAATTGCGCGGACATCCTCGGCAATTAAAACGCGTTTCTGGTGGGTCATTTGACTCATAAAAAGTGAGGTTAGAGAGCCTTAATGAACTCTTCAAGGGTGGTACTCAGCCGCGCGATTTCACGGCAAACAACTCCCAAAAGTGCTTCTGCTCGTTCGAGCTCCCCCGCTCGGGCACATTGTAACAGATCCAGCACCGCCCCGTAGGCCGGTGCGGCAGAATAGTTGCCTACAAGTCCCTTTAACGAATGGGCTGCTTCGTGAAGGGTTTGGACATCCCGGGCCGAAACCGCCTGACGGGCCAGGTCGAGCGTAGTACGCGAGTCTTCCGGGAACACGTTCACGAGCATCCGCATCAGTTCGACGTCATTAATGGCCGCACGGAAAGCCTCGGCATCAAACGCGGCGGGTTCCATTTCCCTCGCCTCCTGAGGCGCCGACCCTTTGGGGAGCGCATATTGTTCTACCACCGCGTACAGCGTCGCGGAATGGACCGGCTTCGAAATGTAATCGTCCATCCCCGAGGCCAGGCAGTGCTCCCGGTCACCTTTAATCGCATTGGCGGTTATGGCGATTATGGGGACATGTTTGCCGGAGGAGACTTCCTGTTTGCGAATGGCCGCTGTGGCTTCATACCCATTCATCTCGGGCATCTGGATGTCCATTAACACGGCATCGTAGTCGTGGGTGGCGAGAATCTCCAAAGCCTCCCGGCCGTTGGTGGCCAGGGAAACGGTGTGCCCACGGTTTTCGAGAAGTTTGGTGGCCAGGATCTGGTTGACTCGGCCGTCATCCACCAGCAGCAGATTCATCGGAATCGGGTTGGATCCGTTGGGATGAATGTGGCTGGGTTTGTGGTGGCGGTGCAGGGTCGGATCCATCGCCAGTTTGATGGCGTGGAGTAATTCGGAACGTTTTACGGGCTTGGTCAAAAAGCGTTCGATCCCACCGGTGACTTCCGGGAAATGGGCGCCGTCGGACAGGAGCAGAATTTTAGGCGCTTCCTTACCAAAACGTTGCCGGATTCGTTCGGCAACTTCCCCGCCGGACATGCCAGGCATGACTGCGTCGAGTATGACCAGCTTGATCGGAGCCCGCTTGTGTAGCGGCGCGTCAAGGATCTGGAGCGCCTCGGTGCCGTTTGCTGCCGCGTGCGGACTCATCTTCCAGCTCGAGAGCATAGCCCCGAGAATCCGGCGATTGGTGGCGTTGTCATCCACTACCAGCACAGGCAGACCGTGTAAGGATTCCGGAATGGAATTTTCCGGATCTGGCTTCCGGGTGCCCAGACCGAACAGGGCGGTGAAATGGAAAGTGCTCCCTTTGCCCGGTTCACTCTCCAGCCACATGCGTCCTTCCATCAGTTCGGCCAGTTGCCGTGAGATGGTTAAACCCAGTCCGGTGCCTCCGTAGCGGCGGGAGGTGGAGCTTTCGGCCTGGGTGAAAGAATTGAAGACTTCCGGTTGTTTTTCCGGGGCGATGCCGATGCCGGTATCGGTGACAAGCACATGGAGCGAAACTTGCATCTCGGTCACCGTTTCCATTCCGACGTCCACCATGATTTCTCCGTGGGCGGTGAACTTGATGGCGTTACCCACCAGATTGGTGATGATTTGGCGCAGGCGGCAGGCATCTCCGATGAGGCAGTCCGGAACCTCGGGATGCACCTGGTAGGCAAGCTCCACGCCTTTCTGGTTGGAACGCACGGCCAACGTCTGGAGCGTGTCGCCGATGGCGTCTCGCAGAGCGAACTCGTGATTGTCCAAATCTAGTTTACCGGCCTCGATTTTGGAGAAATCGAGGATGTCATTGAGCACCGTCATGAGCGATTCGGCGGACTGGCGCACCAGACTTTGATAACATCTCTGGTCGTCGGTCAGCTCGGTGTTGAGCAACAATTCCGTCATCCCCAGGATGCCGTTCATCGGAGTACGGATTTCGTGGCTCATGTTGGCCAGAAACCGGCTTTTGGCACGGCTGGCAGCCTCGGCGGCTTCTCGAGCCTCGTTTAAATCGTGCTCAATCTGGATACGCGAAGTGATGTTGCGCGCTGCGGCGTAGACGGTGGAGCCATCGGCGTTGGGGGCCGCGTTCCAGTCCAGCCAAAGGTATTGTCCGTTGAGATGTCGACAGCGGGTCACGAAATTAACCACCTTTTGGCTGGTGGCTAATTCGGCGACAGCGGCGAGTGTCTTCTCATGATCCTCGGGATGAATGAACTCGAGGAAGGATTTCCCCAGCAGATGACGCTCCTCGTAACCCAGCGAGGCGCACAGGGCTGGGTTGGTACGTTTGAGCGTTCCGTTGATGTCCACGACACACAACTGATCCAGCGCCACCTGGAAAAATGGCCCCAGACCACGGTTGGCTTCTTCGGCTTCCCTCTTGGCTGCATTTAGTTCCGAGAGAGATTTTTCGTGAATGGCCGCTTGGGCTTGTAACTGCTGGCGCGCAAGCCGCAGTTCGAGTTGAAGCACCACCTGGCGTCCGAGTCGGAGGAGCGCCTCGTGTTGTTCGACGCTAAGATGGCGGGCCGTACGGTCGATCACACAAAGCGAACCCAGCCGGTACCCGTTCGAAGTCGTGAGCGGCGCTCCGGCGTAAAATCGGATTCCCGGCGCGCCAGACACCAGCGGATTGTCGGCGAACCGGGGATCGTCAAGAGTGTCAGGGACCTCGAAAACGCTTTCCTGAAGAATGGTGTAGCCGCAGAACGCCATTTCCCGTGGCGTTTCCCGCGCCTCCAGACCTACCTGGCTCTTGAACCATTGCCTGGTCGAATCGACCAGCGAGACGAGAGCAATCGGGGTACCGCAAATCTGCGCAGCCAGCCAGGTGAAGTCGTCAAACTGCTCCTCCGGGGCGGTGTCCAGGATCTCATAGCTCCTTAGGGCCGCCAGGCGCAGATCTTCGTTTTCTGGAAATGGAGCGGCTTGCATAAGGATGCGCTTACACTCCTGTAGCGGAAACCCTGCCAACTCCCTCCCATTTGTACGCCTCTAAGCCAGAATCGGCTTTACCACCTTGCCGTGGACATCGGTGAGACGATAGCGTCGTCCCTGGAATTTGTACGTTAACGCCTCGTGATCAATTCCTAGCAGATGCATAATCGTCGCCTGCAGGTCATGGATGTGAACGCCGTCCTGGGTGATATTGTATCCAAACTCGTCGGTTTCGCCGTACACCATCCCGGGTTTGACGCCGCCGCCGGCCATCCACACTGTGAAGCAACGTGGGTGATGGTCCCGGCCGAAATTAGCGCTCAGTTTACCCTGGCAATAGTTGGTCCGCCCAAACTCGCCGCCCCACACAATAAGCGTGTCTTCGAGCATGCCGCGCTGTTTGAGATCCATGATTAAAGCCGCGCAAGCCTGGTCCGTTTCCTGGCAAAGCTTCGGGATTGCTCCGGGCAATCCGCCGTGGTGATCCCAGTCCTGATGATACAACTGGATAAACCGGACCCCGCGTTCGGCCAGTCGCCGGGCCTGCAGACAGTTGGCGGCAAACGTGCCAGGGGTTTTGGCGTCCTTGCCGTATAATTCAAAAGTGGCCTCGCTCTCCTCGCTTAGGGCGGTGGCGTCGGGAATGCTGCTCTGCATCCGGAACGCCATTTCGTAGTTGGCGATCCGGCTCTCGATTTGAGGATCGGGTGAGGCCGCTTGCTGATGTTCATGCAGTTGGGTGAACCGGTTGAGCATCAACCGGCGGCTCTCCGCACTGATCCCGGCAGGGTTGTTCAAATATAACACCGGGTCTTTGGACGGCCGGAACTGGATGCCCTGATGGTCGGAGGGCAAAAATCCGTTGCCCCAAAGATGGGCCCCAAGCGGCTGGCCGCCCTTGCCTTTGGTGACCAGAACCACAAATCCAGGCAGGTTGGAGTTTTCACAACCCAGCCCGTAATTGACCCACGCGCCCATGCTAGGACGGCCCGGCACCTGCGAGCCAGTTTGCAGGAAAGTCACGCCGGGACCGTGGTTAATGGATTCGGTGAACATCGATTTAATCACGCAGAGCTCTCCGGCTACTGCGGCCGTGTGCGGAAGCAGGTCGCTGATCCAGGTACCCGAGGGACCGTATTGGTTAAACCCAAAGGGGGTACCGACCATCGGGATAGACGACTGGTTACCTGACATCCCGGTCAGCCGCTGTCCGCCTCGCACCGAATCGGGTAACTGCTCTCCGTTGCGCCGGACGAGCAGCGGTTTGTAGTCGAACAAATCGAGCTGCGAGGGGCCGCCGGACATAAACAGGTAGATGACCCGTTTAGCTTTTGCCGGAAAATGAGGCAGCCCGTGGGGTTTTTCACCCGATTGGTCGGCGCCTTTGGCGGGTTCGTTGGCCTGGATCGAGCCGTGAAGCATTTCGGCCAGAGCCACGCCGCCGAGGCCCATGCCGAAGTTTTTGAGAAAATGCCGGCGTGGGAGGAGAGGTTCGCTGTTCATAATCAGTGCGGGGGAAATGTTTACTGTTTAACGACCGAGCCGTCGTGGTTGAGGAGGGCCTGGGCGAGGACGGCGGCAGCCGCGGCCTCGGGCAACGGAATGTTCGGATCGGTTGGGGTTCGTCCGGTTTTGAGCAGTTCGCGCGCTTCGTTGGGATGGGCGGCGAAGTGGGCGAGCTGGTCCTGATAAAGCTCGGCGGAAATGCGGCGTTCCTGCGCATCGGGAAACCGGCTCAGGCACGCCAGGAATCCTTCTTCGATCATCGCTTCCGGGTTGCCCTGAGTCTGCAGATGTAGCTTCTGACCCAGCACACGTGCGGCTTCGACGTATTGCGGGCCGTTGAGCAGGATGAGCGCCTGGAGGGGGGTGTTGGTGCGTTCCCGTTTTGCGGAACACACGGCTCGTCGCGATGCGTCAAAGGACATCATGGCGGGAGGGGGCGAGGTGCGGCGCCAGTGGGTGTAAAGGCTGCGCCGGAACGTGCCCTCACCTTTGTCGGGATCGGCCGGACGGAACGCTTCGCTCATTTCGTAAGGGGTAACGGGAGCCCCGCCGAGTTTCTGCACAAGTAAGCCGCTGGTTTGCAGGAACGAATCCCGGATCATTTCTGCGGCGAGCCGGAAGCGGGGACCGCGGGCGAGCAGCACGTTTTCCGGGTCGTCTACGAGCAGTTGTAAATCGGCGGCGCTCGCCTGGCGGTAAGTGTGGGAGAGGACCATCGTGCGCAGCAGTGCTTTGGTGTCCCAGCCGCTGGAAATATAGCGGCCCGCAAGCCAGTCCAGCACCTCGGGGTATTCGGGTTGGGCGCCCTGGCTGCCGAAATCATCGGCTGTGCGGGTGATGCCCCGGCCAAAGATATTTTGCCAGAAGCGGTTTACCGTGACGCGGGCCAGCAGCGGGTTGGTCGGATCGGTCAGCCATTGGGCCAGTCCGAGCCGGTTGGATGGCGCTCCTTTTGGAAACGGATTCAGAGCTGCGGGTGTGCCTGCAAAGACTTCGTCCCGGCGCTGGTCGTATTGGCCACGGAAAAGCACGTAAGCCTTCTTTGGCTTGGGGGTCTCCTTCATAACCATGATCTCTCGCTGGGCGTTGAGCGTTTTAACCAGCTCGGTACGCGCGGCCTTGACGTCCTCCTGCGCCTTTTTGAATTCCGGGCAGTAGGCCAGGAGGTAGTTTTCAAACCGGAACTCGCGTTCGCTGCCGACGAGTTCCGCGGCGGGGCGGTTGAAGACGGCCATCGCGGACGGTTCGTTGAAGGTTAACAAAACTTCCAGCCGGCTCAGCTCTCGCGAGAACACCCGGACGTCATCCACTTTTCCTCCCTTAAAGCCCCGGTCGCGCATCCGTTCGCCGAGCGTGATGAAATCGTGTCCGACCGGGCCGATGTCGCGACTGAGCGAATCTTTGAGCACCTCGACTCCCGCCGGTTGACCATTCACGGAGATCCACAGTCCGGCGGCCCGACCCGAGCCATCGGATCCGACGACGACGTGAACCCATTCGCCGGGTTTGACGGGTTGAGTGGTGCGGATGGAGGCGGCGTCTCCTGGCCAGAACCGGATCAAAGACCATTTGAGGCGGCCGTCTTCGATGAGGAGTTCGAAGCCGCGACTGGCGGCATCCGTCCACGCTTTGGAACGGTGGAAGACTACGGCGCGTTCCTTGACGTCTGGAGTTTGGATCCAGAGCGCAACGGAAAACGGATCCACGCGGTCGAAGGCTCCTACGGGCAGGTTCAGCGCCTCGTCGCCGCTGAATTCCACCGCATTGCCCGACTGTCCCGGCACGAGTCGGTTCTCGCCGGTAAGGCTGACGGGTTTAGTGGGGTCGATGGAATTGGCGAGTTTTTTGGTCTTGGGGGTTTCATCGAAGGTGAAGCGGGCCAATTCGCCGGGAATGGCGGCTGAGGCGGCGGGGGCGGAGGCCAGCGAGGCAGGGAACTTTTCCCGCTCCCGGTCGGCGATTTGTTGCAGGCGGGCGACGGCCTGGGTCACGCCGTCTTCGAGCTCCTTGATGCGTTTTTTCGTGTTTGCCGGAATGAGTTTCATGGCCGGCGTGGGCGCATCATTCGAGCTGAAGAAGGAATAAAGACCGGCCTCATCGATGTCGTCGAAGAAGGCGAACATTTGGTAGAACTCCTTCTGGCTGAGTGGATCAAACTTGTGGTCGTGGCATTTGCAGCACTCAAAGGTGAGTCCCAGAAAAGCGGTGCCGAAGGTCTGAACCCGATCAGATACCGTTTCCACCCGGTATTCTTCTTCGATGGAACCGCCTTCGGATTCCTGCTGGTGGAGACGATTGAAGGCGGTGGCGAGGATCTGTTCCTCGGTCGGATTGGGTAAAAGGTCTCCGGCCAGTTGCCAGGTGACGAAGTCGTTAAAGGGCAGGTTCCGGTTAAACGCTCCAATGACCCAGTCGCGCCAGGGCCACACATCGCGGTCGCGGTCGACCTGGAACCCGTAGCTGTCGGCATAACGGGAGATATCGAGCCAGTCGGAAGCCATCCGTTCGCCGAAGGTTTCGGAGGCGAGCAGCCGGTCAACGAGGCGTTCGTAGGCACCTGGTTGAGTGTCGGCGAGGTATGCGCGAACCTGGGCTGGGGTAGGGGGCAGACCCGTCAAATCCAGGGTGACGCGGCGCAGCAGAGCGCTTGGAGCGGCTTCGGGCCGGGGTTTGAGTCCGAGTTTCGCTTGGTGGGCAAACACCAACCGGTCCATGTCAGTCCGGGCGGGCGGAGTGTCTTTGGTGGGCTCGGGAATGGGGACGGGCTGGACCGGAATAAAGGACCAGTGCGCCTGATATTCTGCGCCTTCGGCGATCCAGCGCCGGATGGTGTCGACTTCGGCTTTGGTGAGCTTCGGCAATTTGGCTTCCGGCGGCGGCATGATTTCATCCGCATCCGTACTCATAATCCGGGTCAGGATGTGGCTTGCTGCAGGGTCGCCGGGTTTGAGTGGAATGTCGCCGCTTTTGGGCGCTTTCATGGCCTCCTCACGCAAATCGAGCCTTAGGCCGGCTTTGCGATGCTCTTTATCCGGGCCGTGACAGCCGAAACATTTATCGGACAGGATAGGGCGGATATCGCGGTTGAACTGGAGCGGAGCGGGTGCGGCCGAGGCAGTGTGAACAAAGGCACCCAGACTCAGGATTGCGAAGAGCGAACGGTTCATGAAAGGAGGTGGTTAGAGGGGGAGCCCTTTTTCGTAAGCAGCCCGGACTTCTTCCGGGGTGAGGGCGCGGGAGTAGAAGGTGAATTCATCCATTCGGCCTTTGAGCGAGCGGGTGCGGCTGTTGGCGGCCTGATTAGAAATCCAGTTGCCCAGTTCGGCGTCACCGGGCCGCAAGGCTCCCGGCGTCTGGATGGGAGTGCTGCCCACCTTGTTGCCGTCCAGGAAATGGGAAACGGTGCGAGTGGATTCGTCGTAGACGGTGACCAGAAAAACCCAGCGTCCGAGGTCGTTGGGCGTGATGACCGGCGGAGAGAAATGGTTTTCGAGATGGCCGGGGTGAACGCCGAGGATGATTTCGCCCTTGTCACTGAGTTGCCAGTGAATCGCACCCACTTTGAACGTGTCGGTTAAAAGAAGAGAACTCAGCCAGCGATCCCATCCGTCCACCCGGACCCAGGCGGCGAGCGTGACGGCTGTGTATTGGCCGGGAATGTGGACGCGAACCCGGTCGGAGGGCCCCTTGAATTCGAGTGCGTGTTTGCCTGGCCAGCGGCCTTGAGTCCATTGGCAGCCCACAACCGCCCCGTTCAGGCCGGGATCAGAATTGGGACGGGTGTTAGCCAGAGTCCGCGACCAGGGTTCGTGCGGTTCAAAAGTGTAATGAAACACCGTTTCGGGCAGAGCCCGGACCCGGGCGCTTTCAAGCTGCCAGCGTTCGAGCGTTTCCCGGGAATTGCGTCCGGCCAGGGCGAGCAGTTCCTGGCGACTGGTAAACACACTCCCATTTTCCGCGATAGCCGCCGGAATCTGGCCCGTCCCCCATTGAAGACCCTGACCGGCAAAAAGGCTCGCTGCCGCGGGAAGACCTTTGGCCGTGGCTCCTTTGGGTTCCATCCGGACTTCGCCGTCGATGACGTGAATCTGGGACTTCCCGTCGCTGCCAACGGCCAGACCGAATTCCGTGCCGAGATCGACCAGGTCCATGTCGGGGGCGGTGATGGTGAATCCGTGGGCCTGGGGCGGAACCGAGGCCCGGATTTTGCCACGCCGACAGATCGCCCGGCTGGAGGAGAGGAGTTCGAGCTCGGCGGGACCTTCGGCGACAACAACGGCGCCGTTAAGGAACTCGAGCTGGATGAGGCCTTGATCGAAAGCGAGGGTGCCGGCGGAAAGAGTACTTCCGGCCTGGAATAGGCGGCCGCCATTTTTCCATTGAACGCCAACGCTTTGAGTGAGAACCGCGAGGGTGGGCTTCTTTGAGGCGGTGTCGACGGACGGTTCGCGTCCGAGCCACAGCGACGCCAGACAGGCGAGGGTGGCGATTCCCGCGGCGGCTTTCCAATACCAGGGTTCGTAAAGGGGCGGCTGAACCGGCGAAGCGAGTACGACGGCGCTGCAGGCCGATTCGCGCAGGACGGTGTCGGCCTGGAGATAACGGCGGTAGAAGCGGCGGTGATCGGCACTGGCTGAAAGCAGCGTCTGGAGACGGGTCGCGCGGGGCTCTTCGAGGGTGCCGGAGGCAAACTGGGAGAGCAGTTCGAGAAACTCGGGATCGGGTTGGAAGGAAGGGGTGCTCAAGGAAAGGGAGGGTTAAGCCGGTTCGCTCCCGGCCACGGAGCGGGTGACGCAATCCAGGAGGCCGAGCCGGATCCGGTGCAGTGCTTTATAAAGGCTGCCCGGGGAACGGCCCGCACGGGTGGCGACTTCGTGAATATGAGAATTGGTGCCGTAAACGCTTTCTACCCACGAGCGTTCCTTGCTGCCGAGTTTCTGGAGACAGGCTTCCAGCGCTTTGCGTTCCTGTTCGAGAGCGGGCAGTTCGTCGAGGGCTTCGTCGGCGAGTGTTTCCATCAGGTCGCCGTCAAAGATGTGACGGTCGCGGGCTTTGCCCCGGCGATATTTGAGCGCTTCAAACCGGGCCACCATACAGGCCCAGCGCAGGAAATCGGTGCCTTCGGTGAAGGTGTCAAATTTGCGCCAGAGCACGAGGCTGGTTTCCTGAAGCACTTCGTCGGTGTCTTCCCAGCGCGGCAAAAGTGAGCGCAAAAAGAGCCGCAGGGCGGGTTCGGAATGCGCGAAGAGCTGTACGAAGCGTTCGTCGCGGTTTTTAGCGTGGAGAGCGGCGTCTGGGGAGGACATCGGCGGGAGGGGGGCTTTTGTTATATCACTCCCGGTCGCATCTGGATTGCCCAAGATTTTTTGAAGTTTCTTTCGAAGCGAACCGAAAACGCACGAGGTTCCGGCACTCGTTTGGAGCGTTGCACGGTTTTATCCACTGGCGAGGAGGCGCTTTTGTCCCTCGGTGCGTGGGGTCCAGCGATAGATTCGGCGCGAATTGCCGCAGAAATATTTGTGCCCCGCCTCAGGTCCCTTTTGGGCAAAAAAATCGGACACCACTTTAACCAGCACCGGGTAGGGGCCCTGGCGGTCGCTCACCGGCCAGTTACTTCCGAACACGAGCCGGTCCGCTCCAAATAACTCCCACAGCGCTTCGAGCGCTCCGGTGTAAGCCGCCGGCTCGCGCACCAATTCTTCGCCCCGCTTACGGAGCACATTGGAGATCTTGAGGAAAATGTTCGGGGCCTGCGCCAATTCTTTGAGCAGTTGGCGCTGCTCGCCGTGCTTCTCCGCGGACTGTCCGTAATCGAGTGGAAAATGATCCAGCACGATCCGCTGCGAAGGATAAGCGGCGGCAAGCTCGAGCATTTGCGGAAGAACATCCCAGCGCGCGATCGTTTCGAGGACCTTGTCCATCTCGCTAAAATGTTTGAGATCGGCGCCCACGGACGGGGTGTGGATGCGCAGTCCCTGAAAGAGCGGGTGGGAAACGATGCGGGCGAGTTGAGCGGCAAATTGTGGTTGTTGAGGTGACACATTGCCGATGAACCCCACGATAAAAGGGTCGTTGTCGGCCATCTCCAGCACCCATTGATTGTCCTCAAACCATTTGCTGGCCTCGACCACGATGACCCCCTCTACGCCCTGGGCCTGGGCGGCTTGCTGGAAGTCGTTGGGCAAGATTCTCCGGTACAAAAGTTTGTCGTTTGTGTCCGGCCATGGGACACCCTGGGGCCGTGTGGGATCGTAGAAGTGAACGTGGGTATCGATGATCCCGGTCGGGGTGCGTGGCGAAGCCTCGGTCTGGCGGGGCCCGAGCGCAGGTAGCGCCAAAACGCTGGCGGTAGTGGACAGAAATCGGCGGCGGTTCATAGGAGCGATCATGGAGAATGTGCGGCCTTTTTTAATGGAATACCCGTCTCATTCCACTCAGTCTCAGTCCTTGGGCCGAGCCTGTTTTTTCGTCTTCAGGAAGGAAAGATCCCGCGTTCGCGGGGCTGCCGAAATCCCGCCTGGTCTGTATGCTCGCGCCGCCCGCCGAATTACCCCCCAACAAAAGTTCTACCTGTCTCGTGAGGCTCGTATCTGCTCTCTGGGACGTTTCCTCCTATGCTTTCCCCCGAGATTACCAGTCCCCTTCAGCTCTCCAAACAACAGGTCCGGTCCGGTGTGGCGGCGTGGCTTGGCTGGCTCTTCGACGGGTTGGACATGCATCTCTACACCCTGGTGGGGATGGCGTTTGTGGCGCAGTTGATGCATTTGCCGGAATCCGATCCCGCTGTGGCAACCCATGCCTCGATCATACAGGCTGCGTTTTTGGTTGGGTGGGCTTTGGGCGGCGGGTTTTTCGGCCGGTTGGGCGATGTGCTCGGGCGTAGCAGGGCGCTGGTGCTGACCATACTGACTTACGCGGGGTTTACTGGGTTGTCCTTCTTTGCTCATTCATGGGAGCAACTGATGGTGTGCCGTTTTCTGGCGGCTCTGGGGATCGGCGGCGAATGGGCCATTGGCGCGTCCTTGCTGGCGGAGACGTGGCCAAAATCGTGGCGGCCGTGGATCGCTGCCGTGTTGCAATGTGCCGTCAATTGCGGGGTTTTACTGGCTTGTCTGGCCGGTTCGCTCAACGCCGGCCATGACCCACGGAACCTCTTTCTGGTCGGGGTGGTTCCGGCGTTCCTGACCTTGTGGATTCGTCGTGCGGTACCGGAGACCGAGGAATGGGAGAACGCAAGGGAAGGCAAAGCCGTGCCTTCGATTGGAGAGCTGTTTGGTCCGGCGGTACGGGGCGTGACCTGGAGGGTGCTTTTAATTTGTGCGGTATCGTTGACGGCGCATTGGTCGTTTCTGTTCTGGCAAACCAAACACGTCACGAGCCTTCCTGAGATTCGCGTGCTGGCCAAGGAAGGTCGGGATCACGCATTGGTGGTGGGGCTAACATGGATCATGGTCGGGAGCCTGATTGGAAACTTTCTGTCTGGGGCTTTGGCAAAGTGGCTGGGTTATCGCAGAGCCATCGTCACGATGATGCTCGGCTATTTCGCTATCATGATGGTGACCTTTTCCACGACGTGGAGCTGGGAGGCGACAAAGGTCCAATTTGCCATTATTGGAGCGTTTCAAGGGGTATTTGGTCTGTTCACCATGTGTTTGCCTCCGCTCTTTCCAATCCTGCTGCGGACCACGGGAGCCGGTTTTTGTTATAATATCGGGCGGATTGTGGCGGCGGCTGGAACGGTGCTTTTTGGCATTTTCAACCAGGTCGACAACGTACGCGTGGCCCTTCTGTTTTCCGGCTTTCTGTTTATCCCGGCGGCTCTCGTTGCGATGATGCTGCCCGAGGAGCAGGCTGAGCTTCCGGAGCCGGAGCTGGCTTCACGATGAGCTGCTACTTAGAGAGAAAGCCGCCAGTGACAGATGGGGAACCCTTAAGTTTTTATTCGCCGTATATGTTTCGACTCGATCAAAAGACCGCACTTATCACGGGGGCCGGCTCCGGTATTGGCAAAGCGATTGCCGAGTTGTTTGCCAAACAGGGCGCCGTCGTTTGGGTGCTCGACCGCGATGTCCAGGCCGGGGAGGAAGCCGTGTTGGAGATTCGAAGGGCGGGCGGCGTGGCGCACTTCACCCCGCTGGATGTCAGCGATGCGGATGCGGCTCTAGCCCTCGCCGCACAGCTTCCGGCGATGGATATTCTCGTCAATAATGCGGGGATCGGCCACGTCGGAACCCTGCTCAGCACCACGGCCGCGGATCTGGATCGCATGCACGCCGTGAATGTCCGTGGGCCGTTTAATCTCTGTAAGGCCTTCGTTCCGGCGATGCTTGAGAGGCGTTCGGGCAGTGTGATTATGATGGCGTCTATCGGTGGGCTTCTGGGGGTGCGTGAACGTCTGGCTTATACGGTGAGTAAACACGCCGTGGTGGGGCTCACCCGCGCACTCGCCATGGATCATTCGGAGACGGGAGTGCGTTTCAACGCGATCTGTCCGGGCCGCGTCGAGACTCCGTTTGTGCAGGCTCGGATCGCCTCGTACCCCGATCCAGCCGCCGCTTATCGCGAAATGGCCTCCACCCAGCTTAACGGCCGGATGGCCAGGCCCGAAGAAATCGCGGCGGCTGCTCTCTACCTCGCCGTGGATGCGAGCGCGATGGTGACCGGGAGCTGCCACATGATCGACGGTGGCTGGAACGCCGGAAAGTAACTGTCCTTTTTTCCCATGCATCATTCCGGCAAAATCATCGATATGCGCGTCCTGGACGTGCGCTTTCCCACCT
>CAMCYN010000033.1 GCA_945883955.1 Akkermansia muciniphila
AGGTCGGCGCTGCCGGAAACGGCGAGCGGCAAAGCGGCGGCCAGAGGCTGCAACACGTCCGAACCGGCCTTCCGAGTGGCGATCTTGGAATCTGCGGCAAAGGCGGGGATCTGGTTTAAGAGTTCCAGAGCGGACGGCACCTTGCGGGCAATCCCGTCAGCAAGCAACTTGGCCTGCTCAGGGTTTGCGGCGCTCCAGGCGTTGAAAGTGACCTGCCAGGCGGCGTGTTTTTCAGCGAGCGCCTTCTGATGTTCGGCAAAGAAAGCGCGGGTTTCTGCGGAAACAAAGAAGTGTTCGTTTTCAGGGAGGCCGAGGGCTTTGCGGGCGCCGTCGATGAATTTTGCGCCGCCTTCCCCGTGTGCCTTGGCCGTTCCAGCCACTTCAGCGATTCCCTTTCCGATCAGTGTTTTTGCTACGATCAAATGAGGTTTGCCGTGCATGCCCTTGGCGGTATCGACGGCCTTGGCTATCGCTTGGAAATCATGACCGTCAATGGTCTGCACTTCCCAACCGTACGCTTCGTAACGCTTGGCTGTGTCTTCGCTCTGCGAAGCATCGGCCATGGCGTCGAGGGTGACGTCATTGGAATCGTAAATGAGGATGAGGTTATCGAGGTGATTGTGTCCGGCGAATGCGGACGCTTCGGCTGAAACCCCTTCCTGGAGACATCCGTCTCCGGCCAGCACGATGACGTGATTGTCAAAAATGGTGTGTGCGGCGGTATTGAACCGGGCGGCAGCCATCTTCTGCGAAGCGGCAATCCCTACGGCGTTGGCCACACCCTGTCCGAGCGGTCCGGTGGTGCATTCGACACCTTCGGTTTCAAAGTTTTCAGGATGCCCGGGAGTGCGGGACCCGAGTTTACGGAAGGATTTCACCTCATCGAGGGTGACCTGCTTGTAACCGGCGAGGTGCAACCAACTGTAAATGAACATCGAACCGTGTCCGGCGGAGAGCACAAAGCGATCCCGGTTGAGCCAACGCGGGGTCGCCGGATCGTAGCTGAGAGCTTGGCCAAAAAGGACGGCACCAATTTCAGCGCATCCCAAGGGAAGACCGAGGTGACCGGAGGAACAGGCGTGAACGGCGTCCATTGCCAATCCACGGGCTTCCGTGGCGGCACGTTGCAGGGCATCAGTCGGGAGATTCATAGTTTTCGTAGAGGTGTCGAGGGTAGGAACCGGTCTTAAGGGGGTCAAGGCGGCGACCCGAACAGATGCATCTTTTGTGCCATTTTTGTGTGACAATCCTAGCGCTCCAACACCACTCCCGTTTAAAACCAGTGTTCAGCCTTCTCCAGGCACCTGATGAGCGCTTCAGCAGGTCATCGTCTCAAAAACAAAAAGCGCCCAAAAGAGCCGGGGCTCCTCGGGGCGCTTCTGCATTTTTGACGCAGCGCGTTTTGGCGAATGCTTTATTTAGCTGCTTCCGCGGGAGCCGCAGCTGGCTTGGGAGCGGGTACGGGCTTGGAGGCAGGCGCCGGTTTCGAATCCAGATTCGCCTTCAGGTCCTCTTCGGACACCGTCGATTGCACCCCAGTGGCCGGAACCTCCGCTTTGGCCGTCCACAAAATGGCGTTAAGGACTAACTTACGCTGGCTGTTATTTCCCCAGCCACTGTGAAAATGGCCGCCGGTAAAACCGAAGCCGCGTCCGTTATCCTCACGTTCGACGGCCCAGGCGACGTGCTGCGGGATTTTCAGTTCGAGTACGTCCCGCTTCTGGTCCGGATTGCCGCTGTGCGAGCCTTCGCCGCGTTCGGTCGTGGAGGTCGGCGGGAGATCGCTCAGAATAGGCGTCACGCGCTTCATCCCGTCCCGGAAACGCATGTGGTAATACCACTCATCGTTAGTACTGAACGGCTCCACGCCGCTGCTGATGGGATGTTTGGGCAGCGACTTGAAATCAGCCGTCCAGTGCGGGTTGACCGACCAGAACTGCTCAAAGTAACCGCCAAGCCCTTCCTTCAATTCCTTGGCTCCGGCTCCCTTTGAGGAACGCTCGGGGTTAAAAACGGTCTGTTTGCCGGGCTTTCCATCGGGTTTCAGCTGAAATTCGGGCCAGTTTTCGGGCGCGTAAGCCGGTTCCACGGCGTAATGCAAACAGACGAGTCCGCACCCGCGTTTGAGCTGTTCGCTGAGCTGTTCGTAATGACCCGCCGCTACGTGTCCCCCACCCCCGTCCGAATACATCACGATGGTGTCGGCCTTTTTAACAAGCGCCTCCTCGGGCCACTGTCCATTGAGCGACATCTGGACATTCACCCGGTCACTCGCCCCCTGCTCCAGACACTTCGCCAGCAGCTGGATCCCGGCATTGTGTTCGTGCTGGCCAGGCCCGTGGCTGGGACGACCGGCAATCAGCAACACGTTGCGTTTGGGAGTCTCGGCGACAGCACTCAGGGAAGTGAATGCCGCAAGACTCAGAAAAAGGAGGGAAGAAGGGGGTTTCATAAAAAAGCTATCAGGGGATAAAGCCACGAGGCCACAAAAGCATAGTGCTCTTGTGGCCTCGGCGGAAATTAGAAAGGGCTCAGGCTTACTTGGCTGGCTTCAGGATGATGTCCTTGAATTCCACTACCATCGGAGGTCCAGCATGGATCTGGAGCGCCAAAACCCCTTCCTTGGCTCCGACCGGATCCTCGTCGGTGACATCCACAGTTTGCAACCCGTTGATGAACTGCTGGAGATGGTTGCCTTTGGCAATCACGACGTAATCATTCCATTCCTTGAGGTGGATCGAGTTCTGGATCGCAGCGCTGTCACCCACCGAACCGGTCACTTCAATCTTTGGTTTCTTGGGATTGGCAGGGTCGGCCGTGATCACCACTTTTTCGCCACGTTTAGCCAGAATCCCACGCCCTCTTTCTTCGTAGGTAATTCCGCTGTAAGTTTTTCCGGCTTCAAAATCCGCCTGGTAGCCGCTCACAATCGGACCGTCCACACCGGGATCCAGCGTTTTACTGCGGTACTGGATGCCGGAGTTTCCGGTTTCGGTCGGCATGCGGAACTTGGCGTGTAATTCAAAATCGCCAACCGTGCCGCCTTTCCAGATCAGGAAGGTGTTGTGTTTGAGCAGACCCTTCTTCGGGTTTTCCGGATCAGGCTGGGTTTCTCCACGGAGGACTCCGTCTTTGACCGACCAGAGGGCCGTGTTGCCCTCCCAGCCGGTAAGGTCTTTGCCGTTAAATAGGTTTTGATCCTGGGCAAAAGCGGAAACGCCCATGGCCAATAAAGCGAAGAGGGAGGGGGTAAACTTCATAGGAGAATGAATAATGGTCTGCGGGAATACCGATTCACGAATGGATTCTTAGGGGCTTTGCGATTTTGAAATCCTCCGCCCCCTGTCCAATGGCCAGTTTTTAATTAAGCAGACACCCGGATATCACTGTGCGGCCGGCGTTTCAGCTTTGACCTCGGGAGCCTCGGCCTTGGCTTCCACAGCCGGTGACGCCAGCGCCTTGAAGGCTTCCGCCGGCACGACCCCACGCTTAAACGGGTTCAGCGTTCCCACCAGATGAACGTCGCTTTCCTCGGGGATTTTATCCTCCAGGCCCACCGTCCAGTACACGGCATTCACAAACAGGCGCCGGAAGCCTTCGCTTTCCCAATCGGCGTGTCCAGCCATGGCGCCGCCCATAGTGGTGGTGAAAACCCGGCCACTGGTGCCATTGACACCCGTATATGAGCGGGTCCAGGCCACGGGCATCATAGGGTTATTTTTATCCACCACCGTGCCCGTTTTGGGATCCAGAGCCGACGTGGCCGCCGGATCGAGCCCGTCCATTCCAGTCAAGACCTGCCCCAACACCAACGGCGTGGCGTTCTCGGGCAACGGCAACCGCACACTATAAACGTCCGTCGGACCGTAAATTTCAGGCCCGCCCACCCCCCGCAAAATCGGATGCGTCTCGGCTCCCGGTGCGATCACTCCACGGGTGGACTGATGGCCATGCGAACCGTGATGACTGATCCAGGTCTCGCCAAGAATCTGCCGGCCAAACCCGCCTTCAAACGCTCCGTCTTTGTTGTTCCAGGAGTATTTGGCGTAAGGAC
Organism: Akkermansia muciniphila; assembly: GCA_945883955.1. Classification (GTDB taxonomy): domain Bacteria; phylum Verrucomicrobiota; class Verrucomicrobiia; order Chthoniobacterales; family Chthoniobacteraceae; genus Chth-196. The sequence continues at coordinate 4,055 of CAMCYN010000033.1, forward strand.
TGGTGCTTTCCTTCGGATAAGCAAAAGCGTGGGTGGCGGTACGTAATCCCATCACAGGCCGGCCCGAATCGAGATAGTCCACAATCTCCTTCATCTGCGAGTCCGCCAGCGCCCGGAACCGGGTAAACACCACCATGAGATCGGCTTTGCGCAGCGCTTCGAGGCCGGGAATATTGGTCTTTTCGCCCGCATCAATCACCCCGGTCACCGGATTGAGCGCAAACAGCAACGTACTCTGGAACCCGTGGCGTTCGGACAAAATCCGGGCCATCAGCGGCATCCCCTCCTCGGAGTGGTATTCGTCGTCACCGATGACAAAGACCACATTTTTACCCAGGCCCGGGCCGGTCTTTCCTTCAAAAACGACCCCGGTTTGGGCCTCCGCCTGGGGCGGAACAGCGAGGGCAACAAGCATGGCGGCAGAGAACGAAAGGACAGAAGTTTTCATGAAAAGGAACACAAAGAAGTCAGAGCCGATCCAGTGCCGTTTCCCGCTTTGTTTGCAACGAATAAAGAGCGCCCCCGCCCCGGGCTCGCAGGTCTCTAGAACGGTGCGAATGCATCGTTAGCCGGCCAATCTCACGGGCCTCACCTCTGTGCGCCACTCTTGTTGTTCACCTCTGGGCGAGGCATAAGGTGGGGTTATGTTCGCTTCCTTCGTTCAACCGTTGTTAGCCGTCTGGTCCCCGCAGTCCATGCCCGAAGCCCTAATGGCTACGGCCGCCTTCGGCGCGGTCGGGGTGATCCTTTCCCTGGTCGGGTATAAGGTGTTCGATTGGGCGATTCCGCTCAGTTTCAGCGACGAACTTCAGAAGGGCAACGTGGCCGTGGGCGTATTCTGCGGCTCGATTGTCATCGGCATCTGTATGGTGATTGCCAAGGCGGTCGGCTAACCGTGAAACGTTCCAAAACGGTTCTCTTACTCCTGACCGGTTCGGTGATGCTGGCTGGTTGCCGTAAATCCCCGGAGGAGGCCGATCTGGAAAAGTGGGGCGACTCCACCGACCCTGGATCGGTCGAGGGCGGGTCGCAAAACTCGACCTCCCCTCGCAGCGGCGGCCGATATTACTACAACTTTGGGAGCGGTTCCGGCCACAGCAGAGCCTCCGAAGGCCATACCGGCGCCTCCTCCGGCGGAGTCAGTCGCGGCGGCTTTGGCGGACACGGAGGCGGCGGGGGCGAATAATCAGGGCCACCCTTTCTACACTGCGAGGACCCGCCCGTTTCCCATGCAGCCCGTTTTCCCATGCAAAGACATTCCATTGAGCCCCGGGCCGACTGGCGCGCAAAAGTCGAAGCGCTCGGCCTGAGCTTCCATACGACCGACGCCCCCTACTGGGATGAATCGGCCTATTACTCATTTTCGATGGCCGAAATCCTCGAGATCGAGCGCTCCACTGGGGAGCTGTTTGGGTTGTGTTGTCAGGCCGTCGAACACGTGCTCAAAACCGACCGCTGGGAGGAATTCGGGATCGACCGCTCGCTAGCGCCGGCCATACGCCGCTCCTGGGTCGAGGATGACGTGTCGCTCTACGGCCGCTTCGATCTGGGACTGGACGCAGACGGAGTCCCGAAAATGTACGAATTTAACGCCGACACACCCACCGCGCTTCTGGAGGCAGCTGTCATCCAGTGGTACTGGCTCCAGGAACGGTTCCCGGATTACGACCAGTTTAATTCCATCCATGAACGGCTCGTGGCTCAGTGGAAAATCTCCGAGCTGCAGGGCCCGGTCCATTTTGCCTGCTGCCGCAACAGCGACGAGGAATGGGCCACCACCATTTATATGGAGGACACCGCCATGCAGGCCGGATTCCAGACCCACCGGCTTTTTATGGATGAAATCGGCTGGAAGGCAGACCGGTTCGTGGACATGCAAAACCGTCCGATCCGCACCCTTTTTAAACTTTATCCCTGGGAATGGATGTTGCGGGAACCCTTCGGCCGCCATCTTTCCAGGGAGCCCTGGCAGCTCATTGAGCCGGCCTGGAAAATGATCCTCAGCAACAAAAGGATCCTCCCGCTGTTGTGGGAACTCTTTCCCGGCCATCGCAACCTGCTCCCCGCCTATACTTCTCCGGAAAAACTCGGGGAATCCTGGATTAAAAAACCCGTATTCGGCCGGGGCGGAGTGGGCATTACCCTTCGGGAGTCTTCTCCCCGCGAGCTGGCGACTCCGGGTTCGCCCGAAGTCGAGGGCGGTTCCATTTATCAGGCCCTGCTGAAACCGCCCTGTATCGATGGCCGGTATCCGGTCCTCGGCTCCTGGATCGTCGGAGACACCCCCGCCGGGATGGGGCTCCGGGAAGCCAATTCGCCGATCACCACCGAAGCCAGCCGTTTTGTCCCGCACCGGATCACGCCCTGAAATCGGCGACCTCCAGCCTTTCCACCAAAGGCTTCTGCTTAAAAAAGATCCTCCTGACACTCCCCGTCTCTCTAGTTCTTCTCCCCCCAGAACCCCTCACCTCCCAGACCATGCGTTTCCCCCTTCGTTACGCGGCTTTTTTAGCCCTCGCCACGCCCGCATTCGCCCAGGCGCCCCCAGCCAAAAGCCCACCCACGGGCATTGAGATCCCCAAGAACGAACACGACGAGCTCTCCGCAGCAACAGCCGCCCTTCAGGCTGAAATTGCGGCCCTCGGAAAACCCGGAGTCCTGGCGGCGGGTCTTCAGGAGCGTCTGGTGGACGTGGAAATTTTCTCCACGGCAGTCCAATGGGCCTTAACGCTTAAGGAGTTTTACGAACCCAAACAGTTCACAGCCGCCCGCAAGCTGCTCGAAGAAGGCCACACCCGGGCCAAAGCTCTCCGGGCCGGAACAGCTCCCTGGACCCGGGCCACCGGACTGGTCGTGCGCGGGTTTCGATCCAAAATCGATGGCTCGGTGCAACCCTACGGCGTTTTTGTACCCGAAGACCGGCCGGAATCCGGAGGTCGAATGGATATCTGGCTACATGGCCGCAGTGATAAACTGACCGAACTGGCTTTCTTAAGCGGGCGGATGGGGAGCAAAGGCGAGTTCACGCCGCCCAAAACCCTCGTCCTCCACCCTTACGGCCGCTTCTGCAACGCCTACAAGTTCGCCGGCGAAACCGATGTGCTCGAAGCCATGGACGATGCCATCGCGCAGTACGGAATCAGCCGGGATCATGTCGCGCTGCGCGGCTTTTCGATGGGCGGCGCCGGAAGCTGGCACCTCGGAGCGCATCACACCCGGCTTTGGTCGGTGATTGCCCCCGGGGCGGGGTTTGTAGAGACGGCAGAATACGCGACGGTTTTCGCCCCCGGCAAAGAAGCCCCGCAATGGTGGGAACAGACGTTGTGGCATTTGTACGATGTGCCCGATTACGTGCTCAACCTAACCAATCGGCCGGTGATTGCGTATTCGGGTGAAGTCGATCCGCAAAAGCGGGCCGCCGACAAGATGGTGGCCGCGCTCAAAGGCGTCGGTTGCGAAATCGAGCATCTGATCGGCCCGAATACCGGGCACAAATATCATCCCGAAACCAAGGCGGCGCTCATCTTGAAGGTGGATGAAGCCGCTGACAAAGGGCGTCCCAAGGACCCGGGAAGGGTTCGACTGGAAACGTACACCCTGCGCTACAACACGATGGACTGGGTGCAGATCACCGGGTTGGAACAGCACTGGCAACATGCCACTGTGGACGCCTCACACGAGGGGCCCGGCCAGCTTGAAGTCAAAACAACGGGGGTCACCGCACTGACCCTCTCGCCTCCTCAGAAATGGGCCGGCGCCGGTTCCTGGAAAGTGAATCTCGACGGGCAAACCCTCACGAGCGCTTCTCAAACCTTGCCGCTGCATTTCCATAAATCCGACGGCAAATGGCAGCCGGCCACCTCCGCCGACGACGGCGCTCCATCCGTCCGGAAACGCTCCGGTCTGCAGGGGCCCATCGACGACGCGTTTATGAGCAGCTTCGTTTTTGTGCGGCCCACAGGCAAATCCAGCAACCCGGCCGTAGAAGCCTGGGCGAGCGGGGAACTCGAAACGGCCATCCACAACTGGCGGGTCAACTTCCGAGGCGAACCCCGTGTTGTAAAGGACACCGATGTCACCGCTGAACTCATGAACAGCGCCCATCTCGTGCTTTGGGGCGATGCGGAATCCAACGGCATTCTGGCCCGGGTTTTGCCCAAGCTACCCCTGCAATGGGACCGGCAGAAACTCTCGCTCGGAGGCACCACCTATGATGCGACCAAACACGCCCCGGTAATGATTTACCCAAATCCCCTCGCGCCGGAACATTACATCGTGCTCAACAGCAGCTACACCTTCCGTCAGGGAAGCTTCAACACCAACGCCCTCCAAGTTCCCAAACTGCCCGACTGGGCCGTGCTGGATTTGAGCACCCCGCCCGATATGAATTGGGCGGGCCAAGTGTTGGATGCCGGATTTTTCAATGAACAATGGCAGTTGCCGAAAAAGCCCTAAGCCTTGCCCACCGCACTTTCTCGTAATCCCAAGAACCCTCTCCCCCCAGAACCCAGAACTCAGCCCCCCCCAGAACCCCTCCCATGATTACCCACCGCTGGCTCCTCCCCACCCTCGCCCTTGTCGCTTCGGCCACTCCGTCTTTTGCCCATCACGTCGAAACGGATATGCTGGCTGCGGCCAAAAACTTCCTCGTCACGCTGACGCCCGAACAACTCCAAAAGGCGTCCTTCGCCATGGACGATGCGGAACGCAAGAACTGGCATTTCATTCCCCGCAAACGTCTCGGGTTAACTTTAAAAGAAATGACCCCCGAACAACGTCTCGTCGCCCAGGCGCTCCTGGCTTCGGGGATGAGTTCGCGCGGTTACAGCAAGGCCACCACCGTGATGAGCCTTGAAGCGCTGCTGGCGGAACTCGAACGCGGCCAAACCGGCAAACCCGTTCGCGACCCGGAGTTGTACTTCTTTTCCATCTTCGGAACACCTTCGGCCGAGGCTCCGTGGGCCTGGCGCGTGGAAGGCCATCACCTCTCGCTCAATTTCACCTGCTCGGGCCAGGGAGCCGCCGCAACCCCATCGTTTTACGGATCCAACCCCGGAGAAGTCCGCGTGGGCGCCCGTAAAGGCCTGCGTGTGCTCGGGCGCGAAGAAGATCTCGGACGCGAGTTGATACGGTCACTGACACCGGAACAGCAGAAGACGGCGATCGTAGCCGCCGAAGCGCCCAAGGACGTCCTGAACGACCCTAAACGCGAAGACTTCACCCAGCCCGAAGGTATCACCGTGGCCGCACTCACCCCGCCTCAACGCGCCCTTTTGGAAGAGCTTGTCCGCGAATATCTCGGCCGGAACCGCCCGGAAATCGAAGCGGCCGAATGGGCCCGAATCCAGGCGGCGGACTGGAATACGGTCACCTTTGCCTGGGCGGGCGGAACCGAACCCGGGATGGGTCATTATTACCGGATTCAGGGTAAAACGTTCGCGATGGAATACGACAACACCCAGAACGAAGCCAACCATCCGCACTCGGCCTGGCGCGACCGGGAACGCGATTTTGGAGTGGATTTACTCAAGGAACATTATTCCAAAAGCCACGCCAAATAACCGCTCAGCGCACCTGAAACGTCCAAATCCGATTCTTAAAATATGATCCACAACGTCTATTTCTGGCTGAAGCAAGACATCACCCCCGAACAGCGGGAAACGTTTGAACATGAGCTCATCAAACTGACCGAAATCCCCTATCTCATTCACGGCTTTGTCGGCAAACCCGCCCCCACCGAAGAGCGGCCCGTCACGGATCATTCCTTCGATTACTCGAGCACGTTACACTTCAAGAACTTCGAGGATCACGAGTTCTACCAGAAGGGTTGCGAACGCCATGAGCACTTCGTGAGCGTCTGCAAACCGTTCTTTGACAGGGTGATTGTCTACGACATCGCGCCGATCCACTAGGCCCCTCCTGGCGAGGGACTACTCTAACTCGCCGAGGAAAGTGCCTCGGCGAGGATCTCAGCCAGACGGTCCAGTTCCGCTTCGGAATTATAGAAATGCGGACTAAAACGCAGGTACTCCTTCCCTTCACGATCAAAACGCAGGGAAGCGATGACCCCCGCCTTTTCCAGGGCCCGGAACAACTCCGAGGCCTTCACTTTAGGATGCCATACGGTGGTGATCCCGCTGGCCGAAGCCCCCGAACGGGGTCCGTTCAGCTGAAAACGCAACGATTCGAGCCGCGCGAGTAAGGCCGCTTTGAGTTCCAGAATCCTTTCGGAAACGCGCTCCATCCCCACGGACTGAAGCAGGTCGATGGCGGCCTTCATTCCGTACATACCGCTGATATTCAACACCCCTGGCTCATAACGCTGGGCGGTCGGGACAAACTGAATGGTTTCCTGGGCCAAAAAACGCGGACTCTCCACGTTCCACGCGCCAAGTAGCGTCGGGCGGACGGTTTCAAAATGCCGTTCGGCAACGTAAACGATCCCCATAGCCATGGGGCCGAGCAGCCATTTGTGCGCATCGGCGCTGAGCAGATCCACATGGGCCTTCACGACATCGAGAGGAAACGCTCCGAGCGTCTGAATGGCGTCGAGGGCAAACAGGATTCCGCGCGAGTGCAGCAATGCCCCGATCGTTTCCACGTCCAGACGGATCCCGTTGAAAAAATGACAACTTGCAAGCGCCACGAGCCGGGTACGCGGAGTCAGGGCCGCTTCGAGCAGGGAAGGTGTAATGAGACCGGGCGATTCAGGCCGGAGCAGGTGCACGATCACGCCGCGCCGTCGGAGTTCCAACCAGGGATAAACGTTAGCGGGATAATCATCGGCGTAACAGATCACCTCGTCACCCGGCTGCCAGTCGATGCCGTTGGCAAAAAGGCTGAGGCCTAGCGAGGTTGGACCGAGAAGGGCGATTTCCTGCCATTTGGCGCCGATGAGCCCGGCGCAAGCTTCGCGGCTGGCCCGCATATCGCGGAGCACCTCGGCGAATTCCTGGGGCATCGACGCGGATTGCATCGCGTAGGAAGCCATGGCTTTGGCAGCCACGCGAGGGAGGGCGGTGACGGCGGCGTGAGCTAAAAAGAGGCGTTCAGCGCAGACCGGGAATTCGTGGAGCCGAGTCTGTTCGTCGGGATAAAGGGAGGCCATGGGAGGCGAGGCGGATTAGCGGCGGCGGGCGGCTTTGCCTTCTTCGATGAGCTCCCAGAACTTGCGTTGCTGAGCGAGTTCGACGTCTTCGTTGGGCATGGGAAGCGAGGCGCGGAAAAGAAAGTCGCGGATGGTATTGCGGTGAAGAACCCGGTGGACGGTGATGCCTTCGGGCGCCTTTTCAAAATAAATCCGGTAGTCATTAACCCGGTAGCGAAAGAGCCGCTTTCCGTCCCGCTCTATGACACCGAACTGGTCGGGATTGGCCTTTTCGAGTTCCTCGGGGAGCAATTGAAAATCAGCGAGCAGATCGAGTTGAAGTTCTGTGGGCAGGGCGGACATTTCCGCGGCGCTGATTTCGTTGAATACAATCTGGAACATAAAAGACTTGAGAACAGGAAACTCCCCGAAAAAACCGCCCCATTCCTGCAGACCCCCTGACGGACTTACATTGCCCAGAGCTTCTTGACCTCGCGAAACGCTTCCATGGCCCGAACGGTGTCGCCTTCCTGTTCGTAGACGTAGGCAATCCGGATCCAGGCGTTGACGGACTCGCGGTTCAAGCGGACGGCTTCCTGAAAAGCTTGCAGAGCCTCCACGTTTTGTTCCTCACGCAGACGCTCGCGACCGCGTTCGAGGGCGTCCTCGGATTGACGACGGATTTTCGCCAGGCGTTGAGCCTCGGCTTTTTTGCGACGAGCCACGCGCTGGGCGAGTTCCTCCCTGGAAGGCTGGGGCGCAGGAGTGGGCTCGGCGACGACGACCTGCGGCGGCACCACCCGAGCCTGCTGGCATGCCGCCCCCGAGAGCAACAACAAGAGGGCTAGGGAAGTTCTGAGATTCATGAGAACTCCTACTAAAGCGCACCTGGGACCCGATCTCAATCTGAATCCCGGATGGAGCGCCTCTCCCTCGACAAAGATCGGCACCGCCCGCAAAGTTGGCTCTGTATGGAAACCAAACGAATCCCCTACGCCAAAATAGCGGGCATTACCGGAATTGTTCTGGGGGAAATCTATATGGTTTTCACCATAGGCACCCCTAGGCTCAAAGGAGTCGATTTGCCTATGGCCTCAGTAGCCTTACGGATGCTCGCAGCCTCGCCCTTTTTTGGCGCGTTCGGCTTGGCCATTGGCACGGGCGTGGGCCTGATTTTAGACGGCATGCTGAACCGGCGTCCGGCATTAAAAGGAGAACAAAAGCAGCCTGAAGACTAAGAAGGCGCGATCCAAGGGGTATAAAGGAACAGGAAAGAATCCCGCCCTGGCGGATTCTTTCCCCTACCAACACAACCAGAAAACACTGCCCCTTTCCCGATTCGGGCAGGGGTTTTCGCACCAAAAACAACCCATGAAAAAGATCCTTCTTCCCTTCGCCGCTCTCACCCTGCTGACGGCCTGCGACCAGCCCAAATCCGACACCAAGTCTGATTCGGGTTCCGCTCCTGCGGCCCCATCTTCGGCACCGGCAGCTCCGGCTCCGAAACCAGCTCCGGCTCCAGCCCCAGCCCCAGCCCCAGCTCCAGCTCCAGCTCCAGCTCCAGCTCCAGCTCCAGCTCCAGCCCCAGCTCCAGCTCCAGCTCCAGCTCCAGCTCCAGCTCCAGCTCCAGCTCCAGCGCCCGCTCCGAGCAACTAAGCCGCTTCCGGCTTTCTTTAATCACAAAGGCATCGTCCCACGGGGCGGTGCCTTTGTTGTTTGGTTTCCCAATATGGAGTAGGCTGGAAAAAAACCGCTCGCCACTGCTCCCCCGTCCTTTTTCACTCTCCACCCCGATGTCGAAGCGCAGCCAATTCTTTCTTCTCCCGCTCTCTGAGCCAAGGCCGCCAAGCGTCCTGGGTGTCCTTTTGGTGCTCCTTCCCGCTCTCTACGCCCCCTTTCTCTGGATCCCGCTTCAAGAAGGAGCTTGGGATCCCAAACGCTGGTTCTGGTTAAAATCCTTGCCCGCTCTCCCAGGTCTCTTTGTTCAGTCCATCGCCGTTTTCGCAGACGCCACCCCAACCGTCAGCTATTCGGCAATGGGCGCGGCTACCTTTCTGCTCCTGGTTTTCGCCTACCTGATCGGACGCCAAAGTCGGGGCGCCCTCATTTTCGCCTTCCTCTGTGTCCTGGGCACCTCCGGATGGAACTCCTGGCTGGCCTACCAGAGCTTCAACAACCTCTGAGTCCCGGCTCGTTCCGACGGTCCATTCCCCAGATGCATTTTCCACCCCTCGACTTCTCGAAGATCCGCACCTATCCGGTCGCCGATCGCGACAATAAGGTTGCCCTCGAATCCTTCGCCACTCCGCACCGAGCCGGCGCAAGTTTTTTGGACTTTCTCGATTCCCTGCCCGCCTTTCTCGCCGTGAACGATCTCCGGGCCGTCGCCGCAGAAATGGTTCAGGCCATCCGCAACAAGCGCCCCGTGCTGCTCATGATGGGTGCTCACGTCATCAAGGTCGGCCTCAACCCCATTCTAATCGATGCGATGCGCCGCGGGATTCTCTCCGCCGTCGCCGTTAACGGTGCCGGGGCCATCCACGACTTCGAACTGTGTTATCAAGGTGAAACAAGCGAAGACGTCCAAAAGGGCCTCAATGAAGGCAGCTTCGGGATGGTCGAAGAAACCGGCCGCCTCATGAACACCGCCCTCCGCGACGGCGTCGCCCGCGGACTCGGCGCCGGACGCGCCATGGGCGAGGCCACGGGCAATTTCCGCAACCGCCACCTCTCTCTACTCGCCACCGCCTGCGAACTCGACATCCCGCTCACCGTCCATATAGCCATCGGCACCGACATCATCCACCAGCATCCCGCCTGTGATGGAGCCGCTCTTGGCGAAGGCAGCTACCGGGATTTCCAACAGTTCGCATCCGTCTGCGCGCAACTGGAGGGAGGCGTGGTCCTCAACGTGGGCAGCGCCGTCATCATGCCCGAGGTCTTCCTCAAAGCACTCACCGTGGCCCGCAACCTGGGCCATCCGGTGGAAAAACTCACCACGGCCACCTTCGACATGACCCGCCACTACCGGCCGAGCGAAAACGTCCAGCGCCGCCCCACTGCCCTCGGTGGAAAGGGCTATTATATTGTCGGACACCACGAGATAAACCTCCCCCTGTTGTTCGCCGCCGTCATTGAGCAAATACAATCCTGACCCATGCGCCGCTCCCGAGTTGATCAAATCTTGCCCGCTTCCTCCCGTATTCTGGTCATCGGGGAAATGATCCTGGACGAATTTATCTGGGGAAAAGTCTCACGCATCTCTCCGGAAGCTCCCGTGCCGGTCGTCGAAGTGATCAAGGAAACCTACGATGCGGGCGGTGCCGCCAACGTCGCACGCAACCTGCGCGAACTCGTCCAGCACGTCCATCTCATGGGTCTGGCCGGTGACGGCCCGGACGCCGAACGCCTTCTCTCCCTGCTCGCCGCCCATCATATCCAACTCGACTGCGTCCTTCACGATCCCACCTACCAGACCATCCGCAAAACCCGGATCGTGGCTCGTACTCAGCAGGTCGTGCGAGTCGACCGCGAACGCCGCACACCCCTCGCCCCCGATCACCGTGTCCGGGCCCTTCAACAATTTAACGCCATGTTGCCCTCGCTTCAGGCCGTCATTCTGGAGGATTACGACAAGGGGCTTTTCGACCAGGACTTCGCCGATGCCCTCATTGCCAGTGCGCGCAACGCCGGGGTGCCCGTCATGGTCGACCCCAAACCCTCCAACCCTATCCACTGGCTGGGCGTCACCGGGGTCACCCCCAACCGTACCGAAGCGTTTAACGCCGCCGGATTCCCCTGGACTGATCCCGTCGATCCGCCTCTGGAAGACACCGCCCTATTGGAGGTGGGCGCCCGCCTTCTGGCGAAATGGGAATGCCAACTCGTGCTCGTGACCCTAAGTGAACACGGCATGATGCTCTTTCAACCCGACCATCCCCCTTACCACATTCCGACTCGCGCCCAGGAAGTCTTCGACGTGTCGGGGGCCGGCGACACGGCCATCGCTGTATTCACGGCGGCCCTTGCAGGGGGCGCCACTCCGATCGAAGCCGCCGAAGTGAGTAATCACGCCAGCGGAATCGTCGTCGGCAAACTGGGTACCGCCACCGTGTCCAGACCCGAACTGCTCGCCAGTTTTCAGGATTAATCCCAAGGTCCACTCCGTCCATGTCCGCTTCGACGCCCCAAAAACGTTCCGCCATTTTTGTTGATCGGGATGGGACGGTTATGGAAGAGGTCCATTACTGCCGGGAACCCGAAAAAGTTCGGCTCTTTGAGGGGGTTCGCGAAGCTCTCCGCAACGCTAGGGACGCCGGGTATCGGGTGATTTTGGTGACGAATCAAAGCGGTATTGCCCGCGGGATCATTGCCCCCGAGGAATACCGGGCCGTTCACGTCCGGCTTCTCGAACTGCTCGGTCCCGACCTTTTGGACGCCACTTACATGTGCCCGGACGGGCCGGACACCCCCTCCACCCGCCGCAAACCCGCACCGGGAATGTTGCTGGAGGCCGCCCAAGAATTCGATCTCGATCTCGCAACTTCCTGGATGATTGGCGACACGGTCGCCGACGTGGCCTGTGGAAACAACGCCGGCGCAGGCAGCATCCTGGTTCGAACAGGTTACGGCGCTGCGCTTGGCGAATGCGGGGCCCATCATACGGCGGCGGATTTACCGGCGGCTGTTCGCTGGATCCTGTCACAATGAGAGCCGCTGGTGCGCGGGAGTTTCCATGCGCAACCGGGTGCAATTCAATCTAGGGGGTCTCCTTGACGCCTCCGTCTCCCCGACCTAGATTTGCTAGGTGATTGCACGTCCTTTCCTCCCGTCGGTAGTCATCGCAACGACTAGCCTGATTCTCTTCCCACTGACGACCCAAGCCGATTTCGTGTACCGGTCCGGTGAGGGATGGACATGGGACGGTGGCTTTTTTGGTTTCTCGGCACCTGTGGCAAAGTCGGCCGATCTCCTGATCTCACTAGCTGAGGATTCTGAGAAAAAAGGCGATCTCTCCAAGGCTCGGGGCGCTTACGAGCGGCTTGTTAAAGACTTCCCCTTCTCCAATCAGGCCGCCACGGCCAAGTTTCGCATCGCCCAGGTACTGGATAAACAGGGCAAATACGAACCCGCCTTCGATTCTTACGACGCATACATCTCCAAACACCCTGACGGCAATGAGTTTAACGCTGCTCTGGACGCCATGTTTGTGATCGCCAAACGCTTTATGGATGGCGAACGCCGCCGCCTTTTGGGCATCAAAGCCTTCACCTCCAGTCAACGCGCCGAGGAGATGTTTGATACCATCCTCAAACGCGCTCCCTACTCGCAAATTGCCGCCCAGGTGATGCTTTACCGCGGCATGATGCTCGAGCGGCAAGGAAAAGACGCCGAAGCCATTGCGACCTATCAGGGAATCATTGAACGTTTCCCCGGAGATCGAGTCGCCGACGAAGCCCAGTACCAAATGGGGTTTGTGCGGATGCGCAGTGTTCGAGGAGGCTCCAACGACAAGGTCGACCGGGTGCGGGCTCAAGAGTCTTTCGAAGATTATATTTCGCGGGCGCCCTCGAACGAAAAATCGGCCCAGGCGAGGGAAAACCTGCAGGTACTCGAAAAAAACCACGTCAAATCCATTCTGGACGTCGCCAAATTTTACGACAAAACCGGCAAGGTCAAATCCGCCGTAATTTACTACCGGGATGTCATCCGCGAATCTGCCAATGCGCCCGAAGCACAATTTGCGAAAAAACGCCTAGAGGAACTGAAACAACAGTTCGGTGCCGACGCCGTCCGAGTAGGCAATGAACCTGCCGAAAATGCCGACAACGCCGCCTCTAAGCGCCGGATGCAATCGGCCATTAACACTGTGTCGCGTCCCGATTACGTCGGCCCCCAGGTTAAATCGGCTCCGGAAAGCCGCGCAAAAAACGGCCCATCTCTGCGCCTCTCGCCGTCCGATTTGAATCCCCAGCCCGAACTGGCCCTGCCCCTCAACGACCCGATCCTAAATCCGGCAGGCTCGGCGCCCAAAGAAAAACAATAGCCCCGACTGGTAACCTTTATGCGCCTTTTGGGTCTGTTTCCGCTTCTCGGACTGCTGTTTGGGGGATGTGCTGGGTACCATGTCGGCCCCGTCAAACCCACTCCAATGAAGTCGGTTCATAAAATCGCCGTGTCCACTTTCAAAAACGAAACACTCGAACCGCGCCTGGAAGTACTCATGGCCAACGCCCTGATTAAGCAGATCCAGCAGGACGGCACCTACCGCATCACCTCCGAACAGGATGCCGACGCCATCCTCCAGGGAACCTTGGAGCGCATTGAGCGCGGAGCGGCCCGCGGCGCCAGGAACGACTTTTTCCAGACCAGCGAGTATAACCTCGGGGTAGTCGCCCGAATTCGCGCCACCGACAAACACACCGGACGCGTCCTGATGGAACGTTCGGCCATAGGCAATTCGAGTTTCTTCGTCAGTGGCCGCAATTTACGAACTGCCGACGTCAATAAAGACGAGCGCCAGGCCATTCCCTTGGCCGCCGAAGATCTTGCCACGCAAATGGTGAGTTATTTGAGCGAAGGTTGGTAACCCCTTTCCTGTGCTTTCCCTAGTCGCAACGCCCATCGGAAACCTGGGCGATATCTCGCTGCGGGCCTTGGAAACGCTTAAGAGCGCCGACCTCATCGCTGCCGAAGATACCCGGCATTCGGGCATTCTCTTAAAGCATTTCGAGATCCGCAAACCTCTAGTTTCCTATCACGCCCACAACGAAGCCAAACGAACCTCCGAGCTCATCCTTGAACTCGAAGCCGGTCGGCATGTCGCCCTCATCACAGACGCTGGCATGCCGGGCATCTCCGACCCAGGCCACAGGCTCCTCAACCTCTGCATCGAACGGAATCTTCCCTACACAGTGATTCCCGGAGCGAGTGCTGTGCTCACCGCCCTATTGGGGTCGGGGTTTAATACCGAACAGTTTTTCTTCGGCGGCTTTCTTCCGGTTAAAAGCGGCGGGCGCTTGCGCGAAATCACGGCGGCAGCGGAACGTGCGGAGACGTCCATCTTTTTTGAATCCCCCTACCGCCTGACCAAAAGTCTCGAGGTTGCCGCCAGCGCTCTCCCCGAACGTCGCATGTGTGTGGCTCGGGAACTGACTAAACACTTTGAGGAATACCGCAAGGGTCTCCCAGCCGAACTCCTGGCCTACTACATCGCTCATCCTCCTAAGGGCGAGATCGTGCTGCTGATCGACGCCGCTTCCCGTAAACGTCCGGCCTCCTCAGCCGCCGCCCACTAACACCCGCCTCCTCCAAATTCCCGAAGACTGAGTCGGGCGCTTGTCGGGGCGTCCTCGGCAGATCCGTCAATATCGGCGACACGCCGCTTTCGGTCCACCCAGCCACCTCAAGCGAGGGATCGGCCGGCCGGACCTTTAAACTGCCGAATAAATTTACCTTTGCTCCGGAATAGCCACTGATCCGGCTTATCCAGGTCAACCGTCCCGAGAACCGCGCACTGCGGGAGCAACCAGATCGAACGGGGTGCAATTCCGCGATTGCCGGAACGAATCGGCGAGAGCAATATCTCCCCTCGGCTCTTCGCGACGCGACCAATTTGGACGTGATTCGGAGTTTGAGACCGGGCCTGTAGCTCAATGGTTAGAGCAGGGGACTCATAATCCCTTGGTTGGGGGTTCAAATCCCTCCAGGCCCACACCGACCTCCCGGGGATCCGCCGCCTGACGCCTCCTTTCTTCTGCGTGTTCGAGAGGGTTGCATTCCCAAAATCAGTGCTAATTTCACCTCCTCATGAAAGTCTCCCACCCCCTTCGCCGATTCACCCTGGTTGCGTGTGCCGTATTTGGACTCGCCCAGGCGCAAGGAGCGGAACCGCCCAGAAAACCCCGGGTGTTTTTCCTCATCGGTGAATCTGAACAACATACGGCGGTCTCCCTGCCCGCCTTTACGAAGGCCGAACTCGAACCCCTAGGTATTCAGAGCACCTTTTCCATCCAGACCGACGAGTCGTCGGAAGTCCTCCCAAATCTCGACTCCCTGGCCGGCGCCGATCTGCTCTTTATCAGCGCACGCCGTAAACACCCTTCGGCCGGGCAAATGGAGCTCATACGCACCTTTATTGCCGCCGGGAAACCCGTGGCCGGGATTCGTACCGCCATCCAGGCCTTTGGGAAGCGTAAGGGCGAAACCGACGGCGCCTGGGATACCTTTGATAAGGAGATCCTCGGGGCAACCTACGGCGGACATTACGACGTGGGAGGAGCTTCCCTCGTCAAACCGCTCCCCGATGCCCTGCGCCACCCCATTCTGACCGGTATTGATGCCACCGAGTTCCGGTACTCGTCCCCTCTTTATAAAAACGCTCTTCTAGCACCGACCGTGACTCCTCTACTTCAAGGGCGCCTCGAATCCGACCCCACCCAGGAACCCGTGGCCTGGATTAACACCCTGGGCAAACAGCGCGTTTTTTACACCTCCCTCGGCAGTGCTGAGGACTTCAAAGTCCAGCAGTTCCGTCGCCTGCTGCTCAATGGCATCACTTGGGCCCTCGGATTGACGGTCCCCCCCGACCAGGCCCCTCCGGCTCCAGCCACCACGGTGTTACAGCCTTAATCCGTGCTCAGGCTTTTCCGGCCCCCGCAAAGGATTCCACTCAGGCCCTCGATTACACAGAGGGCTTAAACCGCACTCAGGGATTCCTGGTCCTCCGCACTCAGGGCGATGGCACACGCCGCCATGTTTTCCTCCAGATGAACCACGGAGGTTGTGCCCGGAATCGGGATCAAGTTCGGCGAACGATGGAGTAACCACGCCAAAGCGACCTGTCCTGGGGTCGCACCGTGACGCGCCGCGACCTGCTGAAGAGCGCCCCCGCTGTGGGTCAAGGGCGCCTGCGCTTCAAAGGGTTTTGCGGCCAGCGGGCCCCACGGCAAATAGGCAATCCCCTGTTGTGAACAAAAATCCACCACGGGATCTTCGGAACGTTCCGCGAAATTGTAGCGGTTCTGAACACTCGCAATCGGAACAATTCGCCGGGCTTCTACGATCTGGGCCAGGGTGACATTGGAAAGACCTACGTGACGGATTTTCCCCTCTTCCCGCAACCGGGCCAGCGCCCCGACACTCTCCTGGAACGGAACGGCAGGATCGGGCCGATGCAACTGGTACAGCTCGATCCGCTCCAGTCGCAGCCGCCCAAGGCTCAATTCACAGAACCGCCGCAGGCTCTCCGGTTTGCCATCGGGAAAAACCCGGTCGGGGGCCGTCTTGTCCACCCCTCCCTTGGTGGTGATCACCAAGCCCTCAGCATAGGGCGAAAGCGCCTCGCCTATTAACTCCTCATTGTAGCCGGGACCGTAGGGATGAGCCGTATCGAAAAAGTTCACCCCCAGTTCCACCGCACGCCGTAGCAGCGCTATTCCCCCGGCCCAATCGGGATATTTCCCAAAATTTCCCGGCTGCGCACACAGTCGCATCGCCCCGTAACCTAACCGCCGAATGGGAAGATCGCCCCCGAGCAAAAATGAGGTATTCATGAGAGCAAACTCCTAGTCAGCCTAGGGCCCCGCCGCAAGCACCCCTCTCCTGCTATGGAGCCCGGCGGCAAGCGCCTCGGAGCCGCAATTTCCTCTAATAAAACCCCACTCTCCGAGTGGTCTTAATTAGCTTCATTTTCACGATGCCCCCTGCCCCTGGTTTCCCCTTGTCCCATTCACGTCTCTTTTTAAGTGTATTCCTGCCGGCTTTATCGGCATCGACCCTGAGTATGGCCGCCGTCGATCCTGAGGCGATGCCAACTTGGCAAACCATTCTCCCAAGCGTCAAATCCAAGTGTATCGACTGCCACGGAGGCAAAAATACCAAGGGGGGCGTGGACCTCAAACGACTCGAAAAGGACCCTTCCGTTCTTCAGGAATACGAGCTGTGGAACAAGGTGCAGGAGGCGGTCAAAAGCGGCGACATGCCCCCAGAGGACTCCAAGGCCTTGTCCGACTCCGAGCGGAAAAACCTTCTCACTTGGGTCGGCACCGCCCTCGAGACCGCGGCCACTTCCAACGCAGGCGACCCCGGCCCCGTCACCCTAAGACGACTCACCAACGCCGAATTTGATTATTCCATACGCGACCTTACCGGAATCGCTTACCCGCTGGGTAAGGACTTCGTGCCCGATGGCGGCGGCGGCGAAGGTTTCTCCAATCTCGGCGATGTGCTGTTTGTGAGCCCCCAACAGCTCGATAAATATTTCGCAGCGGCCCGCAAACTCGTCGAACACGCCACCATTCTGCCCGGTAGCGGCATCCATTTTAACGAACAGCGAATCGGCGTACGTGGTCCCGCCCAGTTCCGCTCCAACGTCGAAGCGGATATGTTCGTTTGGTACCAGAAGATGGCCGAACCTCACCTCCCCAAAGATGGCGAGGATTTGCGTACCGGCGAATACATGGCGGCCTGCTGGAAATGGAAATACCGCGAACAGACCGGAGCCACCTCGCTGGAAGCACTCGCCAAGGAAAACAAGCTCAACCAGTCCTTCCTGGAAAACTGGTGGAACTTCCTTCAGGCAAAAGAGCCCAAATCGCGCTTTCTGGATCTGACCCGCCTCCCCTGGAACGCCCTGCCGGGCCCCTCGCCGGAGGCTCCAAAAGCCGTTCCTCCTGCAGTGCAACAAAACATCGACGCCATCCGGGACCAGCTGCGCTCCTGGTTTCTGCCGGGCAAATGGTCGGTGTTACGAGCTCAACAGGACTCGGATGAACTTAAAACGCAGCCGTTTCAAACCGATGTACACGGCGAAAAGGTCGTTCACCTCGTCGTAGGCGATCTCGGCGACGGTAATCGGGGCGACATCGTCCGGGTGGATTCCCTGGAAGTTCAGCGAAAGGGTAAAAAAGAAGATTACATCACCTGGATCACCGGTCGGCGGGATGCGGACTCCGCCCGGCTGGCCTCCGTAAAGGACGACCCGACGCAGAACGGGCAAAAAGCCGAGCTGGAATCCCGGATCGCTGAGGCGGAGAAATTCCTGGGATTGCTCGGTAGACATCCCCAAGGCCTGGAGGTGGACGCCAAGACCCTCATGCTTCAAGCCCCCATGGTGCTCAGTATTCCCCTGCCCGAGGACGCCAAACACTTTAAGGCTAACGGAAAACTCGATATCCGGGTCACCGAGAGCGAATTTTCCTCCCTCCAATGGAAAGCCACGGTGGGTACCCCACCCGACCCTACCCAGATCATTCCGGGTCTGATCACCGTATGGAAACGGCAAACCCCAACTCACCGCGAAATCGGGTCGGATTTTAGCAAGTTGCGAGAAGTTTTCCCTGAAAATCTGGAGCATCTGCTCGATCGGGTGGCCGGAAACCGTAATCGCGGCGGTAAATCGGGGATCACCGTCTATTATTTCAGCGACACCCAACTGGCGGCCTTCCTGCCCCCCGCCGAAGCGACGCGCCTCGCGAATATGAAGGAGGACTGGCGGTATGTGGCCTCCAAGACCGTCCCAAAAAACCTCGAATCTGAGTGGGATAAAAAGGTGCTCGGGCATCTTGAGGCTTTTGCCAACAAGGCCTGGCGACGCCCCCTGAGCGACGACGAAAAGACAGAACTCGCCACCGTCTATAAAGCCGGTATCGCCCAGGACCTCGACCGGGAATCGGCGGCCCGTGAAGCCCTCGTGAGGATTCTGGTCGCTCCCTCCTTCCTGTTTAAGCTCGAACAGGTTGGCGAACCCGGAATTCACCCGGTCACCCCTACCGAACTGGCCGCTCGGCTCAGCTATTTCCTGTGGTCGTCCCTGCCAGATGAGGCGCTGCGTCAAAAGGCGGCTGATGGTTCGCTGAGCCGCCCCGAAGTGCTCAAGGCGGAAACCCTGCGGATGCTCAAAGATCCCCGAGCC
The DNA here is from genome assembly GCA_945883955.1 of Akkermansia muciniphila. GTDB lineage: Bacteria > Verrucomicrobiota > Verrucomicrobiia > Chthoniobacterales > Chthoniobacteraceae > Chth-196. Next base: position 23,056 of record CAMCYN010000033.1, read on the forward strand.
GGAGCGCTGGCCAGAGAATTTGCAGCCCAGTGGCTGGAGTTTAAGAATTTCGACGGCTATCTGAAAGTCGACGCGGGTAAATTCCCCGAGTTCACCCCGGAATTACGCCGGGATTTGTATCAGGAAACGGTCGGCTTTTTCACCCACCTCATCCGCGAGAACCGTCCAGTGCGTGAGATCCTCACCGCCGACTACTCTTTCCTAAACGAACGCCTGGCCAAACACTACGGCATCCCCGACATCAAGGGTGAGGAATTACACCAGACCAAGGTCAGCGATTATTCCCGGGGCGGTATTCTGGGCATGGGCGCTCTGCTGACTCGCACCTCCTACCCTCACCGGACGAGTCCGGTGCTGCGGGGCAACTGGCTGCTGCATTCCGTGCTCGGCGCTCCCACTCCGCCCGCCCCAAACAACGTCCCAAAGCTCGATGACAATGTCACCGCGCCCAAATCCCTCCGCGAACGCCTCGAAAAACATCGCGCCGACAAAGCCTGCGCCTCCTGTCATGACCGGATTGATCCGATGGGATTCGCGCTGGAAGGATTCGACCCGATTGGACGCGTGCGTAAAAACGACGAAACC
>CAMCYN010000034.1 GCA_945883955.1 Akkermansia muciniphila
CCAGCGCCGTACTCGGTGCTACGACCCCGTACTCAATAACCACCGTCCCGCCGGTCCCGATTGTCAGGTCCCCGCCGGTCACCGTCGCACCGGTCGTCTTGGATGCCACAGTAAAAACTCCAGGCGAATTCCCGGGCGAAAACACACCCCGACTCGTAATCGATCCAATGACTGTCCCGCCCCCACTCAACGTCTGGCTTCCGGTGAGCACCAACCCGCCCACCAGACTCGACACATCCAGCGTGGGTTTGTCCGTGGCTGTGGCCCCAATTTTTAGTTCCGCTGTCTGAATCTTTGCGTCGCTCGTCATCGTAAACGTCCCCGAACTCGCCAGCGAAACGCCACCGTCCCCACTGATTGTCCCAGGCAACGAAATGTTCCCGCCGGACGCGTCCAGCATCAGCGGGACGGACTTGTCCTGCGCAGTGATCGTTCCCATCGGCAGATCGCCAGTCACCGTCACGGCTACGCCCTTGTCCACCGTGATAGTCCCCGCAAATCCCGAGTTGTCGCCCGAAAGCTCCACCTTCCCGGCCTTCAGGGCCACGGAAGTCCCGCTCGCCCCAGTCAGCTTTGGAACAGTCACCCTGGTCTTCGTATCCGTTGGATTTACGTTCACCGAAGCTCCCTCACCCAGGGAAAGTGTTCCGTCCACCCCGAGACTGCCCGTCAACTCAGCCGCGGCCCCGATTCCCAGGGAGGTCGTGCCACTGAAGTCGCTGCTCGCGGCAAGCTTCACCTTGCCCCCAGCGGAAATCCCCACCGTCCCCGTTCCCTTAAAGGCAGGCAGTAACAACTGCGTCGCCATATTGCTCTGATCGATGTTTATGGTGCCGTCCGCCTGCATCGAACCCGCAAATCCCGTCGTCGCTTCCTTCAACGTCGCGCTCACACCCACCGGAATCTCCAGCGTGCTGTCTTTGCCGCCGCTCAGGAACGATCCCTTAATCTCCTCGGATCCCGTGATGGTGAGCTTCGCGGAGCCGCTCAGTGTCACCGCACTTTCAATCTTTGGGAGCGCCACATTCACCCCGTCCTTGAAGTCCGCCCTGGTGCTCGCAGCCAACTCCGTGATCGTCGAGCCATCGACCGACTGCACCGTGCCCGCTCCCAGATTCAGCACGCTCAACTTGTCAGTCACGGCCTTGGGCAGTTTCAAAATGGACCCAGCCCCTCCCCGGAAAACAATCACGGCATCCGCCGCCACTTTGCTCACGTCAAACCTGCCGCTCAAATCCACTGTGCCGCTTCCGTTAATCACCAGCGAAACCTTGCTCTCGAGCGAGATGGCCCCGGTGCCGACGGAGGCTCCCATATCAAGCGTCAGGGTCCCCTTCGAAACCGAAGTTGTTCCTGTGTATGAATTGGCTCCACCGAGAGTCAAATTCCCAAGCCCCACCTTGACCAGACTCGCCCCAGCTCCCGAGATCACCCCGGAATAGAACGAGCTCGAATTATTGTTTCCAATACTCAGCTTAAAGTTGCCTGGAAGCGCCAGGTTCCCGTCGCCAGCCAGTCCGCCCAGCAGCGCTTCTGAGGTAGTAAAAGCCGTGACGCCCCCAGTGGCACTGGTTTCGAGTGTGCTCTGCTTGAGCGCCTCTTTGTGCCCCACGGTTAAATTCCCACCCGCGACAAATGTCCGTCCCGTGAACGCTGTAGCATTGGGTAACACAAACGTCCCCGTGCTCCCAGGCCTACCCAATTCCAGCAGACCTCCACCCGTGATTGCTCCCGCCCACGTGAGAGTCTGGCTCCCGGAATCCACGATCCCGTACCCATTCACACCCAGCGACCGGCTCATCGTGATCCCCTGCGTTCCTCCATAAACAAGTCCACCCTCGGTCAACGTGATCCCGCCCGCCGCGTCTCCAAGGTTCGCGTCGCGGCTGAACTTTAAGAGCGTGCCCCCCGTGATGTCTGTCCCGCCCTTGTACGTGTTTGTCGCGGTTAATTCGAGCTGACCGTCGAGTTCCCCGGCCACGGTAAACTTGCCTGGGCCCGAAATCACTCCGTCCCACAACACACTGTTGCTGGTCACATCCAGCGTTCCGCCAAGGGCGCCGAGCACCAAACCGCGCGCCCCAAAACTCACAGTCCCCGGAGCTCCATCCGGGACAATCTGCACCACGGCATCGTCCAGCGTGACCGGATGAGTGTTGTCACCAAAAATGGCCCCGCCCCCCGTGGACAACAGCCGCAGAATAGTTCCCTCCACCGTCAGGGAACCCACATACGTGTTGATGGCGTTGTTCAGGAACAAGGCTCCTGTCCTGGAACCACTCACCAACAGCGTCCCGTCCCCGCTGAGGAACCCCGTCAATTCTCCAATGTTGTCCCCCACGTCGATCCCCGACGTACCGTTAAACTCAAGATCATTGGGGACGGTGGCCGACACAGCAAACCCGAGGACCCCCGAATTCACCCTCACCGCTCCGCTCCCAAGCGCCTGCCCATACCCCGGATCGTTGGCCGCCGAGCCAGCCGGATTCAATCCAATCTCAAGCCGGGCCTGCTCCACAACGGTCCCGCCCGTGTAGGTGTTCAGGCCGCTCAGCCGCACTCGTCCATAGGGATGCCCGGAAATCGTCAACTGTCCGTCGCCGCTAATTTCTCCGGTCCACTCCAGCAGGTTCTCACCGGAATCAAGTCGACCAGCATCCTCAAGAATGAGGTCGGACGCGATGGAAAGGTCTGTTTTCGCCTGAATGGCAGCCCCCGCGCGAAGGGTGATGGTCTCTGCGGACAGCGCCTCGTTTCCGCTGAGCCGCAAAGTAACCGCCGTAACGTCGACGGCTCCTGCGAGCTGGTTCTTCCCGGAAAGCGTCAGCACCGACGACTCCTGACCTTTAATCACCAGCGTCCCCTGGCCCGTCACTGTGCCGGCAAACTCCACCGTGTTTTCGCCGAGATCCAAGGTGAACGGCGCGAACACATCCGTGCCTGCGACAAACCGGATCCTGTTTTGAAGCAGCACGCTCTCCTCAAACCCGAGCGTCGTACCACTCTTTGCGGTGAATGTCCCAGAGCCGATCGGCGTAGCCGAACCGAGAACCAAAACGCCCTCGTCCAGAAACAGCCCGCCGGTGAACGTATTCGAACCCGAGAGGGAGAGCTTCTCCGTGCCGGATTTACGGAAGGAACCGGCGCCACTGATGTCGCCCCAAATTTCCTGCTCCACCGAGTTACTGGTTTGCAACGTCAGCGTCCCGGCTCCGATGACAATACTTTGAAGTTTGGCGTAGTCGTTGTCGCCGCTCAAAAGAACGTCGGCCGTACCCGGGGCAATCGTGAGGGTTTTGTTCTGGGTGATGGCGTTTACAGCGGAGTCCTTCCAGTCGATCGTCATCGTACCGCCGGTGTTAATCACGAGGGTGGTAAAATTCTGCACGTCTCCAGCGATGCTCAATCCCTTGGTCGTATTGATGTTCAGGTTGTTCACCACCCCGTCCAATCCAGACGGCAGGATGTCCCCCTGGATGCTGACATCATCGGTAAGGAAAATGTTGTAGGTGTCGCCCGTCACAGCGAGGCCGTTCTTGATACTGGCATTGGCCCAAGTTTGGGTGTTCGCAGAGAAGTTGGCGGCCGTGTAGTCGGTGAGATTCCGGCCGTACTGGTCCCGGTATAGCTCGGACCTGGCGAGGGCTACGGCGTTGGCCGAGGCTGCAAAGAAGGATACCGGCGCATTAATCAGGTTGAGGCTGGTCACTGCGGCGTTGTCGTTCCACAACACGCGATTGCGCAGGAAATCGCCCCAATAGAACTCGACGAAGTTCACTTCTTTGCCGGAGACGCTCGACGTGGAGTCCACCTTTGAAAATCCGGCGATCTTGCTTCCCGTACTCGACGTCGCGGTTTTCACCACGGAATCTGCCGCCGCCCACATCAGGCTGCGGTAGAGATCGTTTTCCATCGTGGCTGTCCCTGGTGTCGTGGGCATCCCTGTGACCGAAGGAAGGATCGGTTGAAGCCCCGTGTACCCGGTTTCGCCGGACTGAACCAACTGGTTCCCATTCGGCCCGTAGAGGTACGCGTTGTTCACCGCCGCAAAGTCGGCCCACATCTGGTCATTCACAGATGTCTGGGTCGACGGGTTCGCCTGGACTGTTCCAAGCACAATGTGGCTCTTACCAGCCACGATCGGACTGCCACTGGTTTCCAGATACCCGGCGGAGGTGTGGTGCCCGTCCGTAATGTAGGCGTTGCCGTCGACTCCAATGATGATCGGAAGGTTCTTCTTGGTCCAATACCCAGGCAGCGTCGTACTCGTGCTCTGCGTGCCGTAATTATAAATAATGTTCCCGCTGGAATCCATCGCGGTGTCCACTCCGGTAAAGGCGAGCGACAGGAAAAACTGCTTCTTATAAGCCACTTCCCGATCCCCGAGGGACCGTTGTGTGGCTCGTAGCTGTCCCCCAGTCGCATCGAGATACGTGGGGGTTCCCGCCGCCAGATCCTTCGAGAAGGGCTGGTAGAAATTTCCATTGATGTACAGCAACGTCTTCCCCGTGACACCCGTCGGCGCGGCTACGGCGAGTTTGAGTTTCGTGACGCTGTCCAGGGCCACAGGCAAGGTCCCGATATCCACAAACGTAGTGCCGCTGCTCAGCCGCTGCACCTTCCCCGCTCCGGTGTTGTAGATGTTCGCCTGCAAATTGGCCGGGAGTCGCAGGATCGAATTACTGTCCGCCCCGCGCCAAAGGATCGTGGCGTCCGCAGCGACCGACTGGAAGCTCGCGCTCAGATCCACAACGCCGCTCATGTTTAATTCAAACACCGTCTTGCTCCCGAGCGTGAGCTTGCTCGTGCCTGCCCACCCCGCTGCCGTGCCTGTTCCAAGCGAGAGTGTTCCAGCGGAAACCTTTGTGCCTCCAGTATACAGGTTGGTGGAGGCCAGCGTCAGCGTACCCGTGCCCGCCTTTTCCACACTCGCGCCTTTTCCGGAAAGAATCCCGGAGTACAGGGTGCTTTCATTGTTCCAGCCAATACTCAGGGCCAGATTCTCCTGCAGCGTGACTGCCTGCGTCCCGCTCAAGCCCCCCAGCGCCACCGAACCGCCGCTGAGAACCGCCGTCGCGCCGGGGCCGGAAACATTCAGCGTACTCCTGGAAAGCGCCGTCTGACTCTCCACCTCCAGAACCCCCGCCAAAACCTTCGTCGTGCCGGTGTAACCCGCCCCCGCACCCTTTAACAACAACGTCCCCGTGCCAGCCTTACTCAGCGAACCCGGCCCCGTTAACGAACCCGTCCACCCCGCCTTCCCACTCCCGATTTCAATCGTCCCGCCATCCACGTAGAATCCCGTCGCCACAGTAAACGTCCCAGATTGCGCCACGGCAAAAGTCGCTCCGGCATTGAGATTTAACGTCCCAGCTCCGAGATTCGCGGCGGACACAACCTCCACACGTGTCCCACTAATTTCGGTGCCGCCGGAATACGTGTTGGACCCGGATAAGACGAGCTTCGCGGAACCGCTTCCGAATACCGAAAATCCGCCCGACCCCTGGACCACTCCGCTCCAGGTCGCCGCATTCCCCTGCAGATTCAGTGCTCCCCCACTCGCGCCAAGTTCCAGCGAGCGTGCGACCGATACAGGCTTGTTTAAAACCAACGTGGTTCCTTCCACGCTCACAGTCCCGACGGCCGTCGCCAAATCCGCCGGTGCGTCGATGACCGCACCGAATGCACTTCGAGTGCTGGTGGCGGCTTCCGCGAGTTTGGTCAGACTGGTATCCGTAGACCCGGCAGGAATCGTGATCCGATACACCAGAAACATCGTGTCATTCTCGGCGTTAATCCCAAGGGGCGCCGAAGTGAAGGTCGAGCCATCGGCCGCCTTCATTTTCATCTTGTTCGTAAGGAAGTCGTTGTCGTTGGCGACAAACAGGAAGTAGTCGTTTGGCTTGTTCGGGTCCAAGGCCGACACAAGGCTCATGCCCTCCCACTTCTCGCTCAACGTAAACGAATTACGGGCAGCTCCTGCGGCGCCACTATTGGTGTTAAGACCGAACCGGGCAAGGTCGCTCTGGTTGATGATGCTTACCACCTGAACCGGGTCCACGGCCGTGATTCCACTCTTGAGCTGCACAGTGGTTTCCGTTGCCGTTCCGTAGGTTTTCGTCACCAGATTCCCGCTGGCAGTACCTTGAGTCACCGAAAAGCCGGCAGTGGTATCGAGGGACAGAATGTTTGTCGCCCCAGCCGACAGGTCCAACAACATGATCGACTTAAATACCGGAGATCCCGTGGCTGTAATTCCGTTCCCCACGCCGTCGCGCGACAGCATGAGCATGCGGTTGTTATCCAGCATCACCAACTCGCTCTGGGCCCCCGTTTTGTTTGGAACCACTCCAGTCTGGTCCGCCTTCCCTTCGTCGAACCGCGGCAATTCCACCACGTACTCCCCGATCAACGTGGGTGCCGATTTGCTCGTGGAAATATCGTAGGTGTACAGACGCGTGAACTGGCGGTCCTTGGACTTGGACCCGGAGTCCTGAATCGTAGCGCTTTGCAGCATCGCGTACATACGCGTCCCATCGGGTGAAATCGCGATCGACTCCATGCCTTGGTTGCCGCGACGCCCGGTCGTCGGGTCGCTGGCAGAAGTAAAGCTGTAGGTGCCCGACTTCAACGGCAGCGCTGACGCCGGCGGATTTACCACACTCACCAGATTCCGGTTCTGGTCGAAATAATAGATGTTCGGTCCGTATTCATCGCTGATGTAGCCCGAGCCGTCCTTGAACTGGGCGAGCCCCTCTGCATCGAGTGCCACTTTGCCGGTTCCACTCAAGGCACCGCCCACCGTTCCGAGGACTCCGCCCTTCAGCGTTTCAAAGGCTGTGGGCAAATCGCCCGTGGTTTTTGCCGCCCCGTCCACCTTCAAAAGAGAGCCGCCTTTGTAGTCGAGCGTGATCTGGTTTTGGGAACTCAACGCCGCGGGAAGAGCCGAGGATCCCGTGTACGGAGTGAAACTAAAGTCGAGCTGCTGAATACGCGTCCGGAATGCGGAGTACCCGGCGTCTCCGTTGTATCCGCGGTCGGGCAGGGTCAGGAACGAACCGCTGTACACCCCGTTGGTCACCTTCCAGTTGCTGATCTGCAAACCGGAGATCGAGCCAAAGGTCTCACCGAAGGCATCGAGTTTACTCGCGGAAATTCTTCCCACGCCCTGCAACCCCAGGTTCACGTATCCGGTGGGAGGCGTAATATCCCCTGTGCCAGTGGCAAACACAGGTGCAGCTTGGCCGGATGAGGCAATCTGAAAGGCTAGGATCAAGGCGGTGGCTCGTCTCATAGGAGTTGGGAGCCATTGGAGTATGTGTTTGCCCATTCCTTCTCCACCCCTTTGCTGCAACATGTTGGCGGCGGTTATGTGTCAGATTGACGACCCCCAGCCACTCCGAACCCAAGCCCCTACGGCTCTTGTATTAACGACCGGGCCGAGTTCCCTCTACCGCTCCTAATTCACCGCTCTCTTCCGTCCTTACGGCCCTCCACCACTCTCAGAACTCTGGTCAATGCCGCAATCGCCTCGGGCAAAAGAGGAGCGTTTGATAAGCGGGAAAACCGGGGGGAGCTTGCCCGTGAGAGTGCGATTCGCTCCGGGCGCGTATTGCGCAGAGAGAGACCGTTCTGCGAACCCGCCGGCAGTCAGCCTGCTCTCTGTTTTGGGAGTCAGGCTCTGAGTCTAACCCGCCCCTAAATCCGGACCGCCCCGCGCCGGAACAGGTTCAGGCGGTAACTGCGCGGTGTTTCCCCTGTCTCCTGGCTGAACTCCTCCACAAAATGCGCCTGATCGCGAAAACCATGTTTCTGGGCGATCTCATCAAAACTCTTCCCCGCATCCACCAGATCGTGAATGGACAAACGCACCTTCACCCGGCGCAAATAGGCCTGGGGAGTCATGTGCAACTCATGTTCAAACAGACTCAAAAGCTCCTCTTCGGACATATGACCGTACAAGGCCAGGAGTCCGTTATCGGGATTTTCCATGTAATGCTCCCGGATATACGCCAGCAATTTGGGCAAGGGTGAATCCGAGCTCTTCGCAGGTGCCTCCACACGTTTACGTGTCATCCCAGCCGTTCCAATGATCGCCCCCGTGGCATCGTAAACGGGCAGTTTGGTCGTCACATACCAGTAAAACAAATGGTCCAACCCGGTCACCATCTCTTCGCGTTTGATCACGGGCGCTCCCGCCAAAACCCGTTCGTCATCAGCCCGGAAGTGATCGGCAATCTCCTTGGGCGAAAGTTCATAATCGGTTTTCCCGATGACGTCCTCCGGCGACTCGTTCTCGGAGTATTGCAAAATAAGGTTCTTGTTCGCCCAAAGAATCACACCCGCCCGGTCCTTGACCCAACATTGTACATCTTCCGTCAGGTCAAAAAGATCCATCAACACCAAAGCACTCTGCGCGGCCACAATGGCCTTATCCGGCAATTCCCTGTTTTTCATATCAAGTTCAAAAGTCCGCCCCCATATATACGTATTATCTAACGACGCAACACAGACGAATCCACTTTTATATCTTATTCCGCCTCCTGAAGCTGCACGGATTCCTAAGGAGAATCGGGGTCCTTTCACCTGCAGCTCCCCCTCAATAGGAATCGCCCCCCGGGCCTCTCCGCCTATTTTCACCCCACCCCATCTCCGTATGAAACACCCCTTGCTCACCCCCCTGCTCCTCCTCGGTTTGGGTCTGTCCTCCCAGACCCACGCCCAGACCCCCGTCGCCGCGCCTGCACCGTCCGAAACCCAAAAACTCGATCCGGCCCTGGCCGCCAGCAAAACCTCCACCGAACTCGTCGACTGGCATGACGTCACCCAATGGGGACTCGAAGGCCGCGAATGGACCTCCAGCGAACGCCTCAACTTTTTCGACCGCCTGCCCGCCGCCGCCGAAAAAACCGTCACCCCCAACGTCTGGAAACTCAGCCGGGACAGCGCCGGCATGATGGTCCGCTTCAAGACCGACGCTTCCGCCTTACACGTCCATTACAAGCTGACCAAGGCCAACCTCGCCATGCCCCACATGCCCGCCACCGGCGTGAGCGGCGTCGATTTCTATGCACGCGACGACTCGGGCCAGTGGCGCTGGGTGATGGTCACCAAACCCGCCACCCAGGAGGTTCGGGCCGAAGTCATCAAAGGACTCGCCCCCGGCATGCGCGAATACGCCGCTTATCTTCCCCTGTATAATGGCGTCGAATCGCTCGAAATCGGCGTCCCGACCGGCTCAGCCTTTGAGGGACTCGCGCCGCGCCCCAAACCGGTGGTGTTCTACGGCACCTCGATCACACACGGCGCCTGCGCCAGCCGCCCGGGGATGGTGCACACCGCCATTTTGGGCCGCCGCCTGGACCGGCCGGTCCTCAATCTCGGTTTCTCGGGCAATGGCCGGATGGATACCGCCGTGGGTGAATTCCTTGGCCGCATAGACGCCGCCGTCTACGTCATCGACTGTTTGCCCAACATGGGTCCGGCGGATGTCTCCGCCAAATGTGTCCCGCTGGTCCAGCAACTCCGCACCGCACGGCCCCACACACCCATTGTACTCGTCGAAGACCGCCGCTTTACCAACAGCTGGATCCTGCCCGCTAAATCCAAGTTCCACGACGACAACCACGCCGCCCTCAAAGCCGCCTGGGAACATCTCCAGACACTCGGAGTTAAAAACCTCTATTACATCGGAGGCGACGCCCTCTACGGCACCGACACCGAAGGCGCCACCGACGCTTCCCACGCCAACGACCTCGGTTTTATGCGGCAGGCAGACCTCTTCGAACCCGTGCTCCGCAAAGCCCTGGCGCAGTAACCCCGAACCGCCTTCGCGTTCGCCGACCTCCCCCGGGGTTCCGTTAGCCGCCCTCGCTTCGCTCCATGCCAACGTCTTCCGCGCCTCCAGCCCATCCGGTCCGGGTCGCCCTGGCTTTCCAGACGGTCCAACCCCATCTGGAACGGATCACACGCGGGATTCTGGCTTTTGCCTGTCGCAACGGCTGGCAAGTGGCCCTCAACCCCGAAGGCGCCCCCGTAACTCTGGAAAGCCTCCAGGGATGGCCCGGCGACGGAGTCCTCGCCATGGTCGAGACCCCGGCCCAACTGACGCTCGCCCAGCAACTCCACGTCCCAGTGGTGAATCTCTCCGCCCGGCTCGCCGACATGCCCCTGCCAAGTGTCCTGAGCGATAACTGGGCAATTGGCGAAAAGGCCGCCGCGCATCTCCTCGAACGCGGCTTCCGCCGTTGCGCCTACTACGGACTGGAAGGAGTTTTTTATTCCGACGAACGTCTGCGCGGCTTCCGCGAAACGGTCGAAGCGGCCGGCGGCCGAGTCCAAACCCTGCTCACCCACAGCAATCTCGACGGCATTCGCCCCTGGGACTGGGATCGCGAAGCGCTCGAAACCTGGCTTGGCGCCCTCGGCGGCCGGGTCGGCGTTTTGGCCGTTCACGATTACCGGGCGCAACTGGTTCTGGAAACCGCCCGGCGCATCGGCATCTCCGTGCCCGGCGATATGGCCGTTCTCGGGATAAACGATGATCCCATCGCCTGCGAAGGCTCTATCCCGGCTCTTTCCAGTGTCCCACAGGACGGGTACGAGCTCGGCTGCACGGCGGCGGCTTTGCTCCATGAGGCCCTCCGCAAGGAAACGCCCGCCTCCCAGCGGGTCTTAGTACCGCCGCTCCGGGTATCGGCCCGCCGAAGTACCGAGATGTTTGGCACGGAAGAACCGCGCCTCAGACAGGTCATGGAAACGATTGAGTCCCGGCTGGACCGTTCTTTCGGCGTAGAAGAACTAGCCGCCCAAAGCGGCGTCTCGCGCCGCTGGCTCGAACAACTCTTTGAAAAACATCTCGGCTGCAGTCCCCACACCTACATCGTCCGACGCCGGACCCGGGCCGCCGAGACTCTGCTCGAAACCAACCCCGAGATCCGCTCCTCCGAACTGGCCAGACGCTGTGGTTTTCCCAGTACCCGAAGCCTCAATGCCGCACTCGGGGCCTCCCTCCGCGAGGATAGGCCGAGTCGACCGGACTAGAAGCGGCATTCCGGCACGGGCGTCAGCAAGGGTTTTCCGGCAAAATACGCCTCCAGATTACCGAAAGTCAGGTCGGCCATACTCTGTCGGGTCTGGGCTGTGGCGCTCCCGATATGCGGCGTCAGGATGACATGCGGCAACAGACGCAAACGTTCGGGCACATGCGGTTCCGTGGCAAAAACATCCAGGGCCGCCCCGCCAAGTCGGCCAGTTTCGAGCGCGGTTATCAGCGCCTCTTCGTCCACGACCGAGCCACGGGCCACATTCACCAGAATCCCTTCGGGACCGAGGGCGTTCAGTACGGCGGCGTTGATGAGATGACGTGTGTCGTTGCCCCCCGGGGTGATCACGACCAGAAAATCGCTCGCCGCCGCCAGCTCCTCGGGAGTTTCAAAAAAACGCCACGGCAAATCGGCCTTCGCCGAGCGGGCCGTGTACGAAATGACCATCTCAAACGCCACGGCTCTCCGGGCAATGCCCTGCCCGATCCGCCCCATGCCGACGATTCCCAGACGCGCCCCCGACATTTTACGCGTCAGCGGCATCGCCCCCTGGCTGGCCCATTTCCCGTCGCGAACATACCGGTCAGCAGCGGGAATCTGGCGGGCGGCGCTTAACATCAATCCCAGCGTCAGGTCGGCCACCTCGTCGTTAAGAACGCCCGGAGTATGAGTAACCTGGATCCCTCGGCTTTTGGCTGCCGCCACATCAATGCCGTCATAACCGACCCCCATCACCGCGATAAGCTCCAGGGCGGGGAGCTGGCCGATTAATTCGGCTGAAACCCGCGATTCGCCTCCGGCCGCGATGGCCCGGATCCGGGGTGCCACGAGCCGGAACGCGGCGGGATCGAGTTCATGAAGCCGATCGTGAACGGTGAAGCTGGCCTGGAGCCGGGGCGCCAACAGCGGGGAAAGCATCGAAACAGCAAGCAGATCAATGGGCAGTTCGGACATGAGGCTTTCTTAAAAATGGAGCCGCCACCCGGCGATTCAAATAGAGACCGGCCCGGCAAATAAACCGGCGGGTCCGGCTTCCTTTAAAGGGAGCTGCCCCTGCCTCCACTCACTGCCATTCGCCCCTGGACCTAAGCCCGGTGAACTGCCCTCGGCCTTACGCAAAGAGTTCCGTGATCACCCGAGTGGACTCCACCCCGGTGAGCCTTTGGTCGAGGCCTTGAAAGCGGTACGTGAGCTTTTCGTGATCGATCCCGAGCAGGGCCAGAAGTGTGGCGTGATAATCCCGCACATGCACCTTATCCACGACTGCCTTATATCCGACTTCATCGGACTGGCCGTAGTGGAACCCTCCTTTGACTCCACCGCCCGCCATCCACACGGTAAAGGCGTGCGGATTGTGATCCCTACCGGGTTTTCCGCCCTTTTGGGAAACGGGGGTGCGACCAAATTCGCCGGCCCAAATGACGAGTGTTTCCTTCAGAAGACCACGCTGTTCGAGATCCGCCAAAAGGGCCGCCACGGGTTGATCCGCTTCCAGCGCGAACCCCCGGTGATTGCCAATCAGATCCGCGTGGCAATCCCAGCTTTGTTGATTCTCCATTCCCCCGGAGTAGATCTGCACGAATCGAACTCCCCGTTCCACCATCCGTCGAGCGGTGAGGCATTGGGCGGCAAAGTGGGTGCAGTGTTTTTGATCAATCCCGTACGCCTTTTTGATGTGTTCGGGTTCGCTGGAGATGTCGAAGGCTTCCGGGGCGGCCGTTTGCATGCGGTATGCGAGTTCGAAACTCTCTATCCGCGCCGAAAGCTCACTTTCAATCGGAGTGGTTTCCAGATGGCGCCGGTTCAGGCTCGCGAGCAAATCGAGCTGGGCGCGCTGGGAATCCCCGGTGCTGGAGGGGGCCGGCTTGAGGTTTTCGATCGGTTCGCCGCTCGGTTTGAGCCACGTCCCCTGATAAACACTCGGGAGATAACCCGCGCCCCAGTTCAGAGCGTTCCCCTTCGGAAGGCCGCGATTGAGCGGATCGCTCATCACCACAAAACTCGGAAGACTTTCCGCTTCCGACCCCAAACCGTAGGTGACCCACGAGCCCACACAGGGAGATCCCATGCGGGTAATGCCGGTGTTCATCATAAACAAAGCCGGGCTGTGGTTGTTGGATCCCGTCCAGCACGAGTGAATGAAGGACATCTTGTCCACGTGTTTAGACAAATGCGGGAAAAGATCGCTCGCCCAGGTGCCGCTTTGTCCGTGTTGGGCCCAAGCAAAAGGGGAGGCCATGAGCGGGCCTGCTGAGCCCGGGAAGAAGCCGGTTTTGGGATCAAACCCGTCCAGCGTCTGACCATCGCGTTTCTGGAGTTCGGGTTTGTAATCCCAGGTATCGACCTGGCTGGGTCCTCCGTTTGCGAAGATCCAGATCACGGATTTGGCTCGAGCCGGTAATTCCGGTTTCTTCGGCGCCAGCGGATGGTGGGAAGCCTTGGAATCGGCGCCGAAAGCGGACCGCTGCAGCAGCGCCGCACATGCCAGCCAACCAAAACCGCCGCCTGCACGTTGGAGCGCTTCGCGTCGCGTCAAAGAGGGGAGAAATTCGGGATTCATAGGGGGAGGAGTGAGGGATTAGGGGCGGTACGCAAATTCGTTGAGTTCCAGCAGGACCTGACAGAAGTCAGTGAGCGCGGCGACAGACGGTCCATCCGCGCCGGGGCTTTGGGATCGTTGGGCCTGTTCGTGGAGGAAACGGCAGGCATCCGCACTTTCGGCCGGGAGCGGTTCCCGACTCAGCGCGAGCGCATACGCAGCGCGGACAAGGTTTTCGGGGGCGGCATCTTTTGCGAATTGCCGGGAGATTCGCGCCGCAAACGCCTTTGCACAGGTGCGAATCTGGACGCTATTCATCAAAATCAACGCCTGTGGTGCCACGGTTGTGGTCGGCCGCAGCCCCTGACTTGCGAGCGGTTCGGGTTGATCAAAACTGACCATCGCACTGATCAACTGGCTGCGTTTGACGCGCAGATATACGGAGCGGCGCGGACTATTGTCGTCCTTGATGCTCGGTCCAAACAGGGTGGGGTCCAGGAGCCCACTGACTGCAAGCAGACTGTCCCGGATAACTTCGCCCTCCAGACGCCTGGGCAAATACCGCACAAACAGATTGTTCTCGGGATCGGCAGCCTCTTTTGCGGCGTCTTTTGCCGCCGCCTGTTGGTAGGCGTCGCTCGTCATCAAAAGCCGGTGCATGGCTTTAATGTCGCCGCCATTTTGCAGCAATTGAGTCGACAACCAGTCGAGCAGCTCGGGCTGTGAGGGCAGGGCCCCAGTTTTGCCAAAATCGTTGGGTGTGGCGACGATGCCCCGTCCGAAATGATGCAGCCACAACCGGTTTACAAACACGCGGGCTGCCAGTGCTCCCGCTCCTTTCTGTTCGTCCAGAATCCAGGTCGCGAGTCCCCGGCGTTTGCCCGCGTATTTGGCTCCAGTGGGAGGAGTCCATTGCCAGCGGTCTTCGGGGCTTCGGGAGAGCGCCTGAAGAAAGCCGGGGGTGGCGACGTCTTCTTTGAGCGCCACGTTCCCGCGTTTGAGCACAAACGTGTCCTTGTAGGTCTCCACGCTTCCGCCTGCGGTGTGATATTTAATTGCGGGATAACTTTCCGAGGCGACCAACACTTTGGTCAGGCCGGTTGGTTTTGTTTTCTCGAACGCTACGCGTTTGTTTTCCAGCGCCGTCCATTTGGTGTCCAGCGTACGCCACCACGTCTCCAGAAGGTGCAGATCCTCGGGGCTCGTCGGTCTCATACGCGACGCCAGCAATTCGTATACCTTCGCTTCCACGGTGGGTTGTGCCAGCCCGGGTTCGCCACTGCTCATCACCGCTAATCGGGGGCGGCCGATGGCGCCTTTCCCGTTGCCCTGAAATTCGAGAGTCACTTCTAAAGTCGCTCCCGGGGGCGGCGTCGTTGGGTTTTCAAAGGTGAATGCAGCGGTGTGCGAAGCCTTCTCTTTTCCGCCTATGGACCAACCCGTGTCGGGTTTCCCAGCGAGAACGGAGGCGACACTCAGCGCCTCTTTGTTTTGTTCAAAATCCGCAACGGCCTTCGAAAGGGGCACGTTTGTGCGCGTGCCATCGGCAGCCTGGATTTCCACCCGCACCCCGGTGAGCTGGAAGTTGCCTTTTGGGGAACGCCCCGGGCCTGTGCCGGGCAGCGAGGGATCCACCAAAGCTTCCAGGCGAAGCCCCGTCAGGGAACGGCTGGGTGCCGGAAAGGAAAACTCGAAGTTCTCGCGGGCAGGTTCCTTCCCTTTCTGGGCCAGAAGCGAGCCGTCGTCCTGGACGGTAAAGGTGGTGCCGGCTGTTCCTTTTGTCGAAACGGGCCGAAGCACCATCCACCCCTTGGGAACCACAGCGGTTGGGATGTCGCGGTCCAGGAACTGTTCAAAAGTCGGGTGCAGGGACGCTTCGAGTGTCTCTTGTTCGCTGACGAGCTTCTGTTCGGCCTGTTTCCATTCGGCCGTCTTTTTGCCCGTCTGTTCCGGGTCCATATCCAGCTCGATCTCGCTCCGAACCGTTCCCGTGAAGGTCGAAAGCATCCGGTAATAATCCCTGGTCGGAATGGGATCGTATTTGTGGTCGTGACATCTGGCGCACCCGACGGTCAGCCCCAAAAACGCCGCGCCCGTGGTGGACAACATATCGTCCATGTCTTCGTACCGGACGCGCTCCAGTTCGTTGACGGTGATCTGGGTGGGGAACACGCCCAGTCCGAGGAACGCCGTGGCGGCCAGAGCTTTGGGGTTTCCGGGAGCAAACTCGTCCCCGGCGATCTGCCATTGCACGAACTGCTGGAAAGGCACGTTTTCATTCAGAGCCTGAATCAGGAAATCCCGGTAAAAATAGGAGCCGGTCCGGTCGTAATCTTGTTCGAAGCCGGAGCTTTCGCCGTAGCGTGCGACATCCATCCAGTGACGGGCCCAACGTTCTCCATAGGCCGGACGGGCCAGGAGAGAGTCGATCAGGTTGCTCCAGGCTTGAGGGGAGGAGTCGCTGAGAAAACGTTCCACTTCCTCGGGGGTGGGCGGCAGGCCGGTCAAATCCAGAGTGGCGCGCCGGATGAGGGTTCGGCGGTCGGCTTTGGGGGCGAGAGCCAGGCCTTTCTGCTGCGCTTTGTGGGTCAGAAAACGGTCGACTGGGTGGGGATACGCTCCGGAGGGAATCGGGACGTTCGCGAGGGGCTGAAAGGACCACCAGCTCCGATCTTCCTCCGTCACTTTGGAGCGATCTCTTTCGGGCGCTTTTCCTTCCACAAGAGCTTTGGAATAAGGCGCGCCCTGTTCGATCCAGGACGCGATCTTTTCGATCACCTCCTCGGGCAGCTTTGGCTTTTTCTCAGGCATATACGGCTCCTCCTGGTGCCTGAGCATTTTGAGCATCCGGCTTTTATCCGGGTGGAATGCCACCACCGAAGGGCCGTCGGCGCCGCCTTTGAGCAGGGCGTCGCGGGTTCCCAAATCAAACTCACCCTTCACTTTCTCGCCTCCGTGACATTTGAGGCAGCTGTCTGAAAGGATTTTGCGGACCTCCTGATCAAACGATTCCAGTCCTTTGGCCATCCGCTGGGCATGGTCCGCAGGCGGGGGCAGTGCAGGATCGGCTGCGGCCAGACCGTTTTCCGGCGCACTGCACACGATGGCGGCGAGCAAAAGGGGGAGCGGATGGCGCAGGGCGTTGCCGAGGGAGGGGAAGACGGCAACCGGAGCAGGAGGCGGGATTTTTGAAAAAGACCGTTTGGAGGGCATAAACAAAAGGGGGGGGATTCTGGGGAGTAACAGGGGCGCTTCACCCATATCACTCCCGGTCGCCCTCAAATTGCCCAAAAAAGTTTACGACCTCTTCTCGTATCCGTGGGTTCGCGCCCCATCCACGAAGGGGAAGTGGGAAGACTTGCGTAATGCGGCGGGTCCTCCTGCGGCACCGCTTCGGAGAGGCCGTTAGAGCCGGGGTGTTTCCAGTGAGGAAATAGACGGACTCCATGGGCAGGGAGCCGTTGGCAGAGAGCGGTTCGAGCCCGAAAAAGAGCTTTAGAAGGTGAACGCCTTCGCCTGATTTTGGTGAAAACTGAACACCTCATGTTCAATTTTCATGGTATTATCGGGCATGATTCTGCGTTCTCAGATCAAAGACTCTGTGCACCTGGCCCTCCTGCGGAGTCGGGTGGTAGCCCTTGTCGGCCCAAGACAGTGTGGCAAAACCACCATCGCCAGAGAATTTGTGCCGGTAGATTCCGCCAATTACTTTGATCTGGAAGATCCCGTGAGCCTTGCGCGTTTGGAAGAGCCAAAAACGGCACTCGAAGCACTCCAAGGTCTCATTGTGATCGATGAAGTGCAGCGTCGCCCTGAATTATTTCCGATCCTGCGAGTCCTTGCCGACCGACATCCACAAACCGCGCAATTCCTGATTCTTGGCAGCGCCAGCCCGGAACTCTTGTCTCAATCCTCCGAATCTCTCGCGGGAAGAATCGAGGTGCTCGAGATGGCCGGGTTCTCGCTCGCTGAAGTGGGGGAAGAACAGCTAGATCCACTGTGGCTCCGGGGGGGCTTTCCGTTGAGCTACCTTGCTGACAAGGACTTCGATAGCATGGTTTGGCGCCAGCAGTTTATCCGCAGTTTTTTTGAGAGGGACTTGCTCCAGTTTCATCCCGGCGTGGCCCCAGCGACCATGATGCGGTTTGCCACTATGCTGGCTCATTACCATGCCCAGACATGGAACGCCTCCGAGATTGCAAGCAGCCTCGGAGTGACGCCGCCCACCTGCCGACGGTATCTGGACGCCTTGAGTGGAGCCTTCCTGATTCGTCAGCTTCAGCCGTGGCACGAAAATTTGGGGAAACGACAGGTGAAAGCGCCCAAGATCTATTTTCGCGATAGTGGACTGTTTCATAGCCTGAGTGGCATCCGGACTCAGGCCGATTTGCTGACAAATCCGAAATTGGGAGCCTCCTGGGAGGGATTTGCCATTGAGGAAGTCATTCGAAGGGAATCACCGGATGAAGTGTATTTTTGGGGCACCCACAACGGAGCGGAGCTAGATTTGCTGTTGGTGAAAGACGGCATACGTACTGGCGTCGAATTCAAGCGCGCAGATGCGCCCAGGCTCACAGCCTCCATGAAGACAGCGATGCAGGATTTGAAGCTGGAGCACCTGACTGTTTTGTATCCAGGCAAGAGAGCCTATGCGCTCGCTGAAAATGTCGAGGTGAAGCCGATAGGGGCTCTGTAAGAGAAGCGCTGGATTGAGCACGCGAAGCGTAATAGTCGCCGGCTGTCCCCAGACGCTGTTTGTCGTAGAGCAGTTTTCACCCGGGCCTGCTGTCCCGACAGCCGGGGCGATTGATAGAAAATATCCCCGCCGGAGGCCGCGCGCTTCGCCCCGGATTCTTTCGCGTTCTTTCAACCCCGAACTCACCACCCGCCTATTTTGAATGGCACCCCTACTTTACCAAACCATCAACACTTAAACAGAAAGATAAGCGGCCAGGCCCTCAGCCAGCAAACGCGCGATTCGGCGACCGCAGGGTTAACCCAACTGGCGGAGATGACCAAAACGGTGGGCTCGATTCGTTCGGCCGTTGCTGACATGGAAGCCGCCGTTGCTGACATGCAGTCTTCCAACCAGGCCGTGGGTAAAATCATCAAAACCATCGATGAAATTGCCTTCCAGACCAACCTCCTGGCGCTCAATGCCGCTGTCGAAGCCGCCAGAGCAGGCGAGGCCGGCATGGGTTTTGCCGTCGTGGCCGATGAAGTCCGTTCCCTGGCCCAGCGCAGCGCCAGTGCGGCCAAAGAAACAGCCGAGCGAATTGAATCCGCCATGGCACGCAGCGAACTGGGCGGGAGGGCGAGTCAAAAAGTCGTCCAAAGCCTCACTGCCGCAGAACTCACCGCTCAAAATCTGGCCGACGTCTTTAACGGCATTGTCAGCCAGATCTCTTCCCTCAACGACGTCATCGCCGAGATGAATTCGGCCACCCAGGAACAAAGCGTCGGCGTCAATCAGGTCAATATGGCCGTGACCCAACTCGACAGAGTCACCCAAAACAATGCCTCCAGCGCTGAAGAAAACGCCTCTTCCGCCGAACGGATGAATGACCAGCTCCATACCCTCAATGACATCGTCCACGATCTCCAGACCATGATCTCCGGCGACGCTAACCCCGAGTCCGAGGAACCCCAACCACCGGCCCCCGCAAAACGTCTAGGCTCTCACTCCAAGACAAAAGCACGCCGCGCCCCACTCCGTCTCAGATCCTAGCCCACGCTCGAATCGGCAAGCCCCACAGAGTCCCATCCTCCGTCGGGCGTCCCAGTGACCTTCCCCGGAACGGGAGATCCTCCACCGACCGCCCCCGCGTTCCAGCGGAACCGGGGCTCCCGTCCCGACGAAAATCCCTCCGTGGCGGGCCTTGAGGGGCTGCCCGAAATTGCGCACCATCCAGGAAGGCTCTCCCCCTTTCTTATGCGCATATTTCTGGTCCTCGCCTGCTGTGTCGTCAGCATCCTCAGCGGCCTGCTGCTGGCCCGCGGCGGTAAATCCTCCGAAACGATCCCGCGCAATCGCGCCCCGCTCATCGGCCTCTCTCTGGACACACTCAAAGAGGAACGCTGGCAGGCCGACCGCGATCTGTTCGAAAAACGCATCCGCAGCCTTGGCGGCGAATTACTCGTGCAGTCCGCCAATAGCGACGACACGCGTCAAATTGCCGATGTCCAGGCCCTCATCAGCCGCCGGGTCGATGCGCTCGTCATCGTCCCGCACAACGGCGCCGCCATGGCCAAAGCCGTAGCCCTGGCTCACGAAGCCGGCATCCCCGTTCTCTCCTACGACCGCCTCATCACGGGCTGTGAGGTGGATCTGTATATGACCTTCGACAACATTAAGGTCGGCGAACTCCAGGCGCGGTATCTGGTCGAGAAAATGCCCAAACGCCCGCTCCGGCTCGTGCGGATCTACGGTTCAAAAACCGATAACAACGCTCTTCTTTTCAAACAGGGTCAGGACAACGTCCTCCAGCCCCTTATCCAGAAGGGCGAAGTCGAGGTCGTCCACGAAGACTGGGCGCAGGATTGGCGACCTGAGAACGCCAAAAAGATCACCAACGCCGCCCTGACCCGCGTCGGCCACACCATCGACGCCCTGCTCGCCTCCAACGACGGCACAGCCGGCGGCGCCATCCAGGCCCTCACCGAAGAAGGGCTCGCCGGCAAAATCCCTGTGACGGGTCAGGACGCCGAACTGGCCGCCTGCCAGCGTATCGTCAACGGCACGCAGGCGATGACCATTTATAAACCCATCGCCCGGCTGGCGACGCAGGCGGCCGAGGTCGCTTTCAAGATGGCCCGGGGCAAGTCCATCATCGCCCCCGGCTCCATCGAAAATGGCGCGGGCCCAGTCCCCTCGCTGCTCCTGGACGTGGTGGTGGTCACGCCGGAGAATATGAAGGAAACCGTGATCCGGGACGGCTTCCAGCCCGAGGCAAAGGTGTATCAGGGAACCGCCGGATTTTAGACGGCTATGAGTTCCCCCATCCTTCAGGCGCGGGAAATCATCAAACGGTTCCCGGGGGTTGTGGCGCTCAAAGGCGTGAGTTTTGAGCTCCGACCCGGCGAGATCCACGCGTTATGCGGCGAAAACGGAGCGGGCAAGTCCACGCTCATCAAACTACTCTCGGGCCTGTATCCGTTTGGCTCGTATGAAGGTGAGCTGCTCGTGGAGGGGCAACCCGCGCGGTTCCGCTCCCTGGCCGACGCCGAACGGCACGGTATCGCCGTCATCTACCAGGAGCTGGCTTTGGTGAACGAGATGACCGTCGGGGAAAACATCTTCCTCGGCCACGAACCCCGGACCGCTCTGGGCCTGATCGACTGGAGGCAGATCCATCAGGAGGCCCGTCGGCTTCTGGACCGGTTCAAGGTGCGGATCGATCCGGGCACACCCGTGAGCGAACTCGGAGTGGGCCAGAAGCAGCTCGTGGAAATCGTCAAGGCGCTGGCCAAGAACTCCCGGATTCTCATTCTGGACGAACCCACCGCCGCGCTGGCCGAACACGAGGTCCGGATTCTTCTCGAGATCCTCCGGGACCTGCGCCGCGCCGGCATCACCTGCATTTATATCTCCCATAAACTCGAGGAGGTCTTCGCCATCAGCGACCGGATCACGGTGCTGCGCGACGGCACCTCGATCACGACCCTGCCCACCCGGGCGACGAACCGGACCGCGATTATCGAACACATGGTGGGGCGCGAGATTGGCGACCTGTTTCCGCGTCAGACGACTCCGCCCGGACAGATCCTGCTGGAGGTGGAAGATCTCAGCGTGCGCCATCCGCACACCGGCAAACGGTTTCTGAACAATATCAGCCTCACGCTGCGGGCCGGCGAAGTCCTCGGCATTGGCGGCCTGATGGGGGCCGGGCGCAGCGAATTACTCCAGCACCTGTTTGGCGTCTGGGGCGAACGAGTCGAAGGCCGCGTGCGGCTGGCCGGTCTTGCGCTGAATCGGGAAAAACCCCCGGAGATCATCCGGCGAGGTATGGTCCTGGTTAGTGAAGACCGGCGCCGGTACGGGCTGATTTTGGACAAGACGATCGGCTTTAACCTGTCGCTCTCCTCGCTCGGAAGCCTGAGCGGCGGCGGACTCATAAGCGAACGGCTCGAGCTGGAACAAAACCGCCGTTTTTTCAGTGCGCTCCGGATCAAGGCGCCATCGCTCGACGTTGCCGTGGGCAAACTCTCCGGAGGCAACCAGCAGAAAGTGGTGCTGGGCAAAGCGCTCATGACTCAACCCCGGGTCGTTTTTCTGGATGAACCGACGCGCGGCATCGATGTGGGGGCCAAGCTCGAGATTTACGAACTCATCAACACGCTCACCGCCGAGGGCAAAGCCGTGCTCCTGGTTTCGAGCGAAATGCCCGAACTTTTAGGCATGAGCGACCGGATCCTGATTCTGCACAATGGCCGGATCGGCGGCGAATTCAGCCGGACCGACGCCACGCCCGAACGGCTTTTAGCCGCCGCGCTGGGCCAAACAGGACTGCAACCCACCTAACCCTGGCCCCCCCGCGCGCTTCCGTCCGGTTCCTGCCTCTCCCAGCTTTTTTGCCATGCAAACCAAACTTTCCCCGCGCGATTTCTCGATCGCGATCGCCCTGTTTTTGACCGGCGCGTTTTTTGCCTTTCTGTCGCCGGAATTTTTAGGTGCACGCAACCTCTCGCTGCTCGTCACCGAACTCGCCATCACAGCCACGCTGGCCATGGGCATGTTGCTCGTCATTTTACCCGGACACATTGATTTGTCGGCCGGCAGCGGCGTCGGCCTGCTGGGGGGGATTGCCAGTGTGCTCGTCTTTGAACACAACGTGCCCGCCCCGCTGGCGATGGGGGTCGGGGTGCTGGCCGGACTACTGATCTGGGGGGCCATGGGCACGCTGGTGGTACGCGAACGGATCCCCGCGTTTATCATCTCGCTTGGCGGGCTGCTCGTATTCAAAGGCCTGTTCTGGCTGGTGATTCACAATGCCACCATCCCGGTCGTTCACGGCGGCCAGTCCAATCTGTACTCGTTGCTGACGACGTTTTATGTGCCCCCGCTGCTGGGGTATCTGCTTGCGGCCGCCGCGGTCGCCGGTCTGGCTGCACTTCGGTTCCGGGCGAGCCGCGCCCGGAAGACCTTCGGCATCCCGGGGGACGACCGGGAACTGGCCTTTCTGAAGTTCTTTCTGATGGCCCAACTTGTGTTCCTGTTCGTGATTCTGACCAACCAGTACCGGGGCATCCCCCTGCCCGCCCTGATTCTTGGGGGTGTGACGCTTGGAGTTTATGTCCTGACGACTCACACACCGTTTGGTCGTTATCTGTACGCGATTGGGGGGAATGAGGAGGCGGCTATTGTTTCGGGTATCCCGGTCCAGAAGGTCGTGATCGGGGCGTTTACACTGATGGGTCTCATTGTGGCGATCACGGGATTTATGCAGACGGCGTATGCGGGCGCCTCCACCACGACGGTTGGGGAACTGATGGAACTGGACGCGGTGGCCGCCTGCGTGATTGGGGGCGTGAGCCTCAAGGGAGGTCGGGGTACGGTGGCGGGGGTGTTGTTCGGAGCGCTGTTGATGGCGGTTTTGCTCAACGGAATGACGCTTTTGGCGGTGTCGCCCGAGTTTAAATTTATCGCCCGCGGCTCGGTCCTGGCTCTGGCCGTCTGGATGGACGTGCGGATGGCTCGCCAAGGGTGAGGTCTTGCGCAGGAGCGGCAGCGGA
>CAMCYN010000035.1 GCA_945883955.1 Akkermansia muciniphila
CAGCGGGCGCCCCCAGCTGCCGCTCTGCGGTAATTGCCGGAAAGTGGTGGACGGATTGGTGAGAACTTCCGTGATCGTATTGAAAAAAGCAGAGATCCACCCGCCTGTGCCCCGGTTCTCCCAGGACGGCATGACCTGCTCCACTTCAGGTAATTTTGGAGCAAAGACTTTGGCGACCGGATCCAGAGAAATCTTAGGAAAGTCGCCAGATGGCGCTGGATCGGGAGCGTCCTTGGCGGTGGGCTCGAGTATAACCGAGTGCAGGGGCTGCCAATCGCTCATACCCTTACACCAGATAAGGCACCGGTTGGTGACCTTGCCCGTCGCAATTAACCGATGCAGTTCGGTGGCGGACACTGGGCCGTTGGGTTTGCCTTCAGATTCGTAGTACCAATTCATAGATCGCAGCGGGTGTAGCGAAGGCCAAGCCGAGCCCTTGGGCAAACCCAATCGGTTGACGGTCGCTTGCAAATCTCTGGGAGGTGGTTATCTCGGGCGCGTGCCGATTGAACGTTTAGCTCATCAGTTTGAAGTGCCTGCCTCGGGAGAGAAGATCCGGTTGGATCAGTTTCTGTGCAGTGTGCTTCCGGAACAAAGCCGCTCACAGCTTCAGGACTGGGTGCGGAAAGGGTGTGTGCTCGTCAATGGTAAGGTTCCAGCCAAGCCGGGGGAACGCCTTCGCGGTGGAGAATCGGTGGTGGTTCAAGTGCCGGAACCCGAACCCATAGTCGCACAGGCGGAGGATCTTCCGCTCGATATCCTGTTTGAGGACGAGGAATTGCTGGTCCTCAACAAGGCGGCAGGAATGGTCGTCCATCCCGCTGTCGGCAACTGGTCGGGGACGGTGGTCAACGCACTGCTGCATCATTGCGAGGATCTCTCAGAAACGGGGGGGCAGGAGCGGCCAGGAATTGTACACCGGCTCGACAAGGAGACCAGTGGTTGCCTCGTGGTGGCCAAAACCGACTTCTCGCACCGAGCGCTTTCCGCCCAGTTTGCGGGACGCGAAGTGCGCAAAATCTACCTCGCTCTGGCTCTCGGTTCGTTTCGTCAAAATCGCGGAATTGTGGACGCGCCGATCGGGCGCCATCCCGTTAACCGTCAGAAAATGGCCGTCCTGCCTGCGGGCAAAGGACGTGAATCCCGCACCGATTGGCGAGTGCTCGGGGAACTCGAATTTGCCGGGACGCTGGTCACGATGGTGCAGTGCCGACTCCATTCGGGACGGACCCACCAGATCCGAGTGCACATGGCGCATATCGGGCATGGTTTGCTCGGCGACGCGGTCTATGGGAGGCGTGCGGGAGCCGAACGGCAAATGTTGCATGCGTGGCAACTGGGGTTCTTTCATCCGCGCACCGAAAAGTGGTTACAGTTTACCTGTCCATTTCCAGACGACTTCCGCGCTGCTGGCGTCACTCTCGATGCCCCGATGGAACAGGACGCTTAAAAGGCTTGGCGCGTTTAAAGGGGCGCGTAAGGATTCCAGAGACAGCAAGCAAGGGTGCTGTACTGCAGTGTATTAATCCGGATTGTCGGCTTTGTTTGGAAGAGGAAATTGTTCCCGGACCCAGAACAAAGCCTCGTCGGCCGAGTGGAGTGCGCCTTCGAGCTGGCGCGTTTGAACATGTTCCAAGATTTCCTTAAACTGCGGTCCCGGCCGGTATCCAAGTGCTATCAGCGCCTTGCCCGTAATCAGGGGCGGGGGAATCAGCGGTTCGGAGGAGAACTCCGCGAGCTTCGCGCGAAGGAAATCATAATTGGAGAGATCGCCGTTGCTCCCCGCACAATCCACCCGGTGTAGCACCAGTTCGTCCTCGATGGTGGCCCGGGCCAAAAAGCGCTTCAGACGGGATGTGCGCATCTGTTGCACGTCTTTAAATGCCATGTGATTTCCGACGGCTTCCACCGTGGCATCGATCTCTTTACGCGGAAAACGCAGGCGGCAAAGAATCGCTTCGGTCATTTCTGCCCCCAGTTTTTCGTGCCCGGAAAACCGAATGCGCCCCGCCTTTTCATCAAAGGAATAGGTGACGGGTTTGGCAATGTCATGCAAGAGCACCGAAAGTGCGAGTGGAACCGAAACCTGTTCCGGTAGAAGGCTCAGCATGAGGCGAGTGTGAACCCAGACGTCGCCTTCAGGATGCCATTGCGGAGGCTGTTGGCAGCCCTTGAGCGCTTCCATTTCTGGGAGAATTTCCCGCAAAAGTCCGCTGGCTTCCAATAAGTCCAGGCCGCGCACACGAGCCGGACATAGCATCGTTTTCACAAACTCGTCCCGGATTCTTTCCGCGCTGACTTCGCGCAACTGAGCGGCGTGCCGAACGATTGCCGTCCAGGTGTCCGGGTGGATTTCAAATCCGAGGGTTGTTGCAAACCGGATGGCCCGCAGCATGCGCAACCGATCCTCCTTGAAGCGTTCGGAGGGCTCTCCAATCGCTCTCAAGATGCCGGCCTTCAGATCGGCCTCGCCTCCGACGTAGTCCCGCAAGGTCTGACGGATTGGATCCCAAAACAGTCCGTTTATTGTGAAGTCACGGCGTCTGGCGTCTTCTTCTGCATCGGAAAACACCACCGACTCTGGATGACGTCCGTCCTGATAGACGCCATCGGATCGAAATGTAGCCACCTGGAACTCCATTTTGCGGTCCAGCACGCAGATCACTCCAAACTGGGCGCCAACGCCCACGGTGCGCCGAAACAAGGCCTGCACCTGTTCCGGCCGCGCGCTGGTGGCGATATCGTAGTCGTGGGGATCCACGTTCCGCAGCCGGTCGCGCACGCACCCGCCGGCATAAAGGGCCTCAAATCCGGCTTCCTGGAGCTTCGCGACAACCGCGCGGGCTCCAAGTTCGAGTTCCGAAGTGGCGGGCATGTGCGGGGCGCTTAACGCTTCTTTTGAGACGCGGCGGTAAACCAGTCGACCGAGGGAGCGGACGGTTTTCGGTCGGTATAACGTTTTACATCCCGTTGGTCTCCTTCGGGTTTGGCGCCACGCGGCGCTCGCGGACCGAGTTCAGGATTGGTTTTGAGGGAGAGCGAGATCCGGTTTCGGGCAAGATCGATCTCAAGGACCGTGGCCTGAACTCGCTGGCCGACTTTTAAAAACTCGGCGGGGTTTTTAACGAAAGTGTCCGAGATCTGGGACACGTGAACCAGGCCGTCCTGATGTACGCCGATGTCCACAAACACGCCAAAAGCCGTCACGTTGGTGACGATTCCCGGGAGTTTCATTCCCTGCTTGAGGTCGCCGACCTTCTCCACACCTTCGGCAAAAGAAAATGCCTCGAACTGCTGGCGCGGATCGCGGCCGGGTTTGGCAAGTTCCGACAAAATGTCCTGCAATGTGGGCAGTCCCACCTCGGCTGAGACGTATTTCTGGGCGGTGATTTTGGCGCGTTTGGACGAATCCTTGAGCAGGTCGGTGACGCTGCATCCGACGTCTGCGGCCATTTTGTCGACAAGTTCGTATCTTTCCGGATGAACCGAGCTTTCGTCCAGTGGATGCGCGCCTCCGCGGACTCGGAGGAATCCAGCGGCCTGCTCATAACTCTTGGGGCCGAGTCCGGGGACCTTGAGCAGTTCCTTGCGGGACTGGAAAGGGCCGTTCTCGTCGCGGAAGCTGACGATGCTGGCGGCGGTGCGTGCGTTCAGGCCGGAGACGTATGCGAGGAGGTTTTTACTCGCGGTGTTGACCTCCACGCCGACGTTGTTGACGCAGGAAATGACCACGTCGTCCAGAGAGCGTTTGAGCGCATTCTGATCCACGTCATGCTGATACTGACCGACTCCGATCGACTTTGGGTCAAGTTTGACTAACTCGGCCAAGGGATCCATTAGGCGTCGTCCGATGGAGACGGCTCCACGTACAGTCAGATCGTGGTTGGGGAATTCTTCTCGGGCGATTTCACTGGCCGAATAGATCGAGGCGCCGCTTTCGTTGACCATGACCACCGGAATGGAAGGCGGCAGCCCGACTTTACGGATGAAGGTTTCGGTTTCCCTCGAGGCAGTTCCGTTGCCGATAGCGATGGCTTCGACATTGAACTTTTTTACCACGGCTTTGACCATTTCGGTAGCCTCGGCTAGTTCGCGAACGCTCTTTTCGGGGTAAATGATATCGTTGGCCAGCAACTTGCCCTGGCGATCCAATAGCACCACCTTGCAGCCCGATCGAAACCCGGGATCGATCGCGAGGACGGTCTTTTGACCCAGTGGAGCCGCCAGGAGCAGCTCACGGAGATTATCCGCAAAGACACGCACGGCTTCTTCATCGGCCCGCTTTTTGAAATGCACGCGAGCTTCGCCTTCCATCGCAAATCCCAGAAGGCGTTTGTAGCAGTCGTGAATGGCGATCTTGAGCTCCTGAGCAGACGCGCTTGCGTTTTTCACAAAAAGATTCTCAAGGATCGAAAGAGCCTGATCCTCCGGCGGCGTGAGGCGAGTGAATAGAAAGCCTTCTTCTTCACCTCGGCGCATTGCCAAAATTCGGTGCGATGGTGACTTCGACGCAGGCTCACTCCAGTCAAAGTAGTCTTTGAATTTTGCACCTTCCTCTTCCTTTCCTGAGACAACCTTGGAGCGGATAACCCCCTGGGCTACATAAAGCTCGCGAAGTCTGGCGCGGGCTGTGGCGTCGTCGTTGATGCGCTCTGCTAGGATGTCGCGTGCCCCCGCCAGTGCGCTCGCTGCGTCGGGGACCTCTTTTGCGGAGTCGACAAAAGCCGTGGCTTCTGAGGACGGAACGGTTTGGGGCAATTGCGCCGAAAGGATGTCTGCGAGAGGCTCCAGGCCGCGCTCTTTGGCAATAGTGGCCCGTGTGCGTTTTTTGGGACGGAACGGGAGGTAGATATCCTCGAGGGTGGCAACGGTTTCAGCGGCGTCGATTTTGCCCTTGAGAGCGTCTGTTAAGAGGCTGCGCTCGGTGAGGGACTGGAGAATGGATTCCCTGCGTTTATCGAGCTCAGCGAGTTGCTCGAGACGGTCACGAATGGAGGTAATCTGAACTTCATCGAGCTCGCCGGTCTTTTCTTTTCGATAACGGGCGATAAATGGTACGGTGCCGCCTTCTTCCAAAAGGACGGCCGTTGCGGCCACCTGTCGGG
The DNA here is from genome assembly GCA_945883955.1 of Akkermansia muciniphila. Classification (GTDB taxonomy): domain Bacteria; phylum Verrucomicrobiota; class Verrucomicrobiia; order Chthoniobacterales; family Chthoniobacteraceae; genus Chth-196. The sequence continues at coordinate 5,106 of CAMCYN010000035.1, forward strand.
CCTGGATTCCAAGTTCCTGGGTGATTTTGAGGATATGCTTTTCGATCATTCGAGAAGGGGACGGTGAAGCGTCGTAAGAGGGCGCGAGTCGAGGTGGGGCCGGTAAATAAAGAAGGCCCCGGAGAACCGGGGCCTGTTTATAGCATCTGAGGGATGCGGAATGTGTACCCTAAGGCATGGCAATTTTACCGCCGGCGGCCCAGTTTTCGCCGGGCTTCAAGGCGTTGTCCTGACCGTCGGTTTGAACCTTGAGTTCCCTGAGCTGTTCGGCGTTTGCCGAACCATCCAAGCGAACAACGATGGCCACCTTTCCTTCCCATACGCCGCCTCTTTCAGTCTTTTTTGCGCTGTACGCACCTTCCGATGAAGCGGGTCCATCAAAAAGAAGAGGCCAGCGACCGCTGCCGGAATCATCTAGACCGGCCATAAAAGCCCAGTGATTTTCTCCTTGAGCGAGCCTTTGCTGGTTGCCGCTGGTCGTAGAGTCACTTGGCGGAGTGTACTTGGATCCTTTAACAAAGAACTGCTTCTTATCGGAAATATATCCTGAACTGCCCACGTCTTGAGGGAGGAGTTTGGAGAAGGCTTCGGAAGCAGTGTCACCGGAGGGGAACGCACCGTCGTGTTCGTTGGCGTAAGTCTTAAGCGCCATTCCAATATTGCGGGCGGCACTAAGGGCTTTAATGCGGTTGGCACTCATTAACACTCCATTGATGGCCTGCGGAGCGAGGGTCGCCAAAATACCGATGATGGTGATAACGACCAGCAACTCGATTAGAGTGAAGCCAGCTCGCATATGGATGGTTCTTTTCATTGGAGGGAAGCCGTGGATACGCCTGAAAGTTTGAAATAATTTGTCCTTAACACCACTGCAACTGCAATCCGGCGAAGGCCACCATCTTAGTGGCGGTCCCCAACGGAAATGCTGCCAACGTGAGGTTCGAATACACTTAGGTTAGATGCCGGAGGGCAAGTGACTAGCTAATTGGTACGTGATTTTGCGGAACCTTCAAGAGCTTCCTGCGGAAGTGCGACCGGAGCAGGCTTTGTCCAGCGAAGGCCGATGAGCGCCAAGGGCGGAAGCCTTAAAAGTAGGGAACGGGAGCGGCCCTGCCAGGCGATTTCCTCCGACCAGACGCCTCCAAAGTTTCCTATGTTTGATCCGCCGTAAGTGGCTGCGTCTGTATTGAGGATTTCCTGATAAAAGCCGTGGTTGTTCACGCCGATGCGATAGCCTTCGCGGGGAACGGGTGTGGCATTAACGATGAAGACAATCACCTGTCCGTCAGAGCTCGTCCGCTGAAAGGCAACAACGGATTGATCGGCATCATGGAAGTCGATCCATTGGAATCCGGCATAGGAATCGTCCTGATCATAAAGCGCTGGTTCTGAACGGTACAACCAGTTTAGGTGCTGGATCATGCGGCTCAGTCCATCGTGCTTTTCGCCTTGAAGAAGATGCCAGTCCAACGACTGGTTGTGGTTCCACTCGGACCACTGACCAAATTCCCCCCCCATGAAGAGAAGTTTCTTTCCCGGGTGGGCGTACATCCATGCGTAGAACATGCGCAGGTTGGCAAACTTCTGCCACACATCGCCTGGCATTTTATTGAGAAGCGATCCTTTTCCGTGAACGACCTCGTCGTGGCTGAGAACCAGCATGAAATGCTCGTGAAAGGCGTAAAGCAGCGAGAAGGTGATATCGCCTTGATGGAAACGGCGGAAGATGGGCTCCCGGCTCATGTAGAGTAGAAAGTCATGCATCCAGCCCATGTTCCATTTGAATCCGAATCCAAGCCCACCTAGGTAGGTTGGGCGGGACACCCCCGGCCAAGCGGTGGATTCCTCGGCAATGGTCATGATGCCCGGATAACGCTCGTAGCAGACTTCGTTGAAACGTTTGAGGAAATAGATGGCCTCCAAATTTTCTCGCCCACCGTGCTGGTTGGGCACCCATTCTCCGGGGGGGCGCGAATAATCCAGATACAACATCGAAGCGACGGCATCGACTCGAAGACCGTCGATGTGGTAGTGGTCCAGCCAAAATAAAGCGTTTGCAATCAGGAAATTGCGGACTTCGTTTCGGCCGTAGTTGAAGATGAGAGTGCCCCAGTCGTTGTGTTCGCCCTGGCGAGGATCGGCATGTTCAAATAGCCGCGTTCCGTCAAATTCAGCGAGTCCGTGGCGATCTTTTGGGAAATGTCCCGGGACCCAGTCCAAGATGATGCCGATCCCTTCCTGGTGCGCTTTATCGACAAAGTATCGGAAGTCATCAGGATTTCCGTGCCTGCTGGTGGGACAGAAAAAGCCTGTGACCTGGTAGCCCCAGGAGCCTTCAAACGGATGTTCTGCTACGGGCATCAATTCCAGATGGGTGTACCCCATTTCCTTGACGTACGGGATGAGTTCGTCGGCCAATTCGTGGTAGGACAGGGGCCGGTTTCCCTCTTCCGGCTTACGACGCCAAGAACCCAGATGGACTTCGTAGATAGATATCGGTTCGCGGTGGAGTTCCTTGGTGCCCCGTTGTTCCATCCAGTCCGAATCGTGCCAGCGGTACCGATCTAGGTTGAACACTAGCGAGGCGGTTTGCAGGCCGTTCTGGGAGAAAAAGGCGAACGGATCACTCTTGAGCACCACATGCCCAAAGCAATCGAGGAGCTCAAATTTGTAATGGGTTCCTTCAACTAAATGCGGGATGAAAATTTCCCAAATGCCGCATTCCGCCAACTTGCGCATCGGATGAATTCGCCCGTCCCATCGGTTGAAATCTCCGACAACAGAAACGCGGCGGGCGTTGGGTGCCCAGACGTGGAAACTGCATCCGTCGACGCCGTCTACAGAGCACAAATGGGCACCCATGCGTTCGTAGAGCGACCAGTGTTGACCTTCGGAAAAAAGATGAGTGTCGAAGCTGCTTAGGAGGCGCTCGAAGCGGAAGGGATCCTCTACCAAGATAGAATCGCCCGAAAAAAAGGTGAGCTCCAGTTGATAAGAAAAGTCTTCTGGAAGGCGATCCAACAGAAGTTCAAAGAGCCCATCCGTGTGGGTTTTGGAGAAAAATAAGGCATCGTCCGAGCCTATCTGTTTGGAAACAAGACGTATGGACTTGACGTCGGGTCGCAGCGCGCGAATCACCGACCGGACTCCCGCCTGGTGCAGGCCGAGAACCGAGAATGGATCGCCGTGGGTGGCTGAGAGCAGGGCGTGGAGGGAGCCAAATTCCAAGGTTGGGGATTCCGGAAGAAGAGCTGTCGTCATTATTGTGAAGTTTGGGGATGGCTGAGAAAAGGAGCGAGGAAATTGCGATAGATGGCATTCCAGCGGTAAGTTTTTACCAACCTGTTGCGCGACGTAATCGCTTCCCGGGTCTCAATCTGCCGTATGATCCATTCACTAAGTCTCGCTGGCGGGAGTTCGGGATCAAACACAATGGCTCCGGGAAGACTACGCATTGGCTCCCGATCCGCGCAAAATGCTGGAATACGAAAAGCCGCAGCTTCCAAAATAGGAAGGCCGAACCCTTCCTGGACGCTCGGGAAAAAAAGTGCGTCGGCCACTGCGTAAAGGCTCGCAAGTTGAACCGCCCCAATTGGCATATATTCGCGGAGAAAATAAACACGGTCGGCGACGCCCCGTGTGGTGCTCAATTTCTGAAGGGTCATTCCGTAGGCGATTGAATCCGGGCTGTGGGGATCCGGGGCTCCGGTGAGTAGATATCGGGCGTCCACATTCGCGTCCGCAAGAGCGGCAGTAACTTCGATACCTGTTTCAATAGACTTCCGTCGCACAATGCGCGCTGGATGCAAAAGCGTAAGTTCCGCGTCCCACCAGCCCTTCGACTCGGCAAGCGCGGCGACCTTCGGGCAAAGATTTAGTGTAGCGGCAAGATCCAGTCCGTTTGGGATGACTGTACAGGCAATCCCCAGGCGGTCTCTTACTTCACCTGCTCTTTGTGGCGAAACTGCCACGTATTCCCAATGTTGGCAGGCGGTTCGAAGAATGGCTTCGGAATCCGGCGTTAAAAATCGGGCGTAGTCCGGACTCCCGGCGACCAAATCGTGAACCCAGCAGATCCAGCGAATGGATGGCAATTGTTCGGCCAGGGAACGAAGGGCCGATGTCAAATTTAGGCTGAATGGCATGGTACCCACATTATGCATCAATACGGCATCCATGCCGCTCAATGCCGCGAGCAGATAGGCCGTCAACTGCCGGGGAGTCGCCTCCCTTGATAGCGGGATAAATGAATCTGTTCGAACACCTTCACCGCCCTCAAAACAAGCTAATGTGACGTGATGCCCCTGGTCTCTGAAGAGGGCGACCTGTTCGCCGACGACCCGCTCCACCCCTCCGATGACCGGAGGCGCCGAATAATGAATGAGAGCGAGCTTCATGGCAGACAGACTTTAGCTGTTGATATTTCTCTGCTTGCCAGCCCGCAAGCGCATGCTGCATTGTTACTGCCCTTTTTAAGGCCAGGGTAGCTCAGAGGTAGAGCAGGGGACTCATAAGCCCTTGGTCGGGAGTTCAATTCTCCCCCTTGGCACTTTAAGAAGCATGGAACCTTGGCGCTCTAGGTGCGTTGATTTCGGGGGCATCGATAGCGTTCAAGCTGAAACCGGGGGGTAGGGGTGTTTGTCGGTGGAGTTGGGAGGGAAGAGGTAACGTAGAGCTTCGGGTAGGAGGTAGGGGCTCCGGGTTTGGGAGATATTTTCAAAGGATATCTAAAAAATAGTTTGCTTTCCCTTTGGTGGGTTTCAGAATCCTCGACTCTCTAAAACCGTGCAGGAGAGCCGGGGCGACTTTTGCTCCCTCGTTTGGACTGCAAAACCATATGGCTATCAAAAGATCAAAACGTTATCGTGCTGCAGTGGCAATGGTGTCCGCTGGCCGCTCCTATTCCCTCGTAGAGGCAATCGCCACTCTCAAAACTTTGCCCGCGCCAAAGTTTGACCAGACGGTTACTTTATCCCTCCGTCTTGGTGTGGATCCTCGCCAGTCGGATCAGATGGTTCGTGGAACCTGCCCCCTCCCCCATGGGTCGGGTAAATCAGTTCGCGTGCTTGTTTTCGCGGAAGGTGATTCGGCTGAGGCTGCTCGTGAAGCGGGTGCTGAATATGTGGGTTACAAGGATCTGGTTGAGAAGTGTGTGCAGGGTTTTCAGGACTTCGATGTGGCGATCGCAACTCCGGCTTGTATGGCTGAGGTTCGTAAACTGGGTAAGGTTCTTGGGCCACGTGGTTTGATGCCGAATCCAAAAACTGGAACCGTTACGGACGACACTGCCAAGGCGGTGCGTGAAGTGAAGGCTGGTCGCGTTGAGTTCAAACTCGATAAGAACGGGAACATTTCCGTGCCGGTTGGTAAGTTCTCTTTCTCTGAGCAATTTTTGATTGATAACGGCTCTGCTGTTCTTGATGCGGTAATCAAGTCGCGTCCGGCTTCTGCAAAGGGACGGTTTGTTGAAAATATCACGCTCGCTGCAACGATGTCCCCTGGTCTCCGGGTGGATGCGGCGCCGTTCTTGAAATTCTAAAAAGTTACCGATCATGCATCCCGCTAAAGCCTCTATTGTTGAAGATATCGTCGGAAGGCTGAATTCTTCGCCCTTTTTGTTCGTTGCTGATTACACCGGTCTCCGGGTCACTCAGTTCTCGGAATTGCGCAACCGTCTCCATGCTGTTGGGGCGCGTTTCCATGTCGTCAAGAACACTTTCCTCCGTCGGGCTGTTTCCGATGCTGGCCTTCCCGAGCTTGGTGATTTGAATGGTCAGACGGCCATTGTTGTCGGGGACAAGGATGTGGCATCTGCTGCCAAGGTTGTGAAGACTTTTGCGGCCGAATTTAAAAAGCCAACGGTTCGTGCTGGTATCATTGATCGGTTGGTGGTTTCCGCCGATCAAGTTAATGCAATCGCAGATCTTCCTTCCCGCGACATACTTCTGGCGACGCTGCTCGGCGTGCTTCAGGCTCCCGCCTCGCAGTTGGTTCGTGTGCTCAACGAGCCCGCATCCTCACTCGCTCGGGTTCTTAAGGCAAAGGTCGATCAAGTTGGCGGCGCTGCGGTTTCGGAATCCTCCGAAGAACCCGTGATTGCGGCTTAAGTTCTCGTCTCCTTCTTCCATGCAGCGGACTCTGGCCCCGTTGCTTCATGACAAAATTTTCGCCGGTGCCAGCCGGTGGAAAATGGGGCACCAGTCTCTGGTGTCCTGCCTCAATAAACCCTAAAAATCGGTTCCTTGTCGGGGGGAGGGCCCTTTCTCTTAATTTTTTCAGAGCTCTGAAAAGCGACGATACCAAACGCAATATATGGCAGATACAAACGCACTCGTAGAGCAGCTCAGCGGATTAACCGTTCTTGAAGTTGCAGACCTCGTAAAGCAACTAGAAGAAAAGTGGGGCGTAAGCGCTGCTGCTCCTGTTGCTGTTGCCGCAGCAGGCGGAGCCGCAGCGGCCGCTCCTGTTGAGGAAAAAACCGCATTTGATGTGGTTCTCAAGGAAGCTGGCGCTAACAAGATTGCTGTGATTAAGGAAGTTCGTGCCGCGGTGGCCGGGCTCGGCTTGGCTGAAGCGAAAGCTTTGGTTGAAAGCGCTCCTAAGGCGATCAAGGAAGGTGTTACCAAGGAAGAAGCTGAAGAGATCAAAAAGAAGATCGAAGCAGCTGGCGCCAAAGTCGAAGTCAAGTAACTCCTTTTTGACTGGGGGGCTCTCTCTCCCCTGTCTTTCATTTGCAGCGTCCGGTGAGCTGAAAAGCTTGCCGGACGTTGGCTCGTCTCCGTAAGTTCACTCTCCCTCTCACTTATCCCTCTGACATTAAACCGTAGAGTCGCGCGCAACCTGACGTCCCTCTAAATTGGACGGCCCTTGCGTGCGACTCTGCGGCTTTTTGCCCGCAGCCTCTGAAACAGTACCCACTCATGTCTGAGCGCATCAACTTCGGCAAAATCAAGGAAGGCGTCGAGCCGCCAAACCTTATCGAAATCCAACTAAACTCGTACGTCGAGTTTCTGCAAAAAGATGTCCCGCTGAGTAAGCGGAAAGATATCGGTTTGCAGTCGGTCTTTCAGGAAGTCTTCCCGATACCGAGTTACGATGAGAAAGTGGTTTTGCACTTCGAGTCCTACGAAATCGGGGATCCAAAAATGAGCGTGCGTGAGTGCATGCGCGAGGATCAGACTTTCTCGGCCCCCTTGTACGTGACCTTCTCCTTAAAAGAGGAGCGAGGAACCAAGGAGGAAAAAGTCTACATGGGCGAAATTCCGCTCATGACGCCCCAAGGCACGTTTGTTGTCAACGGCGCTGAGCGTGTGGTGGTGTCCCAGTTGCACCGCTCGCCAGGAATTGCTTTTGAATCCTCCGTGCACTTGAACGGAAAGGTACTTTACTCCTTCCGTATTATTCCTGATCGTGGCTCATGGCTAGAAGTCCAGTACGACACCAATGACCTCCTCTACGTATACCTCGATCGCCGCAAACGTCGTCGCAAGTTCCTTGCAACAACTTTGCTGCGGGCATTCGGGTACGGAAGCGATGAGGAAATCATCAAGTTGTTTTACACTGTCGAGACGCTCAAGCTTACCGACTCCCTCGAGGAAGAGGAGATCGCGTCCAAGGTTCTCGTTTCCGATGTTCTCGACGGCGAAATTACGATTTCACGTGCCTTTGAGCCACTGACCAAGGCGGCCGTTTCGCAGATATTGGCTCTTGGTGTGAAGAGCGTTTCCGTGGTCGACCTCAAGGGCGATGACACTATCATCAAGGCTCTCAAGAAAGATCCAGTCGACAGCGAAGAGGAAGCGCTCAAGGAGATCTACCGTCGCTTGCGTCCCGGAGATCCACCCACGGTGCCCAACGCCCGTGGACTTCTCAAGCGCCTCTTCTTCGACCCGAAAAAGTACGATCTCGGCCGCGTTGGACGTCACAAGATCAACCTCAAGCTTGGGATTGATGTCAGCCTCGAAGAGCGTGTTTTAACGAAGGACGATTTCATTGGCGCGATGAAATATCTTACCCAGTTGCGTACCGGCGATGGGCGTCTAGATGATATCGATCATCTCGGTTCCCGTCGCGTTCGTACCGTGGGAGAATTGCTGGCCAATCAGTGCCGGGTCGGGCTTGCCCGTACCGAGCGTCTGGTGAAAGAGCGCATGACTCTGTTTGATGTGAACATTGACGGGATGACGCCGCAGAAGCTCATCAATCCGAAGGCACTATCTGCTGTCATTCGCGACTTTTTCGGCCGTTCGCAGCTCAGTCAGTTCATGGATCAGACGAATCCGCTGGCTGAATTGACCCACAAACGTCGTCTGTCCGCACTTGGGCCAGGAGGTTTGAGTCGGGATCGTGCGGGTTTCGAAGTGCGTGACGTTCATCCTTCGCACTACGGCCGTATCTGCCCTATTGAGACGCCTGAAGGTCCTAACATCGGTCTGATTTCATCGATGTCGACCTATGCTCGTATTAACGATTTCGGGTTCATCGAAACACCTTATCAGAAGGTGGAGAACGGCCGAGTAACCGATCGTATTGACTACCTGACTGGGGACCGCGAGGAAAATTTCCTGGTGGCACAGGCGAGTGCTCCGATCGATAAGAATGGAAAATTCACCGAAGAGAAGGTGGCAGTGCGTTCGGGGGGCGATTTTTTGGAGGTGGAACCTTCGAAGGTTCACTACATGGATATCTCGCCGAAGCAGCTCGTTTCAGTTGCGGCATCCTTGATTCCGTTCTTGGAGCATGATGATGCGAACCGCGCCCTGATGGGGTCGAACATGCAACGGCAGGGTGTACCTCTTCTTATTTCCGAAGCACCATTCGTGGGCACGGGGATGGAAGGCAAGGTCGCTCGCGATTCCAAGGCGGTGATTGTGGCTGAGGGGAACGGCCTTGTGGCTAGCGTTACGGCCGATCTGATCATCATCTCTCCGGATGGTGAAATACCCGAGGGCAAGAAAAAGCTTCGTCACGACCCATCCGAAGGCATCTATATGTATGACCTGAGGAAGTTCATGCGCTCAAACGCCGGAACTTGTGTCAATCAGCGCCCGATCGTTTTCAAAGGCGAGAGAGTCGTCAAAGGACAGGTCATTGCCGACGGACCCAACTGCGACAAAGGTGAACTGGCGCTTGGCCGCAACGTGCTCGTCGCGTTCATGCCTTGGAACGGATACAACTTCGAAGACGCTATCACCATCTCGGAACGCGTTGTGAAGGAGGATATCTACACGTCGATTCACATTGACGAATTTGATATCGGAGCCCGTGACACAAAGCTTGGGCCGGAAGAAATCACGCGTGATATCCCAAATGTTTCCGAAGAAGCGCTTCGCAATCTCGGACCGGATGGCGTTGTGCGTATTGGGGCCGAAATCAAGCCTGGCGACATTCTCGTAGGAAAGATCACCCCTAAGAGTGAAACGGAACTCGCCCCTGAAGAACGTTTGCTGCGGGCAATCTTCGGTGAGAAGGCCGCAGACGTGAAGGACACTTCACTCACTGTTCCATCCGGAACTTACGGCATAGTCATGGATGTGAAGGTTTCGAGTCGTAAGGAAATTGCCCGTGTGAAACTGAGTCCGGGTGAGTCCAAGCGCCAGCAGAAGCAGGCCGAAGAGGAGTACCTCAAAAAGAAGGAAGACCTTCACGAGGAACTGACAGAATCGCTGTCCAACATTCTGTTGGGAGAAAAAATTCCGCTGGATGTCGTGAATGCTCAAACGGGCGAAATCATCATCCCCGCAAATCGGAAGATCACCAAGACCCTCCTTCGCAAGCTCGCGCAGGTGTACGATCACGTCGATATTGATCCCTCGCCGATCCGCAACAAGATCCGGGAGATCATCGGGGAATTCGAACCACGGTTCCAGGAATTGGAGCAGGAACACGAAGCCTCGATGGACAAACTCGAGAGCGGAGATGACATTGATCCAGGGATAATCAAGCAGGTCAAAGTCTATGTAGCATCGAAGCGTAAGCTTTCTGTGGGAGACAAGATGGCAGGTCGTCACGGTAATAAAGGAGTTGTAGCCCGGATTGTCCCTGAAGAAGACATGCCTTATCTCGCCGACGGAACTCCGGTGGACATCTGCTTGAATCCTTTGGGCGTACCTTCTCGTATGAACGTTGGACAGGTTCTGGAAACACACCTCGGTGTGGCTGCAAAAGCTCTGAACTTCAAAGTAGCTACTCCCGTGTTCGACGGAATCAAAGAAGAACAAGTCTTTGATTACCTGCGTCAGGCGAAGTCCGTTGAAGGGTTTACTTGGGTCACAGACACCGGTAAGTCGGTCGTGTACGATGGCCGGACGGGCGATCCATTTGATCAACCGATCGTGGTGGGGTACATCTACATGTTGAAGTTGGGTCACTTGGTGGCTGACAAGATTCATGCGCGAGCCGTGGGGCCATACTCGCTGGTCACGCAGCAGCCGCTGGGTGGGAAAGCCCAGTACGGGGGACAGCGTTTCGGAGAGATGGAAGTGTGGGCACTCGAAGCATACGGCGCAGCCTATACGCTTCAGGAAATGCTCACTGTGAAGTCCGATGATGTCCAAGGCCGTACCCGGATTTACGAGGCAATCGTAAAGGGGGATAACTCGCTTGAAGCCGGTACGCCGGAGTCGTTCAACGTTTTGATTAAGGAGATGCAGTCTCTTGGTCTCGATGTGAAAGTTGGTGGCCGGCCTCCAGGAGGCCTGCCCAGTCTGCCTCCTACGCTCTAAACCTCAACTGGTTCCCCTTCGCCCACTGCGTTGGGGGGCCTTCTTTTCAGTCCTTCGGATTCCATTTTTCTATGATCGATACCCCTTCTTTTCGCGAGCTAGTTGGCGAAGAGCGCGCCATTGGGTTTGACCAAGTCGGCATCACTGTTTCTTCTCCTGACACCATTCGTTCGTGGAGCCACGGCGAGGTTAAGAACCCAGAAACGATCAATTACCGGACCTTCAAGCCCGAGAAGGGCGGTTTGTTCTGCGAACGCATTTACGGTCCAACCCGAGACTGGGAGTGCTCGTGTGGAAAGTACAAAAGGATCAAACACAAGGGTGTGATCTGTGATCGTTGCGGCGTCGAAGTGACCTTGGCCCGAGTTCGCCGCGAGCGGATGGGGCACATTGAGTTGTCTGTGCCCGTAACGCACATTTGGTTTTATAAGTGTATGCCATCCCGCATCGGTTTGATGCTCGATATGTCCGGCCGTCAGCTCGAACGCGTCATTTATTATGAAGATTATCTAGTAATCGATCCGGGGCAAACCCCGCTTCAAAAGGGACAGCTTCTCACCGAGACTGAATACCGCGAGGCCCTCGATTCTTACGGCGAAGGAAACTTCGACGCAGGAATGGGTGCAGAAGCTATTCGTAAGCTTCTCTCGCTTGCTGATCTCGCTGCAATGCAAGTTGAGCTTGAAGAGCAGATGACCGCTACGAAGTCCAAGCAGGTGCGCAAGAAAATTGCGAAACGCTTGAAGCTCGTGCAGGGCTTTGCCGGAAGTAAAACCCGGCCTGAATGGATGGTTCTGGAAGTTCTTCCAGTGATTCCTCCGGATCTTCGTCCGCTCGTACCACTGGAAGGTGGCCGTTTTGCGACCTCGGACTTGAACGACTTGTACCGTCGCGTCATCAACCGTAACAATCGGTTGCGCAACCTGCTTCAGCTGAAGACTCCGGACGTTATCATCCGGAATGAAAAGCGCATGTTGCAGGAAGCGGTGGATGCTTTGTTTGACAATGGTCGTCATGGCCGCGCGGTGACCGGAGCAGGAAACCGCCCGTTGAAATCGCTCTCCGACATGCTCAAGGGCAAGGGCGGACGTTTCCGTCAGAACTTGCTTGGAAAGCGCGTCGATTACTCTGGCCGTTCGGTTATCGTGATCGGTCCCGAATTGAAGCTGCACCAGTTCGGTCTTCCCAAGAAGATGGCGTTGGTCTTGTTTGAGCCTTTCATTATTCGTGTGCTCAAGGAGCGCGGCTATGTGCATACCGTACGTAGTGCGAAGAAGATGATTGACCGTCAGACACCCGAAGTTTGGGACATCTTGGAGCAGGTAACCAAGGGACATCCGGTTCTTCTAAACCGCGCTCCGACTCTGCACCGCCTGTCTATTCAGGCGTTCGAACCGATCCTAATTGAGGGGGAAGCACTCCGTATTCATCCGTTGGTTTGTACGGCGTACAACGCTGACTTCGACGGTGATCAGATGGCGGTGCACGTGCCGCTTTCTGTAGAAGCCCAGATGGAGGCGCGCATGCTTATGCTCGCCTCGAACAACATCTTTTCGCCTTCAAGCGGAAAGCCGGTGACAACACCATCGCAGGACATTGTTTTGGGTTGCTATTACCTTACACAGAATCCTCGGAAGGTGGCTGATGTTAGGGATGTCCGCCTGCCGTTGTTTATTGATGCTGCGGAAGTGGAGTTCGCGCTGTCAGAACGCAAGGTGAAGGTCCACGACCGGATCCGGTTCCGGAACCCAAATCTGGGAGAAAAGACTGTCTTCGGCGACCCGACGTCCAAGGTTATTGAGACAACCGTGGGTCGTGTTCTCTTCAACGAGATATGGCCAAAGGGTGTTGGTTTCTTCAATAAGGCTTGCGGTAAGAAACAGATTTCGGACGTTATCTTCCGGACCTACCAGGCTGCTGGGCATCAGGCCACGGTTGAGACGCTCGACTTGATGAAAGACCTAGGATTCCTGTGGGCGATGCGCGCAGGGGTTTCCGTTGGAATCAAGGACATGATTATTCCGAAGGAAAAGCACCTAGAGATCGACAACGCTCACAAGCAGGTTGCTTTGGTTGACCAGCAGTATCGTCGCGGGATTATTACCGACGGAGAACGCTATAACAAAGTCATTGACGTTTGGACACACGCCGGGGAGGAAATCGCGAATGTCATGTTCCGGACCCTCGAACATAATGAGGGACGCAAGGAGCTGAATCCGGTGTTCTTGATGGTAGATTCGGGTGCACGTGGAAATCGTCAGCAGGTAAAACAGCTCGCAGGGATGCGGGGTCTGATGGCCAAGCCGGACGGTTCGATTATTGAGCAGCCGATTACCGCTAATTTCCGTGAAGGTCTCACGGTGTTGCAGTACTTCATCTCGACTCACGGTGCTCGTAAAGGACTGGCTGATACCGCATTGAAGACGGCGGATTCAGGTTACCTCACTCGTAAGCTCGTGGATTGTGCTCAGGATGTCATCATTTCCATCGACGACTGTCTGACGGCCAACGGCATTGTGGTCAGTGCGATCTATGAGGGTGACGAAGAAGTCGTCGACCTCAAGACTCGACTGATCGGCCGTACAAGCTGCGAATCTGTGAAGGATTCAATCACAAAGCAGGTCATCGTGAAACGTGGTGACATCATTGATGAATCCACAGCTTTTGCTATTGATTCGATGGGCGTGGAGCAACTCCGCATCCGTTCGGTGCTAACCTGTGAGAGTAAGCGTGGTGTCTGTGTGAAGTGCTATGGCCGTAATCTTGCCACTGGTCAGCCTGTAAAATTGGGCGAGGCGGTTGGAATTATCGCAGCTCAATCTATCGGTGAACCTGGAACCCAGTTGACAATGCGTACGTTCCACATCGGTGGTGTGGCCTCGCAGAATTTTAAGCAGCCGATCGTCAAAGCGAAAAACGACGGTTTCGTGCGCTTCAACGAGCTGCGTGTTGTAAAGGGAATGGAAGGCGGCCTAGTTGTTCTGAACAAGAACGGCAATGTCAGCATTCATGCGGCGGACGGGCGCGAACTCGAACGCTACAACATCATTATCGGTACCGTCATCGCTGTTGAAGACGGTGCAGAAGTAAAGAAGGGTCAGGCATTTGCACAGTGGGATCCGCACAATGTCCCAATTCTTTCTGAGAAATCCGGAAAGATTCGCTTTGTGGACATGGTTCAAGGCGTCACGGTGAAACGTGAAACGGATGAGGCCACTGGAATGCTTGGAACAGTTGTTATTGAGCACAAGGAGGATCAGCATCCGCAGATCGTGATTGTCGACGATAAGACGGAAAATATTCTCGCCAACTACTCGATTCCCGCAGGTGCCGTTATTGTGGTGCAGGATGGCAAGAAGGTTCAGGCCGGACAGTTGCTCGCAAAAACGCCGCGTAAGGTTTCCAAGACCAAGGACATCACCGGGGGGCTTCCTCGTGTGGCGGAATTGTTCGAGGCGCGTCGTCCGAAGGATGCGGCTGAGATCGCCAAAATTGATGGGGTTGTTGAAATTGGCGGGACGATCCGTGGTAAGCGGAAGGTACTCGTTATTGATGGCACAACTGGAGCAGAAGAAGAGCATCTCGTGCCGTTGAAGAAACATCTCATCGTGCTTAAGGGCGATGTGGTGAAGAAAGGTCAGCAGCTTACGGAAGGGCCAGTTCCTCCACACGACATTCTCGATGTCCTAGGGCCACAGGCGCTTCAGGAACATCTGGTGAATGAGGTTCAGGAAGTTTACCGTTTGCAGGGCGTAGAAATCGCTGACAAGCACATTGAGATCATCATCCGGCAGATGCTGCGCAAGGTGAAGGTGACCGAACCTGGTGACTCCACAATGTTGTGGGGTGATCAGGTGGACCGCTTGACCTTCGAGCAGGAAAACCGTCGCGTGGTCGACATGGGTGGCAAGCCTGCAGAGGCTGTTCCTGTTCTGCTTGGGATCACCAAAGCATCCCTCGAAACGGAGTCCTTCATCTCGGCCGCTTCCTTCCAAGACACTACCCGCGTTTTGACTGAAGCTGCGACATTAGGCCGTGTGGATATGCTTCGTGGCTTCAAAGAAAATGTGATCATGGGTCACCTAATTCCTGCCGGAACCGGTTTCCCTTGTCATAGAGACGTGAAGATTTCCACCACCGGTGAGGGTGCCCACGATCTTCATGACGACGAGGCCGCACAGGCGTAATCGACATTTTCATACTAAACAAAAGAAGGCCGGACCTCTTCGCTGAGGTCCGGCCTTTTGTATTCTGAAGCCTTAAAACGAAAGCCCGAAGAACGCGTCGAGTGGTATCCTAAAAATGGAAAGTGAGTGCGTAGCCGCAGGTAAACAGGCGGTTTTTCGGAGTATATTTGTGGGCTGGTTATCCGGGGTTAGCATCTGCTGGACTCATTGGCGCTGGCACCGAGAAATCGTGAAGCTCACGGAATGCTACGGGAGTGGAGGTGAGGCATTTGTCGTGCATTCAAGGCGTTGCTCTAACCTTCCAAAATCATCTCTTCGACGTTCTTACCGTTCATTTCAAATTCGAAAATATGCCCGCCGTAATCAGTCCCATATATCAATTGCCAAGATTTAGAGTCCATTAAAGGACACAAATCCAAATGGATACTCTCCAACTGAAAAATGGACCAAACATCATCCATTGATTTCAAGTCTTCAAACTCATCGCGCAGTTCATAAAGGCGCTCTTGTATTGTATTGCTTATTTCTGGGTATAGTAAAATCACCCCCTTTAGGAATGAAACGCTTTCGGGCGGCACGTTTAAATCCTCTTCACCTCCGGGTATGAAAATTTGAACAACCTTGTTTGTTGGTGGAAATAACACTTGGCCAGTCCATCCGCCGCGGTTACCTCTTCTAAGTTCGCCGAAATAGTTGTGTTGATCTATTGATTTACTCATTTGGTATTCGTGTAACAGTAAAGATGGTTCACTGATAGGGATTTCCTTTTTACGTAAGTGTGGAGGGGATGGCTGCATTGCTGCGGCGCGTTAAATGTGTTCGAGGCGGTCATTGAACCGAAAATAGGGATCTGGCCGCGCTGCGGCCTTTTTTCTTATTTGTCTGAAGTCCTTTGAATTTGTGATGTGGCGGATGGTGTCGCCGCTTATGGCTTTGACGTGAGCGTAGTGCCAGTGTCCGGCGAGGATGGACATGAAGGCTGTGCCGAGAAAGTTGACGACTTTGCTTGCGCGGTTGCTAATGTAGGTAAGCGGACAGGAGTGGAGGAAAAGTTGCCAACGCTGGCTTGCGTGTAGGAACTGGGCGAAGAAGACGAGTTGGCCTTCGCTCGAGAGCGGAGTTTCGGGATCGAATTCGGCGTAAGAACCAACGCCGGGGTATCGACGGGCCAGCTTGGGCGCGGGTTGGTTGGAGTTAAAAACGGGCTCACCTGCAGGGTGAGTCGGAACGGACGTCGATTGCGTCTTCATACCGCACAACAACAGATGTTTCCGTGCTTATACAGGCTCTTCCATTCCCATTTTTAGGGTGAGGCCAATATTAGGAACTGGCGCTGGAGTAACGGCGGAGCGCCTGCCTCCAGAGGAGTCGTGTGGCGATAAAGACACCTGTGGCGGCGGCGAGAAGCTGAGCGATTGGGAATAGTACAGCGGTCGGTGTGCTTTGAGCGTCGGTGATAATCCGGGCAGGAACATTGGCGACGAGGATAACGGGAATCACCCAGCTAAATACGGCGCGGAATGTTCCTTTGAAGACGGTGTCGGGATACCGGCCGATATTAAATAGATTAAAATATCCGTAAATCAGGCCCTGCGCCCGGATGATCCAAAAGCAGAATGTAGCGAGCCCGAACATAACGCTATAATGCACGCTCACCCCGATCGCTAGACACAACACATAAAGCAGTGTTTGGGAAGCCGTGGGCGTTAGGTTGAGTCTATAGAGGCCGTATCCGACGAACGCTAGGCCTATAAAGGTGTTAAGAAGGTTATCGAGGCCGAATTGTTTGGTGGAAACTGCAAATTGTGCGTCGATTGGGAGGGTTAATAAGACATCGAGCTTTCCAGTTCGGACCAACTCGGGGAGTTGGGTAAGGTTCATATAGAAAAACGCCTGAAAGACTTGGGCGATGACTTGATGGGTGCCAACTAGCGCTACCATCTGCCATTTGGACCAGTCGCCAATGTGAGTGACATGGGAAAATAATACTTCGATAAAGAGTACTTGTCCAAGAAACCAGAGGATCTCCACAAGAGTCCAAAGCAGGAAATTGGCTTTGAAACTCATCTCCCGGATGAGGGAATTCCTAATCAGGAGTGCGTAGATATGAAGATAACGGAGCATGCGGAGCGTTTGACGCGATGCGGAGTTTGGAGGGATTCACCAAGATCCGCGAATTAGCCGCCAGCGGCCTGATAGTGGCGCACGCCGCGGCTCCACAACAGACGGGCGAATGCGGCTGTAATGCAGACCCAGAGGCTCTGGATTGCGAAGCCTTTCAGAAGGAGGTGTTGAGGCAAACGTTCGAGCAAGATTTGAACGGGAAAAAAGAGTTCGTAGGGGAACGGAGTCCACTGAAGCAGCGATTGGACGCCGGGTGGCAGGAGATCGAGTGGAAAAACGTGGCCGCTGAAAAAGTATTCAAATGAGTAGAGAATAAAGATCAGGGTCGAGACTTCCAAAATCCAGAAGGCGAACATGGCCATTGAGTAGGCGATGAAAAACTGGATCAATGCGGAGCCAGCCACGGCCAGCGCAAATAAGGGCCATGTGATCATGTGGGTGGGCCACTGGATATGTTCGCGCAGGAACCATAACACGGCTCCGAGCACCGGAAATGTGATGAGGGTGTAGAGGAGACGGTAAGAGAGGAATAAGCTGAGGCGGTATCCCAGATAATTGAGGGGCTTTATAAGCAGGGAACTGATCTGGCCTTCCCTGATTT
>CAMCYN010000036.1 GCA_945883955.1 Akkermansia muciniphila
TCCTCCCCAAACAAACCCGACACCAAATGAATTCCCCCGCCACCTCACCCCTCCTTCACCTTGCTCGCCCTTGCGCCATTGCACTGTGCGCCGCAATGCTGATCTCCGCGGTCGCTCCGGCACGAGCTGCAACAGCCGACAAAGACGACCGGGCCTGGCTGAAGTCCAGCGGCACGCTCCTTTTTGAAGACCGCTTCGACCGAGAGGAAACTGGGAACGGGCTCAAGGCCATTGGAAACGGCTGGGAAAGCGCCACGGCCGATCGTGCGCCCCACATCAAGCAGGCCGATCTCGACGAGGGGATTCTCAAGATCGACTGCCATGGCAAGGAGGCCGGCCACAATGTCCACATCCACCACGAGGCCGGTTTCGCCGATGGGGGCACCACGTTACGCTTCCGCTTCCCAGGTCTAAACAAGGCAGAAACCTTCACGGTAGGGCACGTGGATCGCGAGATGAAAGACGTACACGCCGGACACCTCTGCTACGCGACCCTTAACCCGACCAGCATCCTGCTTCGAGACAACAAGACCGGCATTCACGCCGACAAGATCCGCGTCCGGCGCGCCGAGTTTCTGGAACGGAAAGAGAAACTTCCCGCCGATCTCGAGGCTTTGCTCCAGACCAAAGAAAAGACGGTACCTTGGAAGGCAGACAACGAATGGCATGAGCTCACCCTCGCTTTTGAAGGAGACGAAATGCGTCTCAGCATCGACGGTAAACCCATTGCAACACACCGTTCCGAAGGCTACGCGCATCCAGTAAAACGTTGGCTGAGCTTTTCCGCATCGAGCACCGTTTGGGTAGCCGATGTGAAGGTTTGGAAAGTAAAATAGCACTCCTCCTCCGCTTCGAATCACCCCTTCAACTATGGATTCCCCCGGGTCTTTTAAGTTTCGGCAGTGTTTGGCTGTCGCTTGCTCCGGGCGCGTGCAGAGGTGAGCGCCATCGCCCCAACAACCACACCATGGGCGCGCCCTAACGGTTTCGATCTAACGAAACGTCCCTCTAAACCATCTTCTCCACACACACCCCACACCAAATGGCCCCCCACATCGCCTCACTCCGACTGCCCTCTGCTCGCCCTTCCGCCTTTGCACTGTGCGCCGCAATGCTGATCTCCGCGGCCGCTCCGGCACGAAGTGCGACAACCGACAAAGACGACCGAGCCTGGTTGCAGTCCAAAGGAACGCTGATCTTTGAAGACACCTTTGAGCGCGAAGAAACTGGCACCGGGCTCAAGGCCATTGGAAACGGGTGGGAGAGCGCCACGGCGGATCGTGTACCCCATATTAAACAGGCGGATCTCGACGGCGGAGTCCTCAAGATCAGCAGCGCCACTAAGGAGGCCGGACACGCAGCCCACATCCACCACGACGCGGGTTTTGCAGACGGGGGTGCTTCTGTCCGCTTTAGATTCCCCGGAATTAACAAGGACGAAAACCTGCAGGTTGGCTTCGTCGACCGAGAATTGAAGGGCGTCCACGCCGGGCATCTGTGTTACGCGATCATTTCACAAAGCAATGTGACCTTGATGGACAGCATGACCGGCGGAATGAACCTCGAGATCCGCCAACAACGCGACGCCGCCACGAAAGCCAAGACGAAGATCTCACCTGAACTCGAGGCGCTCCTGGCCACAAAGAAATCGGTTACGCCGATCACTACCGATACTGAATGGCATGAATTCACGCTCGTAACGGAGGGTAACGAACTGCGCTTTTCCCTCGATGGAAAGCTTGTGGCGGCACACCGCTCCGAGGGGTATGCGCACGATATGAAGCGCTGGTTTAGCTTTCTGACCAACTCCACCGTCTGGATCGACGACGTAAAGATCTGGAGGGTGAAGTAGCGCTCAAATCTCTAACCCGGTATTTTCTATGCGTCTCCCCAGACTCACCCTCACTGGTTGCATCTCGTTATCCTTCGTTTTGTGGGCAGGGAATAACATCCCGCTCCTTGCGGAGGAGTCTCCGAAGGCCGTGATGCCCGACCGGCATCAATCGCTCTTAAAAGAGAATTGTCAGGGGTGTCATGGCCCCGAAAAACAAAAGGGGAAGTTCCGGGTGGATGATCTCCCGTTGCACATCACCGATCTGCCCTCCGCTGAACGCTGGCAGAAAGTGTTGGGCGCGATGAATTCCGGCGAGATGCCTCCCGAAGACGAAAAGCAACCCGAGGCTAAAGCCAAAACCGATTTTTTGGATGACCTCGCCAACGTGCTGGTTACCGCGCGGCGTGCGCTGAGTGACCAGCATGGAGTGATCGCGTTGCGTCGCCTGAACCGGCGCGAATACCAAAACACCATCCGGGCGCTGCTGGGAGTCGAGATCGACGGCAGCGCGTTACCGTCGGATACGGGCGGCCCCAACTTCGATACCGTAGGCGCAAACCTGTTTCTGACCGGGAACCAGTTTGAACAGTACGAATCGCTGGGACGCGAGGCGCTCGAGCAGGCATTCAGCGCAAAGGTGGCGGGAACCGTGTCGCTCAAACAACACCTCGAATCGGAAACGTTAAACCCAGTGTTTCTAAAGAAGAACAAGGAGACGCTTGCCGCTCAGGAGGGAGCAAAGAACTGGATCAAGGCGGTGGATGACGCCGCCGCACGCCCCGCCAATTCTGCGACGGTGGCCAACCTGCGCAAGATCGCGCCAAGCAATGACGCGTTACGTTACCACTGGAAAAAGATCCCGGGCGCTCCCAGTCCCCTGGAGTTCGGGTTCCACAAATCCACCGAGGTGAATCCCGCCGAGATTTATCTCTACCGCGAATTCACCGAATTCGCCCCCTACGACCAATATTATCTGGGTCTGCCGCATCTGGACAGAGGTGCATACCTGACCGTGCAAACGCGCGTGGGAGGCGGCAATAATGTGACGGCGATTCAAGGCTTGGCCATTCCGCCCAAGTTTCCTCCGGGCGAGTACGTGGTTCGGATTCGCGCCGGGGCCACTGCAGAGGCCCCAGCTGAGCGCCGCTTTCTGGAGTTTGGGCTCAAAGGATTTCAAGGGGGTGCGACTCCGGCCCTGAGTACCCATCATATTACGGGCACGCTTGAGGACCCGCAGGTGATCGAAATCCCATTCACCTTCAGCAAACAAAATGCGGACCGGGGTCTTCGCAATCTCTTCATCCGGGAGCGAGGCGCCGCTGACGGCAAACACGATCAGCGAGTCAAAGAGGCCTACAAACGTAACGGTTTCGGACCTGAAGTGGCATTGTGGATAGATTGGATAGAGATTGAGAAGCAAATCACCCCGGAAGATGCACCCCCGGCGGGAGTCCGCGTTCTGGACCTTCCTTTGGATGACAAAACAACGGACGTTCCCAGGGACCGAGTGCGAAGTGCGGTTGAAGGCTTTGTCCGCGAAGCCTACCGCGGTGTCCCGGCCCCAGAGGGTCTATTGGACCGGTTGATGGGTTTGTATGAATCCCGCAAAGCCTCCGGGAAAACACACCGGGACGCTTTGATCCATTCGCTGTCGACCGTGCTTTCCTCCCCACGATTCCTGTACCGCGCGGAACCCGACGCCAACGCCACCCATCGCACCCTCAGCGGCCAGGAACTGGCCAGCCGACTCTCCTATTTCCTTTGGGGCGGCCCGCCGGATGCCACCCTTCGGGAGCTCGCGGACAAGGGCGAACTCCTCAAACCGGAGGTGCTCGCCGCCCAAACCAACCGGCTCCTCCAACACCCCAACTCCCGGCATTTCGTGAGGCCGTTTCTGACCCAGTGGCTGCATCTGGACCGAATCGACCTCTTCCAGTTTAACCAAAAAAGGTTCCCTCAATTCGACGACTCCATGAAGTCCACGGTCCGACAGGAGGTCTACGAAACATTTGCCCATCTGCTACATACCAACGGATCGCTGGGGGAATTGTTACGAGCCGATTACGTGCTCGTGAACGGGTTGCTTGCCCGTTACTACGGGATTGAAGGGGTTTCCGGAGACGGCTTCCAAAAGGTGGTCTTACCTGCGGGGTCCCCTCGCGGCGGCCTCCTTGGAATGGCGGCCATTATGGCGATGGGAAGCAACGGCGAGCACACCAACCCCGTCGAACGCGGCGCGTGGGTGCTGCGGAAGCTTCTCAACGAACCGCCTCCTCCCGCTCCGGCCAATGTACCCGAAATCGCACGCCTTGCCGCAAAAGCTCTCACGACCCGCGAACGGCTGCAGGCGCATCAGGAGAATCCGCAGTGTGCGAGCTGCCACCGGAAGATCGATCCGATTGGTTTCGGGCTGGAGAACTTTGACGCCACCGGCCAATGGCGCGACACGGATTGGTACCAGCCAGTCAGCGCTTCTGGGGAACGCGACCCGAAGTTGCGAAAGACCTGGAAGATCGACCCCGCTTCCGCCTTCTACAAGGGATCCGCTTTCAGCAACTACCAAGAAATGCGCGATCTCATCGCCACCAAAAGGCGCAACTTCGCCAACGGCTTTTGTTCCGCGCTGATTGAGTACGCGCTGGGTCGCCCCTGTGGGTTCAGCGACGAAGGCCTGATCGAGTCCATCGTGCAGCAATCGGAAGCAAAGGATTTTTCCACCCGCGAATTCATTCACGCCCTCATTCAAAGCAAAGAATTCAGGAGCAAATAACCTCCCCATTTCTCTCCCCACCCAGAAATCCCTACAGAAAAACCATATGAACACACCACTCAACCGCCGTCACTTCCTGCGCACGAGTACTGCGCTCATTGCCCTGCCAGTGCTCGAGTCCTTGGGGTTCCGGCGTTTTGCTTCTGCCGCCCAAACCCAGTCTCGGGGACCCCGTCCCAAACGTATCATTTTCCTGGGGTTCGGTTGGGGCGTCACTCAAGACTCTTGGTACCCGAACATCGCACAGCCGGGCAGCGATTACACTCTCCCGGCAGGACTGGAACCGCTCGCCCGACACAAGGCAGATTTCAGCGTCGTGCAGGGTCTGTTGAACAAATACAATTCCAACGGTCATTACGGCAGCACCTTCTGGCTCACCGGAGCGAACGAGTTTGGTGAGCCGGGCCAGAGTTTTCACAACACCATCTCGGCAGATCAGGTCGCAGGCGAAACTCTGGGAAAAGGCGCCCGGTTCGATTCACTCGTCCTCGACTGCGGCGCGGCCGCTTTGGCGTCGGGCCACGGCCAGGGCCTCTCATTATCGTGGGACATTCGCGGCAAACCCATGGCCGGGCCGAAGAACCCGGTGGAAGCGTTTCATCGCCTGTTTGCCAAGGACACCACACCGCTCGCGCAGCAAAAAGCGATGCTCGCCCAGCGGCGGAGCGTTCTGGATAACGCCCTCGAAAACGCCCGCGAATTGCAGCGGACCCTTTCCAAAACGGACAATTCAAAGCTGGATGAATATTTTCAGGGCATCCGCGACATCGAAACCCGGTTGAGCCGGGACGAAAAATGGCTCGGAGTTCCACAACCCACGCCCCCGCTCAAAGAGCCCAAACCCGACCTCGCAGGCTATGAGGAAATCAAACTCATGTACGCGATTATGGTGGCGGCGCTCCAGACCGACAGCACGCGCGTTCTGACCTATCGGCAACCCGTCAGCACCCTGCTCACCAGTCTGGACGTGCGGATCGACTCTCACACCATGAGCCATTACCCGGGCAAAGGACCGGAATACCTCGAGGCCTCGGAAAAACGCGATCACGCCCAAAGCACGCTCCTCGCGGAGCTTCTGGATCAGCTGAAAGCGGTGAAAGAGCCCGATGGAAGCTCCCTGTTTGATCACACCACAGTGGCTTACGGGAGTAACATCCGAACCGGCCACAATCTCGACAATTGCCCCACCCTGCTGGCCGGGCGAGGTGCAGGCCTCAAACTCGGCCACAACATTGTCGTGTCCAAAGACACCCCCCTCTGCAACGCGTGGCTCACCCTGCTTAAAGGTTCCGGCGTACCGGTCGAACGCCACGGCGACAGCACCGGCGTCCTCCCACAACTCCTCGCCTAAACAAAGCGTCGGCAACACTCACCCGCAGGTTTTCTGCAGCCCCTCAAACATCCAGCCCCATCCATTCCATGTCACCTTCCTCGCCCGCACTCTCCGGAGTTTACCCAATCGCGAACACCCCATTTCATCCGGACGGCACGGTCGATTACGCCAGTCAGGAACGTCTCGTGGATCATTTCCTCGAGCAAGGTGCCCATGGACTCGGTCTCTTCGGCAATGCGAGCGAGGGCTACACCCTTTCCGGCCCGGAAAGGATCGAGCTCATGCGACGAATTTCCAGCCGGGTCAACGGACGGGTTCCTCTGGTGGCTTCCAGTGGACATACCGGCACGGATGCAGCGGTCGAATTGAGCAAGGAACTCGAAGGGTTGGGCGCGGACTGTTTGATGGTGCTTCCTCCCTATTTTCTCAAAACCGATGGGGACGGTTTGATGTTTTACTTCGAGGCCATCTCCAGAGCCGTCAAGATACCCATCATGGTGCAGGACGCGCCGCTCATGACGCAGGTGGCCATGCCCCCGGCGCTCCTGGCGCGGATGGGCCGTGAGATTGAGAACGTAAAATACGTCAAGGTGGAGGCCCCACCCACCGGGACAAAAATCAGCGCCCTCGCGCGGGCCGCCGGAGACTCGTTGACGTTGTTTGGCGGGCTCAATTGCCAGTTCTTCATCGAGGAATGGCAGCGCGGTGCTCGCGGCCAAATGCCGGGAAGCGACCGGACCCGGGATTTGGTGCGGATCTGGGATCATCTCGAGAATGGCCAAGTCGAGGAGGCCTGGCGGGTATTTGGCCGGATCTTGCCGCTGCTCCGTTTTGAATTGCAGCCAGGCCTGGGTGTTTCAGCGCAAAAACACAATCTCGTGGCCGACGGCGTGATTGCCTGCGCGAAGGTGCGCCATCCGACAGCTGAACTTGATGCCACGAGCCTCGCCGAGTTGGCGTTTCTGCGGCAACTGGCCAACCGGGAATAAGCTTTGAGCGCCCTTTCCCAGCTCCGAATCCCACATCTGCGGTGGTGGATTGCCGGGTTGCTCTTTCTGTCGACGGTCATCAATTACATTGATCGGCAGACGCTTTCGGTTCTCGCGCCGGTCCTTACAAAGGAGCTTGGGATCTCGCCCAGCGAATACGCCAACATCCTCACCGGCTTTCTTGCCGCATACACGGTTATGTATGTGGGCTCGGGGTTTCTGGTCGACCGTTTCGGGACACGTTTATCCCTGAGCGTGTTTATGGTGTGGTGGTCGCTGGCCAACATGGCCCATGCCTTCTGCCAGGGTGCGTGGTCGCTTGGGGTGCTCCGGTTTCTGCTGGGGATGGGCGAATCGGGCAACTTCATGGCCGCCTTCAAAGTGGTCAGTGAATGGTATCCGGCCAAAGAAAGGGCCCTCGTGCACGGCCTCATCCAGGGTGGAGCCGCAATCGGGGCCATTATCGCGCCACCGACCATCACCTGGATCAACGCACACTATGGCTGGCAGCCTGCCTTTCTGGTCACCGGTTCGCTTGGCTTCGTGTGGCTGGTGCTGTGGCTGGCCCTCTATTACCCGCCAGATTCCCATCCGCGTATCACGCCCGAGGAGCAGGCTTACGTTCAAGCCGACGCAGTTCAAACCGCCGACTCGCCCAAGACCTCCTGGCAGCAAATCCTCGGGTTTTCGCAGACTTGGGGCCTTTTGTTTGCCCGCTTTCTTTCCGATCCGGTGTGGTGGTTTTACCTGTTCTGGCTCCCGAAGTATCTCGTGGAACAACGCGGCTTTACGATGGTCGAAATGGGAATGCTGGCCTGGTTGCCATATCTCTCCGCAGATCTCGGAGCCGTCTTCGGAGGCTGGATGAGCGGTCGCTTGGTCAGAGCAGGGCGCTCCCCCATCGCCTCACGACTGGCCGTCATGATTCCCTGCGCCCTGATGATGCCTCTCTCCTTCGCCATTCCTTACGCACCGTCGCGCACCCTCACCATTGTCCTGATTTGTCTGGTGACCTTCTCGCACATGGTCTGGAAGACCAACCAGAACACCCTCACCAACGACGTCTTCCCAAAACAAATGGTGGGCACCGCGTCCGGGATTCTGGCGTTTGGCACCGGGTTGGGCGGGACTTTGTTTACCTGGGCCACAGGCCTGGTTGTCGAACGGTTTGGCTACGGCTCCATTTTTATGGTGATGGGTGTTCTCCACCCCCTCTCCTTTCTGATCATGCGTCGAATGGTGACCCGTCCCATCAATTCCTAAATCCCGGCCACAACGTTTTATGAAGATTCAATCCATTCGGGCCATCCCCATCCGGTTGCCGCGCGACCTCTCTGGCGCGCGAGGCACCGCCGGTTCTCCCACCCATCTTGTGGGCGAAGGCAACTACCGTTGGTCGAGCGCATACCCGGTCCTTTATTCCGTCAACTTTGAAACCGCTCTGATCCGCGTCGAACTCTCCAACGGCCTCGTCGGCTGGGGCGAAGCGCAGGCTCCTCTCGCTCCGGAAGTGGCTTGCACCATTGTCGAACATCTCCTGCGGCCCGCTCTACTGGACGAAGAGTTTGACGGCTCACCGGCGCGCATCTCTGAACTGTGGGAAAGAATGTACGCCACCATGCGTGTACGCGGCCAATCGGGGGGCTTCATGATTGATGCCATGAGTGGCGTCGATATTGCGCTCTGGGATCTCGCAGGCCAAATCGCCCAAAAGCCCGTGTGTGCGCTGCTTTGCGCGAACCCGAAAACGAGCGTCCCAGCCTATTTGAGTGGAACCTCCGGAGCGGATCCCAAGGAACGCGCCGAGTTCGCCAGTCGGTATGCGGATCAGGGATTTGAACTGGTGAAGTTGTACTACGAATCCGAGTGGCAGGAACTTCTCGCAATCGCGGACCTGCTCCCGGAGCGGATGCGCTTTGCAGTCGATGCGCTGTGGCATCTCCCTAAGAACGAGTCGATTGACATGGCCCGAGCGCTTGACTCCCGGAATGCACGCTGGCTGGAATGCCCCCTTTATCCGGAGGAGATCGAGGCGCACGCAACACTCGCCGCAGCCATCACAACACCGATCGCGCTCGGGGAAAGCTACCGGACGCTCAATGAGTTTAAGCCGTTCCTGCCCATTGCGAAAATCCTGCAACCCGATCTGGGCCGCAGCGGCATCTCAGAATCGGTGAAAATAGCGGCGACCTTTCCCGGGGAGGTTATTCCGCATTTGAGCATCGCCATGGGCCCGCAGATCGCAGCGGCACTTCATTTCGCAGCCGCCTCCAGCAATTGCGGGCTTTGTGAGTTTAACCCGAACGTCCTTTCCACGGCCAACCGGTTCCTGGCCGAGCCTCTCATTTGCCACGAAGGCCGCTACGAGGTGCCAGCCGGACCCGGTCTTGGAATCGTTTGGAACGAAACGTTTCGCAACCTCACTCACTGAGCTTTTCCGATGTCCGAACCCTTTTCACTCCACCCCCGACTCGCCGCTGGAAGTGTGTTTGTGTGCGATTTGGCGCTCTCCCGTCTGGTTCTTATGAATAACAGCCGGTTTCCGTGGCTTTTGCTCGTGCCACGACTGGCGGACGTCACCGAGATTGTGGATCTCGCCGAACCCGACCAACAAACCTTGTGGCGGGAGATCGCCCAAATTTCGCGGCTCTTACGCGAGATGTTCGAGCCCGATAAACTCAACGTGGCGAGCATTGGAAATTTGGTACCGCAGTTACACGTTCATCTGATCGCGCGGTTTCAGCATGACGAAGCCTGGCCAAAACCCACATTTGGTTTCGCGCCTGCCTTGCCTTATCCGCCAGACGAGCTTGAGGCTTTGACCCGCCGAATTTGCTCCGGGCTTGAGGCGCAGAAGAGCCCGGAGTGCGCTCGAGGGTGAGTCAGCAGAGAGGAGGAGGTTTTCCCTGCGGCGCAGCCGGGGAGGCGCAGAAGGTCTCGGGAACCTGCCTGTCCCTTGCGGCCAGCAGGCCGCGCATGGAAGACAAGCCACTGTCCGCCAGCTTTCTCCCTCACATATCTACCACCAATTAGTATGAGCCTCTGCGCGTAAAACCTCCCCACACTGGCATGAGACAATGCTATTCAGCTTCCAATAAAGGCGTGGCCATTTCGCCTCACGACCGGAGGAAGGCATGAGCGGGAGCAAATCGGCGGTGCTGGTTTCGAGATTCCCACTTCCACAGCTATTTCGGGCAGGGTGTGATGCGCCTCCAATCCCAAGCGGACAGCACTCAATCGCTGCCTCTGCCATCCTTCCTGTTTCTTATCTTTGAGACGCTCCAGCACCTCAGTGCCGTCTTCCTTCAGGTTAAGTGTTTTTCTAGCTGTCCCCACACCAGGCCACTCGGCTGCTGCGACTGAAGACGTTTCTCATCGGCAAACTCCGGACCCGGATCAGAAATGGAAGCCAGTGGTGTGCCCGAGGGCTTCTTGATTGCGAGTGTCGCGAGGGCTTCAGAAGAATCCGATGGCCCGTTTGTGGTTTGGATTCGGTTTGTTGTAAGGCACTGCGCTGGTCCACTGCCGGGGGCTTGGCCGGGCTGGCCGATTGCGATTCGGCGAAGGAAGGCCGTGAGGTCTGCATAACCCGCCAAGTCTCGGAAGTAGCGTTGGTGATGCTGAAGATCAGTGTTTAAGCATATTTCGGCAGTTCATTTCGCTATAAATGCCTTGGAACAGTATACCGTTTTATTAAACGCATAACGGTATACCGTATGAAAACACGGCCTTCCTCAAAACAACGTTCCGATCACGCTTCCGCGGTCCTGCGTAGTCGCATCATTGATGGAATCCTGGAGCCCGGCGCACTGCTTGCGGAGGCGGCGGCGGCGCGGGAGCTTGGCGTGAGTCGCGTGCCTGTGCGGGAGGCTTTGTTTGCCCTGGAACGGGATGGGCTGGTCTCGTTCAGTGAGTCAGGGCGAGCTTATGTGAAGGAATTATCGCCCCATGATTTCGAGGAACTCTATGCGTTGCGTCTCGCTCTGGAACCGATGGGTGCTGAGCTGGCTTCACCCAGATTGAGGACGGATTTATCGGTGCTGGAGCGCAACGTTGAGGCAACCAGAAAAGCGAAGACGATCAGGGACGTGACGCGTCTCGATCTGGATTTTCACGAACTTATTCTCGAAGCGTCTGACAACTCCAGGTTGTTGAAGTTGTGGCGCTCGCTACGCGGCGAACTTGAGCTTTGGCTCGGACAACTTCACCGCATGCACCAAAGCAACAGTCTGGACACGCGCGAGGGGACCGCAGGTGCTCACGAGCAAATTATCCACTGCTTCCGAAACGCGAAACCACAGGCCTGCGAACGACTGGTGCGTCAGCACATCCAAGGCTGGCGGGAGTGGATGCCCCTGTCACCGCAAAGCCACAACAAGTAAAATCCATGAAGACTCGTTTGCCACTTTTGACCTTACTCGGATTCACTCTGCCACTGCTGGCCTCGGCCAGTGCTAGCGATAACCCAAAGCAAAAGCCCAACGTCCTCTTCGTGGTCTTCGACGATCTCAACAACCGGCTAGGTTGCTACGGCGATCCGGTCGCGAAGTCGCCAAACCTCGACCGGTTGGCGGCTCGCGGAACGGTGTTCACACGGAACTTCTGCCAGCAGCCGATCTGCGGTCCATCGCGCGCCTCGTTCATGAGCGGGCGCAGGCCGGATTCGCTCGGCATCTGGAGCATGACAAAGCATCTTTACGATGTGCATCCCGATGCGGTCACGATTCCACAATGGTTTATGCGGCATGGCTACACGTCCATGAGTATTGGCAAGGTGCTCGGCGGTTATGGGAAGGAAGCGGACTTCAAGACACTGAGCGTGCCGGATCGTCGCACGGGCGGGAAAACGAAGGATGAGTTTGCCTTGCCAAATGGGGCCGCTTTGCCGCCAAACCTCGCGAAGAACCTGCTCTGCGAGAACCGCGACGTGCCGGACGAAGCCTGCTTTGACAACGTATCCGCCACTCTCGCGATCACCGAGCTGCGCGCCCTGGCGAAGAAGCCGGAACCATTCTTTCTGGCGCTGGGCATCTTCAAGCCTCATTCACCTTACAAGGTGCCCAAGCGCTACTGGGACATGTATCGCCGCGAGGACATACCCGCCATTGAGACGCCATCTCGGCCTCGTAATGCGCCCGAAATCGCCTTTCACGCAAATCACGAAATCCTCGGTGAGCCGTCCGCCCACCTCACTCTCGATGAAGAAGCCAAGCGGGAGATCCGCCACGGCTACTACGCCGCGATGAGTTTTGCCGATGCGCAGTTTGGTCGCGTGCTGGATGCGCTCGATGAACTCAAGCTCCGCGACAACACCATCGTCGTGATTATTGGCGACAACGGATTTGAACTCGGCGAGCACGATTGTTGGGGAAAGATGACCTTGTTTGGGTGGGACGCGCGGGTGCCGCTCATCATCAGCGCTCCCGGCATCGGCAAGGGCGGCGCGAAGACAGCGTCCCTGACCGAGTTAATCGATATCTTTCCGACGCTCACGGACCTGAGCGGTCTTCCATCTCCTCCTCAGCTCGAAGGCACCAGCCTCACGCCCTTGCTCAAGAACCCCAGTGCCTCTGTGAAATCTGCCGCGCTCACACAACATCCACGCCCCGCGCTTTACTGGGGCGGCGGTCCGCAAGCCTTGCCGACGATGATGGGATACGCACTGACAACCGACCGCTGGAGCTACCATGAGTGGCGCGACTTTAAAACTGGCCACGTCGTTGGCCAGGAACTCTACGACGAGCAAACTGATCCGCTCGAAACGGTGAACCTAGCCGGGACCGCCGAAGCAGCGGCACAGATTCCCGCGCTTGCCGAGCAACTCAAGATCATGACCAAAGGGGGCAAACCATGAGTGCGATTTTGTTGAGTATCTCACTGACCAAATCGGCGTTTCCGGACTGAGCCGCTGACACCACTCGACCACGAGCGAACGCCACGCTACCGCTCCATCGAATGGCACCGCACCGATCATAGCACCGACACGCCTCGCCTCACGGATCAAGTCGAGTCTCTCGAACTCTACAACTAGCAGACCGATCCGCCCCAACGCGAAGGGCTCGCGGGCAAGACCGAACACGCCGCCTTCCTGAAGGAAAACCAAGCCTTCTTCGACAAGCTGCCGCCACATCTGCCGAAGCTCCAGCAATAGTAAAACATGAATCAGATACGCACATCCCTCGCCGCCCTGCTCGTCTTGCAACTGGCCGTTTTGCACGCGGAGTTGGCAACTCCGCAGGAGAACTCGATTGCGAAACAATGGGCGCAGAACCGTATTTTCACTGAAGACGCGAAACAGCCTTTCAGCTTCACATGTGGTGGCAGTTCCTCGAATGCGCTGCTGCACGATTGGAGGCGCGCCGATGCCACGCGAGAGCTGGATGCACAGCGGCGGGAGCGCACTCGCACATGGATAGAGGCGGCGACAGGAATCGAGGTGCGCCTTGTTTCGACCGAGTATGTGGGCTTCCCCGTCGTGGAGTGGACAGTTTGGATCAAGAACACTGGAAAGACCGACTCTCCGCTGATTGAGAACATTCAAGGTCTCGATTACACGCTGGCCGCCAGTGTCACGGATGTCCTTTCACTGCATGGTATCCGCGGGGATACGTGTGTGGCCGAGAGTTTTCAGCCGTGGACACGCGAACTAAAAACTGGTGCGCGTCATGTTTTCTCCCCGCCAGTCAAAGGCGGCTACGCCTCTGGAAAATCCAGCGACGGCCCGGAAGGGTGGCCTTACTTCAATTTGCAAACACCTGGCGGCGGCATGATTCTCGCCGTCGGCTGGCCTGGGCAGTGGGAGTCGAAGTTTGCGAGAAGTGAAGAAGGTTCATTGAATGTGGTTGCTGGGCAGCAGCTGACCCGCATCGCACTGAAGCCGGGCGAAGAGATCCGGACGCCGTCCACCACGCTTTTGTTTTGGCAAGGGGACGATCTCGTGCGTGCGCAAAACCTCTGGCGCTCGTGGTATTTTGCCCACGTCCTCCCCCGCATTGGCGGTGTACCGCAGCCGCCCACCACACAGATTCAGGTAGGCGGTTCGCTCGCTACCTGGGGCGGCGTACAGGCGTTTCTCGATGAGGGCATTAAGCCGGACATCCTGTGGCGCGATGCAGGTTCGAATTCAAAAAGCACTTGGTATCCCAGCGTCGGACCGCGCAAGACTGAGTGGCTGAACACGGGCACTTGGGAACCCGATCCCGCCAGATATCCGCAGGGGTTTCGTCCATTCAGCGACAAGGCGCGCGCAAATGGCATGCAGTTTCTGCTGTGGTTTGAACCCGAGCGCGTCGGGGATCCCGGCTCATGGATTGGAAGGAACCATCCCGATTGGCTTCTGCCAGGAAACAGCGCTGGTGACGTGCTCAACCTCGGCAACCCGGATGCATTGAAGTGGCTCATCGATCACATCGACGGCATGGTGAAAACGCAGGGCCTCGACTGGTATCGCGAAGACCTCAACGGCGATGGTTATGGGACAGCCTGGCGAAAAGCAGACGCGCCAGACCGGCAGGGCATCACAGAGAACCTCCATGTGCAGGGCCATCTCGCCTTTTGGGATGAACTGCGCCGCCGCAATCCAAACCTGCGAATCGACTCGTGCGCCTCCGGCGGACGCCGCAACGACCTCGAGACCATGCGACGCTCCGTGCCGCTCCTGCGCAGTGACTGGTCGGTGGTGGACCTTAGAGAAAAGGCCCTGCAAATAGAAGGCAATCAGTCTCAGACCCACGGTCTCTCGTCATGGCTGCCGTGGCAGGGTACGGGCGTCCCGTTTTTCAGCGACCGCTATGCCGTGCGCAGCTATTATATCACCGGATTCGGCATGGTCCCGGCAGGTAATTGGACAAAGAACGAGCAGAAGCGGGCCGACACCATCCGCGGCTACGCTGAGTGCCGTCGCATCGCCCCACTCATGCTCGGCGACTACTACCCGCTCACGCCCTACAGCCTCGACACGACTTCGTGGATCGCGTGGCAGTTCCATCGAGCTGATTTAAATGAAGGAGTCGTGCAAGTTTTCCGCCGTCCCGATGCCACAAGCGAGATGTTGACCGTGAAGCTGAGTGGGCTCGATCTGCAACAGCGCTATGAAATCGAGAACCTTGATGGCGGTAAAGATACCCGCACTGGCGAGGAACTGATGCGGGGCTACGAGCTCACGCTCCGCGAGAAACCTGCTGCCGCAGTGCTCGTGCTGAAAGCCGTTCGGTAAACCTGGCGGAGGACGTGGAATTATTGAGCCAGGTGAAATGCCGTGAATAGGCAGCGATAAACGCGACTAGATCCTTCGAAGCGCGTTTGCTGGATCTCTCGATCGACCGCGGATTGGAGTGCCCTGTGTAACCGGGACGCCTCCATTTTCACGTGGTCGTTGTTGTTGAGTACCGTTTCAACGGTAACGCTGAACTGGTGACTATTGTAGGCCGGTAGCCCGAGTCGTTTAGGGGCCTCACAAGCGAGACTCCCTGCCTCAGATTATTATACGCGATTTATGGCAGGTTTAAGGGACGGGTAGAGTCGACGAAATACCAGGTTAGGAACAGGCCCGCAGCCATGCATCTCTATCCGCACATCCATGCCCGAGCGCAGGCGGTGGGGAAGGCGGCGGCTTGAGAGGGAGAAAAGCCGAGTTCAAAAGCGGCGCGTTCCTTTCTCCCGAGGAACAACGGGCTGAGTCCAGTGACCTCTCCGAAGATCATTAACGGCTCGAGATAAGAGTCATACGAACTGGCGTGATAGTGGTCGTATGTCCACAGGTTGAGTTGCCCCGCTCCGATTCCCTCGTATGGATTTGGATCCGCCACCCGTGTTTGCATGGCCCGGTTCCACGCCTCGCCCACAGGGATGATGTTGTGGATAGCCGGGGCGATCGCCTCTTTAGCGAGATTGTAGGCGGAACGAATAACTGATAGAAATTCGCTCTAAGTGCGTGCGTCCGGGGAAGTCTGCATTGCCGCAGCACGTCAAACTCAATCCCCACACAACCCATGGCCCGCCACGCGCTTCCTGCCCGCACCAGCACCTTCCGCGGTGCCCTATGCCTCACCGCCCTCTTCCTCCTCACAGGGCTCCTTTCTCCGCTTTTTGCCAAGGCAAAAAACCCACCCCCCCTCGCCGCCCTGGAAGCCGTCACTGCCCGCGCCCGCCTTCTCTGCTCCCAACTTCTGGAGACGCCTGTCGTGCTGTCTTCTCCCCGCGTTGTCTCGCAAAAATCCGGCCAGATTTACCCCACCGGACTTCCCCCGGTCTGGCACCTCACCCTCCTCTCCCCTGAAAAAAAGGCCATCGGCCATCTCATGCTCGAAACCGACGCCGCTCTGACTCTCCACGAATTCGCCTTCGATCTTCCCACGCCGCCCTCCCCGAAAAACGGAGTCCTCATTCCCTCGGTTCCGAATCTGCAGCAATTTCCAACTCCCGAAAAAGCCGACGCCACCGGCCCTCAAGTCGCCTCTGGTTGCGTTCCCACCGCAGGCGGATCGCTCATTGGATTCTGGGCCCTTCAAGGCTTTTCAAAATGGCTCCCGACAAGCGACACCCCATCCACGTCGGCCGCCCTTCAATCCGCCACCCTCCGTCTCCGCCACCGCATGCACATGGGGACTTTTCCCGACATTTCGGGCTACACCGACAACGGCATGCCCCTCAGCGGGGCACTCCCCGATGATCTCGCCGAATCCCTCCGCAAGGACGCCTCCGAACACGGCATCGATGCGAAAATCTACTGCATCCCTTTCAAAGCACCCCTGTTCGAAACCCAAATCCAGCAACGCCGTCCCGCGCTCCTCTCCTGCGTGGTCCGCCTTCCCCACAAACCCGAGCTTTCCTGGGGACACGAGGTCCTCGGCGTCGGCTTCGACCGCATTGAGGGGGCTCGCTTTGTCGGAATCGTCGATAACTTCTTCCCCACAGCCCACCCTCACACCATCCGCTGGATCCGCGAATCCGTGTTCGATTCGATGATCACCGTGCACTGCCACTGAGCCGCGCTCGGGTCACTGCGCGGACCCGACGCGCGGCTCCCCGCACACGTAGAACCGTGCCCCTCGCCTCCCGCACCGCAACGCAGACCGTATCAGGCAAAATTTCGCGCACGGCCACACCTTTGCCGTCATTCGTCGCGTGAAAAGGCCGGGTCTCGATTTCAAAAACCGTCTTCGGACTCACCCCATGGTCGGGACTGGATTGGAAGCGTGTGGAGGTTGTCATCGCTTTGAAGCTCTCGGGATCTCACGTGGCTCAACAACCTCATGTCATCTCTCATCTGTCCGACCCGGCCCCCGCTCTCTTTACTCCCCGGCGTCGGCGCGGCGCTCGAATCGCGGCAGATCCGGTTGCGACAACCACCTCCGCACCGTCTCCAGCGTGTGATGCCATTCGCTGAAAACCAGCGTCTCTTGCGGCGTGTGTTCGTTATAATAACCGACACTTACATTTACCCCACAAATATCCCGTGCTAATACCCGGATATCCGTGGACGCTTTACGATCGGGTTCCGTGTACCCGGTATTCGCTTCTATAAACGCCCGAAAAGTATCCGTCCCGACATCGTAACACTTATAATCCCGGGCGTGACGCCTGTCGAATTGCACCATAAACCGGTGCCCGTTCAGCTCGTCCATCAGCCCCGGGTATTGCCCGGCAATCGCCAGGCTTGCAATACACCCCTTCTCTTCCCCACTGGTAATTAATAACGAATGACCCAAATCATTGAGTTCCCAAAGAAGCGCGCACCCGGCCCTGTCATCGGCTCCGATACCGGCATCCGCTAATTTTGAGGAATAAACACCCCCGGTATATTCTATCGACGCCTGATAGCCTGGAATATCGTCATAAACAGTGTCCGCGTGAGCCACAAGTAACACCCGGTCCGCCCTTGCGCCTGGAATATAAAGGAACCGGGTATCCTTAAACCCGGAGTCGAACTGCCGATCCGGCTCCAATGCGTTAAAGTTATCGAACACCTCGTCGACACTGAGCTCCATCCACCCCTGCAGGCTCGCTTCTAATTCGGTCATAAATGACCAATTTCTACCACACATCCCGCTCCACCAACAGACCCTCTGTCACCCGCGAGGATAACACCCCCAACCTGCGGAGAGCCCACGGGAGGGGAGTCGGGGAGGTTGGTCAGAGAAGCTCCCGTCTTCTGCAAATGTCCGGCCCTGGAATCGTCACATTTTTTAGGGGTACCCCGCATTTGGCCTACCCCCGCTGGTAAAGTCCCCCAAGCGTTCAGTCTCCAAATCCCTACGCACCCCACGCCAGCCCAGTCTCCAGCCCGCACCCAGCCATGCCTGTCCCAAGCTCCTCCTTTTTCCTACGCCTGCTCGAGGTGAACAAACTCATCGCCCACTCCGCTCCAGGCAAACAGCTGACCACTCACATGATCGCGGAGCATATCGGGACCAGCGCGAAAACCATTACCCGGGTGATCCGTTTTCTGCGCGATGAGCTTAATTACAATCCGCAGTATATTGCGGCCGAACACCGCTGGCATTACGTGTGGCAAACCCTCGGCGCAAAACCGGCCAACGTCTCGGAAATCCTCCCCACCGGCCCGTTATCTGCGGACATCAGCTCTCTGTTCCTCGCCCAAAAAGCCATGGCCCACCTCAACGGCACCTCCATGGAGACGGCTTTTCGCGACATCTGCAAAAAGGTTACCGGGAGCTGCGACGAACGCTTCAGTCTGGTTGAAAGTAAAATCGAGGAGGCTTTTTCCTTCCGGGACGGAGGTGTCAGCCGGGTTCGGCCTGACGATTTTGAGACCATCTCGCGGTGTATTCTGGAAAGGATAGAGCTGGGTTTTCATTACACAAACCGCGGTAAAAACTCCGCCGAACCCCGGATTGTGCATCCCTACCACCTCACCTGCGTGGATTCCGTGTGGTATCTGCTCGCCCATGATTGCCACCGCAAAGCTATGCGCATCTTTGCACTCAGCCGGATCAGCGGCATCCAGCTCTCGGATCGCGAATTCGTGCGGCCAGCGAACTTTTCAGCGGCGGAGTTTATGAAAAACGCGTTCGGGATTTTCCACACGCAGGGCACTCCGCGCAAAGTCCGTGTCCGGTTTGACGCTTGGGCGGCCATTTCGGTGCGGGAACGGTTGTGGCACAGCAGTCAGACGGAAGTGGCCCTGGAGGATGGCGGGATAGAAATCTCGCTGCTGTTGAGCAGCACCACCGAGGTGGAACGCTGGATTCTGGGTTGGGGCAATCACGCCACGGTGCTAGAGCCGGCCGATTTGGCCCACCAGATCTGCGAATACGCCCGCCAGACTCTGGCCAACTACGGCGAAAAACCAGTCGAACGCGATTAGCGCTTAGCGGTTTATTGCTACAGTAATTCCCAGATTAAATAGCAGAGATAACAGTCCAGTCGTCTGACCTGAAATTACCCCCAGACCGATCGTTTACACACCTCCGCTCAACCGATTCTTTATCGACTCGAATTATGTAGCCTTTAACGGAGTAAACGATCCAGTTCTGCCGGATCAAATCCGGAGAGTTTCTGTTGGCCTACCATGATAAGCGGGACACCATTCCCACCCAGCCTCTTGAAGGCTGCCTTGCCCGAGCTGGAGGTTTCAATATTTACCTCCTGAAAAGAGACACCCTTCGCAGTAAGATAATCTTTGGCCTTTTTACAGTAGATGCAATGGGCGGAGGTATAGACTGTGACGCTTTTCTTGGTTCGGATCGGCGCGACAGCAGGAACATTCTGCGTTTGGGCCACTTTGGGGCTCTCCCGCATTTGAGGGGTTGGTTGGCCCCCGATCGCCTGCTGGCCCCCAGAACCAGTACCCCCAGAACCTGTCCCCCCAGAACCAGGCGCCCGGGAACGAGGATCGGCTTCCTGTGCTGCCGCCGCCTGTTTTACGAGCTGAAGAGGCCAGTCCGGTTGCGATAAGAGCCGAGGATTCGTCGATTGAGCTTCTTTGTATAGGGCGAGGAATTTGCGGTTCAGCGCGGAATCGGCAACCGCAAGCGACGGATAAAGTGCCATAGCCCGGGCTTGCGCCTGCTGGGCGGGATGCGGAGAAATGGCCGAGGCACCCACCGGATTGGATACTGGGCGGGGCGTGGAGGCCGGGGGTATGCCCGCGTCAAAGAACCCGACAGAGTCGGAGCTTGGCGTCTTGGGAACTGCGTCACCGAACGGCCGTTTGATCCAGCAGACTACGACGAAAACGATTGAGAGGATAAAACCTACGAAGTTCTTCATTTTACTCGGGTAACCCTTCAATTTCCAAACGCAACCCGGCCGTATCCGGTGTGGGCATATCGTCGAAGGGAAGTTTCGTGGCCAGGGCATACGCCTGGTTTAATTTCTCACAAATAAAGTCCACCAGGCGCGAGTGAATATGAAAGGAACGTATCAGGAACTGGTCCCGCGCATACCTGTGATCAAAATCCGCACCAACAAGGAGCACAGGCGTCTTTTTATAATCCCCCGGATCGGACTCTCCCGAGTCTATATGATGATACGAAAAGTGTCCGTTATGGTTCCACGTAATCGATTTTTCATTCTCGGTTTTGTCATAACATAACTGGAAGCCGTAAATAGATCCATCAGGCTCAAACCAGACGATAACGTCTAAACAATCATCTAACATCCACAATCGCGGACGATCGCCGGGAATATCTCGAATTGAATTTTGCTTAAGCATGGGAATAAATCAGCGTTTTCAACGCTAAGACGAAATTGTCGCCCCGGAGTTCAGGAACCAGCCTTCACACTCCAACTGGCAGCGGCCGAAGCAACCGCCCGGGAATCGTGACACACCGCCAGACCGATTCGCAATGGAACACATCTGGGTTCGAGGTAAAACTACGGCACAGAGCGGTGACATATTGATAATCTTTGGCGTGTTACCTACATGCCGATTGTGCACACCATGCCATTACATGCTTATATTTATTAATGTAATCAAAAAATCAGCACTTACATGGCTACCGGCATACGCCCCGTCGCTATCTGCTTCTTTATTGGCATGAGCATCCAGGCAGCGAGGCAAGGGATTGGCACCCCGAGTGCTACCATTTCCTTCCATGATGCGCCGTCGCCAATTCCTCCGCTCTTCCAGCGCCTTACTCACGGCGGGACTATTCCCCAAGGGTTCCGTTAAGGCGCTCGCAGCAGCCGGTCCCCACAGACACATTCGTGTCGCAATCATCGGCCACACCGGAAAAGGCAACTACGGCCACGGTATCGACACCGTTTGGCTCAAAACGCCCGGCGCAGAAATTGTGGGTGTCGCCGACCCGGATCCTGCCGGGTTGGCGGCGGCCCAAAAACGCCTCGGTACTCCCAGAACATTCGCGGACTTTCATGAGATGCTCGCCGAGGTCAAAGCCGATGTCGTCGCCGTTTGTCCCCGGCAAATCGGTCTGCACCATGAGATGCTTCGGGCCGCGATCCAGTCGGGTGCACGCGGCATTTATATGGAAAAGCCGTTCGTACGCACCCCAGCCGAAGCCGACGACATCGTCCGGCTTTGCCTCGAACGGAACGTCAAACTCGCTCTCGCCCATCGCAACCGTTACCACCCCGCGCTGAAAGTCGTCGCCGACATGGTCGGTTCGGGCGAGCTCGGCACACCACTCGAAATCCGCGCCCGGGGCAAAGAGGATCAACGCGGCGGCGGCCTCGATCTGTGGGTGCTGGGGTCGCATGTGCTAAACCTTGCGACGGTTTTTGCAGGCCCTCCCAAGGCTTGCAGCGCCTCCATTTTCCAACGCGGCCGCCCTGCAGCCGACACGGATATCCACGAGGGAGACGAAGGCGTGGGACTCATCGTCGGAGACGAGATCCAGGCGCGGTTTGAGATGGAAAGTGGTGTCCCGCTATTTTTCGCCTCCAAAAAGGGGGGCGCCATCTCCGGCGCCAACTTCGGAGTGCAGGTCGTCTGCACGGGCGGAATCGTGGATCTTCGGATCGATTCGGAACCGTTGGTGCATGTCATGCGCGGCCATCCGTTTAAGCCAGTGGCGGAGACACGCGTTTGGGTGCCGCTCACTAGCGCGGGACTTGGCACACCCGAACCGCTCGCAAATATCAGGGAGCTCGTCGCCGGCCATCGGGGACCGGTCGAAGACCTTCTCGAATCCATCGAAGGAAATCGCGAGCCCCTTTGCGGACCGGAAGCCGGACGGACCACCGTCGAAATGATCCAGGCGACGTTCGCCTCGCACCGACTCGCCGGAGGCCGCGTCGCGATTCCGCTGGCTAACCGACAAAACGCTTTGGCCAAAGAGTAACCCTGACGCCCCCATTCCAAGGTACCGATGCCTGGAGTACAATGGGCGCAGCGAGTTCTCGCGAGAGTCAGCGCGCCCCCCGAAAAACTCCGCTCGGGCAGCCCCCGGTTTTCAGTACCGTTCGATACCCATCATGGTTTCTGTCCCGGAACCCATTTTATTCCTTTGCGGCTAATCCCCAAAAAGGAGTTCAATTTCCTCCCGCCCGTCTCTGGTC